>BQJF01000025.1 GCA_021604565.1 Minwuia thermotolerans | reverse complement strand
GATCGCCATGAACCGCGCGCTTGCAAATCTGATCGCCGCCGGTGCCTTCGTGGCCGGTATGGCCCTGTCCACCGCCGCCATCGCCGTCGAGCCGATGATGGCGACCCTGAAGCAGGGCATCATCATCGACCGCCCGGTGATCACGCTGAACGATCTGCTGGACGGCGCGGAACAGGCAGGCGACCTGGTGGTTGCCCATGCCCCGGCACCCGGCGAGCGTCTGGCCCTGAACCCCATGGCCATCGCCCGCATCGCCGCCAGCCGCGGCGTACGCTGGATGCCCCCCGCCGGGATGCACCGCATCACCGTGACCCGGGCCAGCCGCATCGTGCCGATGGCCGACATCATGGCCGAGGTCGAACTGGCCCTGAGCATCCAGACCAACGGCGAAGACCTGCAGATCGAACTGGCCGGACACCGGTCCACCCTGCATGTCGCCACCGACAAGCTGCCGACGGTCGAGGTCATCAGCATGGACTATGCACCGCGCACCGGCCGGTTCAGCGTCATCGTCGCATCCCCCGCCGGAGACCCGGCGGCACAGCGCGAGCGTCTGCATGGCCGGGCCTGGGTCATGACCGAGATTCCGGTGCTGTCGCACCCGGTGCGACCGGGTGACGAGATTTCCCACGATGACATAAGCTGGCAGCGGGTACGCCAGGACCGCGTGCGCCGTCAGACCGTGGTCAATGTCAGCGAGCTGGTGGGCATGAGCCCGAAGCGCCACATCGCCGCCAACCGCCTGATCCGTGTCTCCGACCTGCAGACCCCGGTGATGGTGTCGAAGGGCGCGGCGGTCACCATGGTCTACCGCCACGGCGGGCTGCTGCTGACCGCATCGGGCCGCGCCATGGAGAACGGTGGCCGCAATGACGTCATCCGCGTCATGAATGACCGCAGCCGCCTGACCATTGAGGCCCGCGTCGCAGCCCCGGGCCAGGTCAACGTGATCCCGGCCAGCACCCGCCTGTCGCAGCTTACCCGCTGAACCCGACCCTGAAGCTCCCCGCCCGGCAGAAACTGCCGCAGAAGCACCCGCTCCCTGAAGGACAAAATGTCATGAGAAGCTCCCTGATCCGCAGTCTGGCCATCCTAGCCACCGCAGCCGCCCTCACGGCCTGCTCCGCCGTGGATCGCATCGAGAACATCGGCAAGGCACCGGACCTGACGGAAATCAAGGACCCGCGGGCGGAGAGCAGCTATCGCACCGTCAGCCTGCCGATGCCGCGCCCGGAGCCGACGATCCGTCAGGCCAACTCGCTCTGGCGCCCCGGCGCCCGCGCCTTCTTCAAGGACCAGCGCGCCTCCCAGATCGGCGACATCCTGACCGTGCAGGTGCAGATCAACGATCAGGCGCAGCTCAACAACTCGACTTCCCGCGCCCGCGCCGCCTCGGAGGATACCGACGCCACCTCGCTGCTCGGTTTCCAGAGCAACTTCGGCAACTTCCTGCCGGATGCGGTTGACCCGACCAGCCTCGTCAGCGTCGGCAACACCAGCAACCACACCGGCACCGGCTCCGTCGACCGTGACGAGACCATCAACCTGCAGGTCGCGGCCCTGATCGTCGACCGCCTGCCGAACGGCAACCTGGTCATCGCCGGTCGCCAGGAAGTGCGGGTAAACTTCGAAGTGCGCGAACTGCTGATCTCCGGCGTCGTCCGCCCGCAGGACATCACCGCCACCAACACGGTCAACCACAGCCAGATCGCCGAAGCCCGCATCGCCTACGGCGGACGCGGCCAGCTCACCGACGTGCAGCAGCCCCGCTACGGCCAGCAGCTGCTCGACGTGATCCTGCCCTTCTGACCGGGATCGCGGACCACAAGGACACACAGAAACACACCAATCCCTCCGTCCAGACCATCCCCCAAAGGATCTGAAGACAGGGAACTAGGGCCGGTACCCCACAAGGTACCGGCCCCTTTTTTTGGTGGGAGTTCAGAAGTCAGTTGCGGACCCGGATCGCGATCTTGCCGATGTGGGACTTGCTCAGGAAGGCTTCCTGCGCAGCGTGCAGTTCACGCAATGGATAGGTCTCCGCCACCAGGGGTCTGATCTCCCCGGCTTCGATGTAGCGGACCAGGTCGGTGAAGACACTGTCGGGCTGATGGGTACAGCCGAACAGGGTCAGGTCACGCAGGTAGAGCGTGCGCAGGTCCAGTTCGACGATAGGCCCGGCGATGGCGCCCGCCGTGACGTAGCGCCCGCCGCTGCGCAGGGTTTCCAGCAGTTCCGGCCAGCGCGGACCGCCGACCAGGTCAATCACCACATCGAATGCGCCTTCGGGCAGGTCGGCATCCCGGTCCAGAGTCTCCTCCGCCCCCAGCGCGCGCAGGTCGGCGGCCTTGGCGGCGCTGGTCAGTGCCGTGACACGCGCCCCGCGTCGCCCCGCCAACTGTACCGCTGCCGATCCGACACCGCCCGATGCGCCGGTGATCAGTACCCGTTCCGCCCCGAGCCTCACCCGCTGGATCATCCCCTCCGCAGTGGAGAAGGCGCAGGGGAAGGAGGCCAGGTCCGTATCGGAGAGTGGCGAGTCGATCAGGATCGCGTCGTTGGAGCGGACCTTGGTGTATTCCGCGAACGCGCCGTCATAGTCCGTGCCGAGCGTCGTGACCGCCACCTGCGCATCCGGCGACGGGGGTGACTGCAGCGCGCGCACCAGCACCCGCTGACCGACGCGCCCGGCGCCCACCCCGGGACCCGCGGCGACGATCCGCCCACAGCAGTCAGCGCCCTGAATGTGCGGAAAGGCCAGCGCTTCTCCCGACCAGCCGCCATCTGCATCCACGTCGGCCCCGAAGCCATCCGCCGTCCCCGCCGCCGTGTCCCCCCGGACGCTCTTCGAGTACCAGCCCACGCGCAGGTTGATGTCGGTATTGTTGACGGAGGATGCGCCCACCCGCACCAGCACCTCGCCCTCGCCCGGCTCCGGCACGGGCAGGTCATCCCGCCATTCCAGCCGCTCCGGCCCGCCATGGCCGGTCAGCACCATGCCGCTCATGATCCCCGGGACGTTCACGCCTGGTCGCCATCCGCTTCAGGCTCGGTTGCTTTCCTGTCCGGCCCCTCGAGTGCCTTCGCCCCCGCCGCCTCCACCATCGCCTGTGGCAGTTCCTTCGTCGTCTTGGCGCCGAGGGCCTTGAGCTGGGTGGCCTGGGTGATCAGGTTGCCATTGCCTTCGACCAGCTTGCTGACCGCCGCCTGCTGGGACTTCGCGGCGCGGTCGAGGTGGCGGCCGATGTCGGTCACGTCGTCAACGAAGCCCGCGAACTTGTTGTAGAGCTTGCCGGCGCGGTTGGCGATGTCCTCCGCGTTCTTCTGCTGGCGCTCCACCTGCCACAGGCTGCCGACCGTGCGCAGCAGGGTGATCAGCGTGGTCGGGGTGGCCATGGTGATGTTGAGGCCGATGGCGAAACCGGTCAGGTCAGGGCTTTCCTGCAGCGCGGCGGCGAAGGCCCCTTCGATGGGCACGAACATGATCACGTAGTCGGTGGTTGCCCCGGTGATGCGGGAATAGTCCTTCGACGACAGGCCACGGATGTGCTGGCGCAGGGATTCGACATGGCGTTTCAGTGCCGCCGCCTGCTCCGCCTCCGTCTCCGCATTCACATAGGCCTCGAAAGCCACCAGCGAGACCTTGGAATCGATGATGATCTTGTGCTCGTTCGGCAGGTTCACCACCACGTCGGGCCGCAGCCGTTCGCCGCTGTCGATGGTTTCACTCTGCTGAGTGGAGAATTCCTCCCCCTCCCGCAGGCCCGACTTCTCCAGGATCGTGGCCAGGATCATCTCGCCCCAGGCCCCCTGGGTCTGGGTCTTGCCCTTCAGCGCACGGGTCAGGTTCAGGGTTTCCTGGGTCATCGCCGTGCTGTGTTTCTGCAGTGACTCGATCTGCTGTTTCAGGGCTGCCTGCCCCGCCGCCGCCTGCCGCTGCGCATCGGTCATGCCGGTCTGGAATTCCACGATCTTCTGCCGCAGCGGGTTCAGCAGCCCGTCAAGCTGCTCCCGGTTCTGTTCCTTGAAGGTCGTGGCGTGGCCCTTCAGCACCGTGTCAGCCAGTTCCCGGAACTCCTTCGTCATCCGCTCGCGCGCATCGGTCAGTTCCTTCAGTCGTTCCTCCGCCCGCGCCTGATCCTTCTCCTGCGCCTGTTTCAGGCTTGCATGTTCGACCTTCAGGTCACCCAGTGCGGCGGTTTCCCGCTGCAGGTCCGCGCGCAGCCGCTCCAGCGTCTCATCCCGTTCGGCAAGGCGTTTCACGGCATTGGCACTGTCCGCTTCCAGGGTGGCAATGCGCCGGTCCTTCTCCGCATTCTCGGACCGGGCCTGCTGCAAGTCAGCTTCCGCCCGGTCCCGCGCGGCAACGATGGCCGCGTCCGGGTCCTGCTGCCCGGTGCTGCGGCGGATGGCAATGACGGCGGCAATGGCGACGAGAAGCGCGCCACCCAGGGCGACCGCGACCAAGAGGGCTGGTTCCATGGATCAGGGCTCTTTTCGGGTGATGGGGTTCCCATCATCGTCCTGTTCGCGGGGATTCGGAACTCCAAAGCCCACGTCCAGATATTCCCGCTCGGGAATATGGAACAATGCGACCGGGTGTTCCTGCTGGTTCATGTCGTATCGTGCCTCCTCGACCAGATCATCGAGGAACAGCATCATCGGCGCATCCGTATTGTGGTGGCGCAGGGGATAGCCGACCGCCTCCGCCACCGTCCACTTGCCGGACTGATAACGCGCCCGGTTGATCACGCGCATGCCGCAGGGATGGGTCGCAGTGCAGATCAGGTGGTGATAGGCGTCTGCCTGACGCTCCGGGCTGACGAATTCCAGGTAATCGCGCCCTGTCGGATCCAGCCCGAACCGCTCCGCGATTGCAGTGCCGACCAGGCGCAGAACGGACTTGCCCGGTGTCGCCAGGTCATGGATCAGCAGATAGGGCAACAGGGGCTTGATCTGACCGGGGTCGATCATTGCACGGGTCGGTACGCCGTCAGGTGTCTCCGCGCGCAGATTCCACCAGTAATCACTCAGTGCCTGGCACCGCGGGCTGCGAAAGGCTGTCTTGTGAGTCCCTTGTTGCACCATGTTCCTTACGCCATACACGAACACAGGCAGGCCAATGGCTCGCCGGTTGAGCATTACTGTAGCATACCGGTTGCATTTCTCAGGTGACAGGCGGCACGGCGCGGCTACTGTGCCGAAAGATCCTGCCGCAGACGGAAACTCCCAGATGACCACACGCCCCGGACGCCAGTTCCTTCAGGTTCCCGGCCCGACGAACATTCCCGATCGCATACTGAACGCGATGCATCGCCCGGCACTGGATTTTGCCAGTCCCGGCTTCATGGACATCGCCATCGACTGCTTCGAGAAGGTGAAGCCACTGTTCGGCACGGACGGGGAAGTCTTCTTCTACACCGCCTCCGGTCACGGTGCGTGGGAAGCCGCCTTCGTCAACCTGTTCGAGGCGGGCGACACCATCCTGATGCCGGAAACCGGCCGCTTCTCCCTGACCTGGGGCGAGATGGCGAATTCGTTCGGCCTGAAGATCGAGACCATTCCCAACGACTGGCGCACGGCGATCGATATCGACGCGCTGGAGGATATCCTGCGCCGCGACACCGACCACCGCATCAAGGCCGTGCTGGCCGTGCATACGGAGACCGCGACCGGTGTCACCTCCGACGTGCGGGCGATGCGCACCGCAATCAATGCTGCCGGCCATCCGGCACTGCTGGTCATCGACGCCATCGCATCCTTCATGACCACCCCGCTGCCGATGGACGAATGGGGCATCGATGTGGTGATCGCGGCCTGCCAGAAGGGCCTGATGATGCCGCCAGGCCTGTCCTTCACCGCGGCCGGACCGAAGGCACTTGCGGCGACGCGGCGGGTCGGCACCCTGCGCGACTACTGGTCATGGGATGCACGGCTGGGGATGGAACAGTACCGCCGGTTCTGCGGCACCGCGCCGGAGCATCTGATCTTCGGCCTGCAGGAATCCATCGCCATGCTGAACGAATGGGGACTGGACGCCGTTTTCGCCCGCCACGAACGGCTGGCCGGTGCGGTGCGGGCCGCCGTGACCGAATGGAACCGCGGCGGCGCACTGGAGTTCAATGCCCTGCGCCCGGAGCAGCGCTCCACCTCCCTGACCGTGGTGCGGCGGACGGATGGCGGTGACGCCGATGAAATTCGCCTGACCGCACGGGAAACCTTCGATGTCGCCGTGGGTGGCGGGCTGTCGCATCTGGCCGGGCTGGTTTTCCGCATCGGACACATGGGCGACCTGAACGACCCCATGATCATGGGGTCGCTGGCCGGGATCGAGGCGGCACTGGTGCAGTGCAATGTGCCGCACGAAAGCGGTCTCCGCGCGGCAATGGCGCACCTCGCCGCCACCGCTCCGGTGCTGGAGAACCGGGATACCAGACGGATCGTCTGATACGTCGCCGCGCCCTCAGCCGCCCAGTTCGCGACTGCGTTTGGCCGCCGCCTCCACCGCGCGACGCATCAGCGGGGCCAGCCCGTCGTCGGCCATCAGCACTTCCAGCGCCGCCTGCGTCGTGCCGCCGGGGCTGGTGACGTTCTTCCGCAGCGTTCCCGGATCCTCCGGCGCGGCATGGGCCAGTGCGCCCGCGCCATAGACCGTCTGGGACGCCAGTTGTGCTGCCAGATCCTCCGGCAGGCCCGCATCGATACCTGCCGCCGTCAGGCATTCGATCATGTGAAACACATAGGCCGGCCCCGAACCGGACACGGCGGTCACCGCGTCCATAAGGCTCTCGTCCGCGATCCAGGCAACCGCACCAACGGCGGACAGCAGGTCATCGGCCCGCGTTCGCATGGCCTCCGTCACATGGGCATTCGGACAGGCCACCAGCATGCCCTTGCCCACGGCGGCGGGCGTGTTGGGCATGGTGCGGACGATGGCCGCCTCCTGGCCCAGCACCCCTTCGAAGAAGCCGATGGTGGTGCCTGCGGCAATGGACAGGAACTGGGTCTCCGGCCCGACGAAGCGGACAAAATCTCCCATCACGTCGGCCATCATCTGTGGCTTGACCGCCAGAACCACGCAGTCAGGCCAGAAGCCGTCAGGCAGTTCCGCAGCCGTGGCGACCGCATTGACGCCGCGTTCCCTCAGCGGCGCGCGCAGGGCCTCGGTCGGTTCAATGACGAACACGGTTCCCGGATCAGTACCCTCATCCAGCCAGCCGGACAGCATCGCACCGCCCATCTTGCCGCAACCGACCAGCAACAATCCCTTCGCCATGTAGCGTCTCCCGGAAATTCAGTTCCAATTGGGGTCGTCGCCGACCTTGATCACGCGCTTGCCGAAGTTCTCGCCCGCCAGCATGCCGATGAAGGCGGCAGGGGAATTCTCCAGCCCGAACATCATGTCCTCGGCCACCGCCATGGTGCCATCGGCAATGTGACCGGCGGTCTCGTCGATGAACTGCTCGATCAGGTGCGCATGGTCCCGTACCACGAAGCCGCGCATGTTGAGGCGTTTCGAGACGACCTCGTTCACATGTTTCAGGTGGTAGGGTTCGGCCAGATTGTACTGGCTGATCATGCCGCAGACAGCGATCCGGGCGAAGGGATTGGCATGGGCCAGCACGGCATCCAGCGTCTCCCCGCCGACATTCTCGAAATCGACATCGATGCCGTCGGAGCAGTGCAGCCGCAGGGCCTCCAGCACGCTGGGCGTGATGCGATAGTTGAAACCGTCATGAAAGCCGCACTCTCCGGTAATGAAACGCACTTTCTCGTCACTGCCGGCGCTGCCAACGACGCGGGCTCCGGCAATCCGTGCCAACTGCCCGGCAACCTGACCGACGGCGCCGGACGCGGCGGAGACGAATACCGTCTCCCCCGGCTTCGGTTCCCCGATCAGCATCATGCCGACATAGGCGGTAAGGCCGGGAAAACCCAGTGTGCCCAGATAGTACGACAGGGGCGCGCGCGCGGAATCGACCTTGCGCAGGCTCTCCCCGCCCTTCGCCACGGACCAGTCGGCCCAGTCGAGCATGCCATAGACGAAATCGCCTTCCCGGTAGTCGGCATTGCGGCTCTGCGCCACTTCACCGATGACCCGGCCGAACAGCGGCTGGCCGATCTCGAACCCCGCAGCATAGGCCACACCGCCCCCCATCAGGCCGCGCATGTAGGGATCGACGGACATGTAGATGTGCCGGACCAGCACGTCCCCCTCCCCCAGGTCGGGCGTGACCGCTTCCTGCATCGCGAAATTTTCCGGCACCACCACTGTCTGCGGTCGGCTGGCGAGCGTTACCTGTCGTGTCGTTGGCATGGGATTCCCCCCCGGACGTCATGTCATGACCACGTGTCGGGGACAGTGTGACAGGTCCGAGCGGGAAGCCTCAAGCCTGCTGAACGCCGGGCGGCATCCAGCGCAGCGCCATGATGGTGATGTCATCGGACGCGGGCGCGCCGTCGGCATGGCGTTTCACGTCTTCATAGAGCGTCAGGTTGAGTTCCTCCGACACCGCCCCCGGCTGCAACCGGGCGATCAGCTCGTGCAGGCGGTCATTGCCATAGAGCTCGCCACCGTCGTTCATCGCCTCCCCGATGCCGTCGGAGGTGATCAGCATCATCTCCCCCGGTGCCAGGTCAACGCTGTCTGCCGTGTACATGAAGTCGTCCATGACGCAGACCGGCGGCCCGCCGCCCCCATCCAGCACGCGGATTCCCTCGGTTCCGGGCGTGAAGATCAGCGGTGGTTCATGGCCCGCGTTGCAGAAGTCCATATGACCTGTCCGCAGGTCGAGAATACCTGCGAACAGCGTCACGAACAGCATGTTCGGATTGTCCCGGCTGATCTCCTCGTTCGCGGCGGTCATGATGTCGTCGATCTGCTGGCGGTCACGCAGCACGGCCGACTTGTAGAGCGCCTTGGAGATGGCCATGAACAGGCTGGCCGGAACGCCCTTGCCGGAAACGTCACCGACCGACAGGAACAGCCTGTCCTCATCGATCATGAAGAAGTCGTAGAGGTCGCCGCCAACGTCCCGTGCCGGTTCCAGCATGGCGGCGAGCGAGAGCTGGCTGCTGATGTCGGGCAGGCTGTCCAGGCCCGGCAGCAGGCCAAGCTGGATCTCCCGCGCGGCGTCCAGTTCGCCCTGCAGCCGCGCCCGTTCCTCCCGCTGCAACTGCACCTGCCGCCCCAGGGCGCGGCGGTGCGCGTTGGCGATCATCAGGGTCATGCTGAGCATGGCAATACCGGTGACGACACCAGTCAGGGTGGCCCCCATGGTATCGACGAAGACCCGCTCCGTCGCATAGGCCAGCAGGCCGCCGGCAACCGTCAGCGCCAGGATCAGCAGGATCAGCGGAATGCCGAAGCGCAGGCGCAGAACCGGCACGACAAAGACGACCAGCAGGCCGACCGCAACCAGAACCACCAGTTCCAGCCAGCGGGTCCAGCCCGGACGGGAGATGAAGTACTCCTCGTCCACAGCCTCGATCAGTTGTGCATGCACATCGATGCCCGGCGCGCGATGGCGCAGCGGCGACGTCTGCAGGTCGACCAGCCCCTGCCCGGTCAGGCCGATCATGACGATGGCCCCCTCCAGCGACAGCGCCACCTCATCGTCGCGCAACACGTCGACGGCGGAGACATAGCGGCTCGCGAACGGCGGCGAGAAGGGCACGTAGATGGTCCCGTCAGCCTCCGTCGGGATGAACCAGTCGCCGATCTGCAGCCCATCGATCCGTCCGTCCGCGCCCCTGACCGTGATCAGACCACCGAGCGCGACCCGCAACATCTCCAGCGCGAAGGCCGGCACGGGACGCCCGTCGATCATCGCGACCGCCGGGATCCTCCGGATGATCGCATCCGGATCCTCGATGGCGTTCAGCAGCCCCTGTCCGGCAGCGGCGGCAGAGATGCCCGCGACGGACTGATCCGCACCGGGGAACGTCGGCAGAACCTGCTTCAACGACGGATCGCCGAATGCGACGGGGACGGTGCGCAGGGGCCCGTTGACGCCCGTGCGGGTGCGGGTCCCGCCAAGGCCCAGCACGACGGGCCAGGCGCCGACGATTTCCGCCAGGATGGCATCGTAATCCGGCAGGGTCCGGACATAGCCAAGCACGTCCGGTGGCGCATCGGTCATGCGGTCGGCCAGGTGCCGCGGGGATTGCCGGTCCGGATCGAGAAACAGCACATCGACCCCGATGGCCAGGGCCCCGCCCTGCCCCATCCGGTCGATCAGGTCGGCAACGACTGTACGTGGCCAGGGCCACTGCCCGATCTCGGCGATACTGCGTTCATCCACCGCAACGATCACCGGCAGGTTGCTCACCACCGGGCGCGGCATCAGTTGCTGCGACAGGTCATAGAGTTCGCGCCGGAGCGGGTTGTCGGTCAGGAAGGTCACATCCGCCAGCAGGCACAGCGCCAGCACCACGAGCCCAAGCACACGACCGCGCCAGACGGTGACGATGCTGCGCAGGCCGGTCAGTTCCGCACGCACATCGTCGGAACTGTCGTCCAGACCGGGTTGCGGACCTGTGACTGCAGCGCTGTCAGTCATGCCGCCGGTCCACCCCTTCAAAGGTCGATTTCAAGCCCGTCATAGGAGGCAATGACGGTCAGCGGCGCACCGTCGCCACGCGAGATCTCCTCGAAACGCCGGGTCTCGGACAGCACCTGATCGATCTGGGCGTCGCTGTAGACCGGCTCGTGATGGAACATGCACAGTGTCTTCACATGCGCCATCTGGCAGAGTTCGACGGCCACCATGTTGGAGGAATGGCCCCAGTCCTCCTTCAGCGAGGTCGCATCGGCCAGCGAATACATCGTGTCGAAGACCACAGCGTCAGCATCCCGGAAGTAGCGGAGGAAGTAATCCGTCTCCTCCTGATCCTCCAGCTTGTGTTCGGAGTCCGTCGAATAGACCGCGACCTTGCCGTCCTTCTCGAACCGGTAACCATAGGAGTCGCCGGCATGGAGCTGGCGGAACGGTGTCACCGTCATGCCCGCGATCTCGTAGGTCTGTTCCGGCTCCAGCTTCACGAACTCGATGGTCGCGCCGAGGAATTCGAACGGCACCGGGAAACTCGGATTGTCCTGCTGGCGGCGGTAGGCCATCTCCAGCACGTCGTGGCAGCCATGGATGCGGATCACGTTGCCCGGAATGAAGGCCGGAATGAAGAACGGGAACCCCATGATGTGGTCCCAGTGCACGTGACTCTGGAAGATGTTGTAGACCTGCGGCGCGCCCGGCCCGTGCTTGCCCAGCGCATGCAGCGCCAGCCTGCGCGCACCTGATCCCATGTCACAGACGACATATTCATCGCCGCCGGTCTCGATCTGGACGCAGGAGCTTTCGCCGCCATAGGTGCCGCGCATGTTGAAGGGCAGGGCGTCGATGGCGCTGTCCGGGTCTCCCCCGGCTTCGATCACAGCCTTGACCGCCGCGCCGATCTTTTCCCGCAGGTTATCGGCATTCATCGAGGTGGGAATGGAACCGCGGGTCCCCCAGAAACGGATCCGCATGGTGCTTCAGTCCTCGTCCGTGTAGGCCGCCGCAGCCAGCGCCGAGACCGCCTGCAGCGCCTTTGGCATTTCATCGAAGGTCGGGAAGACCTTGTCGAAGTGACTGATCGTGAAGACCTCCTTCACCACCTCCTGCATGGAGGCAATGCGGATGGTCACGCCCTTCGGCTTGGCCTGCTTGTTGGCCACCATCAGCGCCCGCAGACCGACACTGGAGATGTAATCGACCTTCGAAAGGTCGACCACGATCTGCTTTTCCGTCCCGATCGCCGCATCCACCAGACCGGAGAGTTCCTTCTGGAAGTCACCAGCGGACGACTGGTCGATCCGGCCTTCGGCACGGACGACAATCGCGTCGCCATAGGTCGCTGTTGTTACCTTCATATTGCAGAGTTCCCGTCCTGCACATCGCCCCTCGACACATAATCATAGTGCCAGCCCGCCTTTATCGGCAACGACTACTGCCCGCGATTGACGTTTCGGGCGGGTGCCCCATCCTGTGAGGGGCAAATTCATTGGGGAGGGACCGGAAATGGCCGAATTCGAACTGTTCTGCTTCGCGCAGTCGGGCAATGCCTACAAGGCGGCACTGATGCTGAACATGTCAGGCGCGGACTGGGAGCCACGCTTCGTCGACTTCTTCAACGGCGAACACCGCTCAGCCGAATATCTGGCCATCAACGAGATGGGGGAGGTTCCGGTGCTGCGGCATGGCGATCTCACCCTCAGCCAGTCCGGCGTGATCCTGAACTACCTGGCGGAGCAGATCGGCCAGTTCGGTCCGCAGAACAGGGACGAGGAGCGCGAGATCCTGCGCTGGATGCTGTTCGACAACCACAAGTTCACGTCCAACATCGCGACCTACCGCTTCATGGCCGTGCTGGCCAAGGTCGGTGACCCGGCGGTGCACGAATTCCTGAAGGGCCGGATGATGCAGGCGCTGAAGGTGGTGGAACGGCGGCTGGCGCAGAACGAATTCCTGCTGGGCGACCGCATGACCATCGCCGATTTCTCCCTGCTCGGGTACCTCTACTACCCGGACGAGTTCCACATGACCGGCTGGCCGGACTTCCCCAACATCAAGCGCTGGACGGAGCAGGTGCAAGGCATGAAGGGCTGGGTCGGTCCCTATGAACTGATGCCGCAGAAGGCCTGACACGAACGGCACCGGCCATGCCGCTGAACCGCAGGACAGCGCTGATCGTCGCACTGGTCGGCCTGTTTGCGGTCAGCCATGGGGTGATCTTCATCCGGCTGGCGGGGGAGGCCCCGGCGCTGCTGATCGCGCTCGCCCGGGTCGCTATCGCGACGGCTGTGATCGCACCGTTTGGCCTGATCGCCCTCTCTGTCCGCACCGAACTGCCCGCTGGAGCGATGCGCCGCGCTGTCGTCGCGTCCCTGCTCGGCGGGCTGTTCCTGGCCCTGCATTTCGCGAGCTGGATCACCTCGCTGGAGCGGGTCTCGATTGCTGAATCGACGATCCTGGTCAGCCTCACACCTGTCTGGGTCGCCCTGATCGACGTGGCGACGGGCCGGGGCATGCCGAACCGGCGCCTGTTGCTGGCCATCGCACTCTGCCTGACGGGAACCCTGGTCCTTGCCTTCGACGGCGCACAGCGTCTCGACGGGGATCCAACCGGCCTGTTGCTGGCTGTGGCGGGCGGACTGTTCATGGCGCTCTACCTGATCAGCGGACGCAAGGCGCGCACCGTGCTCCAGACATCATCCTACGCCACACTCTGCTATGGTACCGCAGCCCTGCTGCTTGGGGCTACCGTATGCGCCCTCGAAGTCGAGGTCACCGGCTACGGCTGGCCAACATACGCCGCGCTGCTGGCGCTGGGCCTGGTCAGCCAGGTGATCGGCCACACCAGCTACAACTGGACCCTCGCCACCCTGCCCCCCGCCTTCGTCGCCATCTGCCTGCTGGGGGAGCCGGTGCTGGGCGCCCTGCTCGGCTGGCTCTATCTGGGTGAGCCGGTTTCCATGGCAGCGTTCGGCGCGGGCATCCTCATCCTGTCCGGCATCGGCATCGCAATCAGCGCGGAGATCAGGCAGAACTAACCAGCCGCGCTGTCAGCAAGGCTGGCAAGCTTGATAATCTGAGCAGGCGGGATCAATATCATGCCAGCGGCGAGCTGGAAGCATCGGCGACCCAAGAACCTCTCCAGTGACCAGAGCTGCCCGACAGAACGTTTGGGCTATTTCGATATAGAGACTGAACAAAGTATTCTTAACATAAGAATTGTACTATATACAAAAGAAATTTCATGTGATGAATGAGAAAAATGGCGCCCCAGAATGGTTATGGTTTTTGATATCTTTGGTTTTCTTTTTTTTGATGATTGCGATTTTTTCTAAAATTCAGAAGAATGAAAAATTTGCGGACTTGAGAAAAAACAAAAAATTTGGTGACCCTAACTATTCAGTACTATTTTTTGCCATATTCAGAAATAAAGAAGATCCACTACGAAAAAGCGGCATTCTATTTTCAAAAATAGCTCTCTTATTTCAAATATTATTCGTATTCTTCTCTGCATTGGCGGCAATTTTCATTGAAAAAATATTCTTTTAGTGGAACACTGAAATTTTTCTGTTGACATATAGTATTTATTTTTCTAATTCCTATTATTTTTTCTCGATGAAAAACTAGGAGAGCAAAAATTTGCGAGAAATGAATGGCGCACCAGAATGGCTTTGGTTTCTGATTCAAATGGTATATGTTTTTATTTCTGTCTTTTTGACAAAAAAATTGAGAAATCTCAGATATTTTCAGAATTAAGGAACATTGGAGAACTGTATCATATCAAATCTACATGTTTTTTTGTAGCAATGAAGCAGAAAAAAGATGACCCACTGCGTAGACCTCGCATCATATTCTCGATAATAATTGCTTTGAATATGATTTTGTTTCTAATAATACCTACTATGATTTCGTGGACGATTGGAGTGATCTTCTTTCGATGACAATGTCACCACCCCCCTTCTTGAGTAAAATTTCCCAAATCTGCAAGATCATGAACTTAATAGGATTAGAGATGATTTTCGAGATCTGTCAATATGAGTGATTATTTGAGATCATTGCTTTTGTGTCTATCGAAATCAGATCATGATTTAAATGAGCATATACTATACAGTACCGGCACTAACCCACCGAACAGCTACGCACCTCCTTGAGACAGTCACTCATGCGAATTTTTTATCGTTAAAACGCCGCTTCCAGCTTACGAAAATGAAACTCACCGCAAAAAAAGAAACCTGAAATATTCCGGGGAAATTATAGCATCAATAACAATTAACATTAACATTAGAATTGGTATCAATATGATAAAGATCCTTATAGAAAATGCTATATACGAAAATAGAATGCGCATATATCGTAACGGGGCGTCATTTTTTTTGAAAAAATACGGAAGAAATATTGCCGAACGCATGTCGTACAATTTTCTATTTTTTGGAAATTTCGAAGAAATTCTTGATCTTTCGATTTTTATAAAAATAATCGCGGTAGAAATAAAATATACTGCCGCAATCAGGAACCAAAAACATTCCGGAGCACCATTTGCTTTATCCATGAATTAGCATACCGAAATACTTTACGAATATTGTATGAATTTCAATTTATCACCAATAACAGCAGAAAGCATGTTGATGATTTTCTCGCGCGTCACACTCAATTGGATCTTGATTTGCCTTTGCGGAAGAAGCCGGTGCAGCAGGCGAACTTGATGGCGAATATTCAGGAATGACAGCCTCATCTGAGATGAGAATATGAAGGACCGAGCATTGGCGCAGCGTTGAATGTCAAACCTTCAGGCTGGCGTCACTAACCGGCAGCCTTGTCCATGAAACGGGCGAGCCTGATGTCCAGTTCGGTCAGGCCACCGGCGTCATGGGTGGAGAGCGTGACCTCGACCTTGTTGTAGACGTTGAACCATTCCGGGTGGTGATCCATCTTCTCGGCCTTCAGGGCCACGCGGCTCATGAAGCCGAAGGCGGCATTGAAGTCCTTGAACCGGAACGTGCGGGTGATGGCATCGCGCCCGTCCACCAGCGACCAGTCGCCGATGCTGGCCAGGGCGTCACCACGTTCGCTTTCGGTCAGTTTCGTCGCCATCGGAAGCTCTCCTGTTCAGTGTGTCAGTTCGCGGATCAGGGGCGCGGCGTCCGGCCAGCCTGCCAGCAGGTCATCGCGCTGTCCGATCTCGAAGTCCGCGAAGTCGAAACCGGGGGCTACCGTCGTGCCCAGCAGGGCAAACCCTTGCCCGCCCCGTACACGCGCACCCTGCCACACGTTTCGCGGTACCACCACCTGCGGACGCTGCCCCGCCGCCAGATCGTTGCCGATGGCGACAAGCCGGTGGCTGCCGTCCGGCATCAGCCAGAGCTGTTCCACCGGGTCACCCAGATAGAAATGGAAGATCTCGTCGGAGCGCAGGCGGTGCAGGGTGGAGATCGCCGCCCCCTCCAGCATGTAATAGATCGCGGTCGAGACGGACCGGGGGCCATCATAGCCAGCGGGCAGCGCTTCGGCGGCCAGTTGCTCCGGGGCACGATGGATCTCCGCGAACCAGCCGCCTTCCGGGTGCGGTTGCATGTCCAGCATCTGCCTGATCTCCGCCGCTGTCGTCATCAGCCGCTCTCCCTGTCGGTGCGGCCTCAATCGGGCACAGCCGGTGCGGCATCGTCAAGCTTGCGGCACACCGCACCGCCGCCTAGAACCACACGACCCTGAGCGGAGAGACGGGCAATGGCCACAGGTGATGGCGAGGACAAGGACCGGAACGGCGGCAAGGCGGCGGCCGAGGCGGAGAAGCAGGCACGGCTGGCCGCACGGCTGCGGGAGAACCTGAAACGCCGCCGCGCGCCGCGAAAGACAGGTGAGCGCCCGGCGGGAGCCATCAAGAACACCGAAAAGCACTGAAAAGCATTGACCTGCCGTGGAATCGCCTGATTTGTGCGGGACTTCAGGCTGCAGGGTGAATCGCAACCACCCCGGATCGCGATCAGACAGACAGGAACGACATGGACAGCATTGTCATTCGGGGCGGAAAGCCGCTGAACGGAACCATTGCCATCAGTGGTGCCAAGAACGCCGCCCTGCCGCTGATGGTCGCGACCCTGCTGACCGATGAACCCGTCACGCTGACCAATGTCCCCGCCCTGATGGACATCGCGACCATGGCCGCCCTGCTGCGCGGTCACGGAACCAGCGCCGAGGACCGGGATGGTGGCACCTGGCACCTGCACACGCCCGACATCACCAGCACCACCGCCCCCTATGACATCGTGCGCAAGATGCGCGCCAGCGTGCTGGTGCTCGGCCCCCTGCTGGCGCGGGAGGGGGAGGCAACGGTCTCCCTGCCCGGCGGCTGCGCCATCGGCACCCGTCCGGTGAACATCCACATCGACGGCCTGGTCGCCATGGGCGCGGAGATCGAGATCGAGGGCGGTTACATGAAGGCCCGCGCGCCGCATGGGCTGAAGGGCGCGCGCATCACCATGTCGAACGTCTCCGTTGGCGCGACGGAGAACCTGCTGACCGCCGCCGCCCTGGCCGATGGCACCACGGTGCTGGAGAACGCGGCGCGGGAGCCGGAGATCGCGGACCTGATCGACCTGCTGGTTGCCATGGGCGCGGAGATCGAAGGGCGCGGCACCGACCGCCTGACCGTCCACGGCAGGGACCGGCTGCACGGCGCCACGCACCGCGTGCTGCCGGACCGGATCGAGACCGGCACCTTCGCGGTCGCTGCCGCCATCACCGGCGGCGACATCCTGCTGGCCGGGGCCGACCCGGAGATCGTCGAAGCCATCATGGAGCCGATCTCCCGCGCCGGGGCCACAATCGACGACCTGCCGGAGGGCATTCGGGTCCGCCGCAACGGGGCCGGCATCCTGGGTGTCGATGTCATGACCCAGCCCTATCCCGGTTTCCCGACAGACATGCAGGCGCAGATCATGGCGCTGATGTCGGTCAGCCACGGCGCGGCGATGATCACGGAGACGATCTTCGAGAACCGTTTCATGCATGTGCCGGAGCTTGGCCGCATGGGCGCCAACATCACGGTCCATGGCGGCTCCGCCCTTGTCCGGGGCGTGCCGGGGCTGAAGGGTGCGCCGGTCATGGCAACCGATCTGCGCGCCTCCGTCTCCCTGGTTCTGGCCGGTCTGGCGGCAGAAGGTGAAACCGTCGTCAATCGCGTCTATCATCTGGACCGGGGATACGAGCGGCTGGAGGCCAAGCTGGTGGCCTGCGGTGCGGATGTGGAGAGGGTCAGGGAATAGCTGATGGAGCGAGGGGACCAGGGCGAACCGCTGCCGCGGCTGCATCTTCATGCGGTCAATGCAGATGATCTGGAAGTATTGAGCGCCGCGCTGGTCAGCACGACCGTGAAGCGCGCCGATCTGGCCTTCCAGAAGGCCCGGCGACGTCTGGCCTTCGTCGGCAACCGGTTCCGCTGGGAAGACGAGCGGCTGGACGGCATGGGCGGCAGTCGCATCCGTGCCGGTGTGCAGATCAACGACGTGATCCGGGTCAGGGCGCAGGGCATGGCGGCGCTGGATGGGGATGCGGTGCTGGAACTGCTTTCCATCACCCAGAAGCCTCTGGACGCCCCCGCCGCGGAACTGACGCTGAACTTTGCCGGTGGCATCACAATGCTGCTGGACGTGGACTGCATCGACGTGCTGATGGACGATATGGGGCGGCCTTGGTATACGCCCAACCAGCCCGACCACGGGCTGGACGATCCGGAGCAGCACAACAGCGAAAGCTGAATCCCATGACCAAGACCGAACCGCTTGTCATCGCCCTGCCGAAGGGCCGCATTCTCAAGGAAGCCATGCCGCTTGTCCGCGCTGCCGGCATCGAGCCGGAGGCTGCCTTCGATGATCCGAAGTCGCGCCAGTTGCGGTTCGCCACCAATCATCCGGGCGTGGAGATCATCCGGGTACGCTCATTCGACGTGGCCACCTTCGTCGCCTTCGGCGCGGCGCACCTGGGCATTGCCGGTCATGACGTGCTGATGGAGTTCGACTATTCGGACATCTACGCGCCGCTGGACCTGGGCATCGGTTTCTGCCGCCTGGCCGTGGCTGAACCGGCGGAGCTGTCACGTACCGACGACCCGTCCCGCTGGTCACACGTCCGTGTCGCCACGAAGTACCCGCACATCACCGCCACCCACTTCGCCAAGCGCGGCGTGCAGGCAGAGTGCATCAAGCTGAATGGCGCCATGGAACTGGCGCCGACGCTGGGCCTGTGCCGCCGCATCGTCGATCTGGTCTCCACCGGTTCCACGCTGAAGGCCAACGGGCTGGTGGAAGTGGAGCACATCGCCGACATCACCAGCCGCCTGATCGTCAACCGCACCGCGCTGAAGACCCGGCCCGTGGAGATTCAGGGCTGGATCGAGCAGTTCCGGAGGGCGGTCGATGCTGAAGCGGCTTGATCGTTCCGCGCCATCCTTCGACGCCGACTTCACCTCGCTGCTGGATGACAAGCGGGAGACGTCAGAGGATGTTGACGCCACCGTCGCCGACATCATCGCCGCCGTCCGGCGTGACGGCGACGCGGCCCTGATCGAATATACCCGCCGCTTCGACCGGATGGAACTGTCCGGCCCGGAAGAACTGCGGTTCACGGATGACGAGATCGGGGCAGCCGAAGGCCAGTGCGCACCGGAGACCCTGGCCGCGCTGGATATGGCGGCTGGCCGTATCGAGGCATTTCACGCCCGCCAGCGCCCCGCCGACGACCGCTTCACCGACGACGAAGGTGTGGTGCTCGGCGCGCGCTGGACCGCAATCGGGGCGGTCGGGCTCTATGTGCCCGGCGGCACCGCATCCTATCCCTCCTCCGTGCTGATGAATGCCATTCCGGCGCGGGTCGCGGGGGTGGAACGGGTGGCCATGGTGGTGCCGACGCCCGACGGTGTCATCAACCCGCTGGTGATCGCCGCCGCGCGCCGCGCAGGCGTCAGCGAGATCTACCGCCTTGGCGGTGCGCAGGCCGTCGCGGCACTGGCCTACGGCACCCGCAGTGTGGCACCTGTCGACAAGATCGTCGGCCCCGGCAATGCCTGGGTCGCGGCCGCCAAGCGCCGCGTCTTCGGACAGGTCGGCATCGACATGATCGCGGGCCCGTCCGAAATCCTCGTCGTCGCGGACGGGGACAATGATCCGGCCTGGATCGCCGCCGACCTGCTGTCCCAGTCGGAGCATGACGTGTCGGCGCAGGCAATCCTGATCACCGACGATCCCTCGTTCGCAGACGCGGTAGCGGAGGCGGTGGAAAGCCACCTCAAGACACTCGACCGCTCCGGCATGGCGCGGCAGAGCTGGGAAAGTCACGGCGCGATCATTCTGGTCGGTGATCTGGACGATGCCCCTGCCCTGGTTGACCGCCTCGCACCTGAGCATCTGGAACTGGCTGTCAACGATCCGGAGGCCCTGATGGCAAAGGTCCGCAATGCCGGCGCAATCTTCCTCGGTCGCTACACGCCGGAAGCCATTGGCGACTATGTGGCCGGACCGAACCACGTCCTGCCCACCGCGCGCAGTGCCCGTTTCTCCTCCGGTCTCAACCTGCTGGATTTCATGAAGCGCACGACCTTCGTGCGCTGCGACGCCGACAGCCTGCGCCGGATCGGCCCCGCAGCCGCAACGCTGGCGGACGCGGAGGGGCTGACCGCCCACGCATTGTCCGTTCGCATCCGCAACAACGGGTGACGGCATGGCGGACCACGTGGACAGGATTGTCGAAATCACGCTGGATGACGGCTCCATCAAGAGCTGGGGTCCAGACGTGGATCATGAACGTCGCGTGGCGATCTTCGACCTGATCGAAGCCAACAACTTCAAGCCGCTGGGGGCGGAGTTCAGCGGCCCCTTCGCGGTGCACCTGCTGATCGAGGACAACCGCCTGGTCATCGACATTCGCGGGCAGGATCACACGCCGCAGGGCCGCATCGTGCTGGCCCTGTCGCCATTCCGGCGGATCGTGCGGGACTACTTCAAGGTCTGCGAGAGCTATTTCAGCGCCATCAAGACCTCGACCCCGTCGCAGATCGAGGCCATCGACATGGGTCGGCGCGGCATCCACAACGAAGGCTCCGAAGTCCTGCAGGATCGGCTGGATGGCAAGATCGACATGGACTTCGACACGGCACGGCGGCTCTTCACGCTGATCTGCGTACTGCACATCAGGGCCTGAGCACATGCCGCATGACCTTCCCGGTGCCGTCCTGTTCTGCTGCACCGAGAACAGCGTCCGGTCCCCGATGGCGGAGGGGCTGATGAAACAGCTGCTCGGTCACGCGGTCTATGTGGATTCCTGCGGGGTCCGGTCCCGCGACGTGGACGGTTTCTCGATCACCGTCATGGACGAACTCGGGATCGACGTCAGCCGCCACAATTCCAAGAGCTTCGATGATCTGGAGGACTCCTCCTTCGACGTCATCATCACGCTCTCGCCGGAAGCCCAGCACAAGGCCATCGAACTGACCCGCACCATGGCCTGCGACGTGGAATACTGGCCCACCATGGACCCGTCCCTGACGGAGGGCAGCCGCGAACGCCGCCTCGAATCCTGGCGTCAGGTTCGCGACCAGCTCCGCGACCGCATCCTGAAACGCTTCAGCCCCGGCCCGGCACCGACGGTGTAGCGCGGCGACAGGTCCGGGGCTGCGATCAGGACTATTCCTTCGGCGCGGCGGCCTGGCCGGGTTCGGTCAGGGGGGAGCCGTCGAGGTTCAATTCCTCGATATTCGCGTCCTTGCGCAGGTCGGCGATGATGTTGCCGATCATCTCACCGGTCATTTCCTGCTCCAGTTCCTGACGCTTTTCCTCGAATGTCGGGCGCGGCTGGTCGCGGCGTTCCTCGACCTTGATCACGTGCCAGCCGAAGCGGGTCTGCACGGGCTCGGCACTGATCTCCTGCTCCGCCATCAAGTATGCGGCATCGGAGAACGGCTTCACCATCTTGTCCGCCGTGAAGAAGCCAAGGTCGCCACCGGTCGGTGCGGACGGTCCCTGTGACTTCGCCTTGGCGAGTTCGGCAAAGTCGGCACCGCCCTGCAGTTCGGCGATCACGGCCTTTGCCTCATCCTCGGTCTTCAGCAGGATGTGGCGGGCGCGGATTTCCTGGTCCGCCGGATTGTCGACCAGGAAGCGGGCGTAGGCGGCGCGCAGTGACTCCTCCGTCACGTCCTTCTCCAACTGACCGAGCAGCAGGTACTCGCGCATCTTGTTCTGGCGAAACTCCTCGACCTCGGCCGCCAGTTCCTCGTTCTCCCGCAGGCCGGCAGCCTCCGCTGCATCCAGCAGCAGGGAGTGGTTGACGGCGCGTTTCACCAGCATCGGATAGAGCGTCGAGATCGGCACCTGCTGGTACTGCGGCGGCAGGTCCTGGATCATCGACATCACGGCCTCCAGCCGGATCTCCTCACCATTCACACGGGCCACGACAGGATTCTGTTCAACCTTCTCGGCCTCGGTCGGTTCCGCCGCAGGCGTCGGCGCGGTCGTGTTCTGGGCAAGGGCGGCAGGCGCGGTGAGCGCCAGGCCAAGCACAAGGGCCAGACCATGACGGTGGTTGATCAGCATGAATGCGTTCCTTCTCGATGATCCGTGCGGCGTGTCGCCGTCCGTTGGAGCGGGTTTCAGCCCTCTCACATAAAGATGCAGGCCCGCTGTCACAAGGCGATTGGATCACGATCCGGTGCACTGTCGGGGCGCCGTGCAGGACAGCGCACCTGCGCCGCGTTGACAGTGCCCCGCGCCCCGCCTATGTCAGCCGGGTAATTCCTGGTCCGCCGCACGCGCTGTCGCGACAGATGCGCGAGGTCGCGCGGACACTCTCTCGCATGAGGATCCAGCGCATGATCGGCGCCCTGGCCCGAAAGATATTCGGAACCCCGAACGACCGTCTGGTAAGGACCTACCTGAAACGGGTGGAGCCCATCAACGCGCTGGAGCCGCAGATTGCCGCGCTCAGCGACGATGAGATGCGCGCCCGGATCAAGGAACTGAAGGCCGAGGTCGCGGCCGGCAAGCCGCTGGACGCGTGCCTGGACGAGACCTTCGCCATCGTGCGCGAGGCCGCGAAACGCACCCTGGGTCAGCGCCACTACGACGTACAGATGGTCGGCGGCATGGTGCTGCACGAAGGCAATATCGCCGAGATGAAGACCGGCGAGGGCAAGACGCTGGTGGCGACGCTGCCCGTCGTGCTGAACGCCCTGTCGGACAAGGGCGTGCATGTCGTCACCGTCAACGACTACCTGGCCCAGCGCGACAGTGCCTGGATGGCGGAGATCTACCAGTTCCTGGGGCTGACCGTCGGCTGCATCGTGCATGGCATGTCCGACCTGGAACGCCGCGCCGCCTATCTGTGCGACGTCACCTATGCCACCAACAACGAGCTCGGCTTCGACTATCTGCGCGACAACATGAAGTTCACGCGTGGCGAGATGGTACATCGCCCGTTCAACTTCGCCATCGTCGACGAGGTCGATTCCATCCTGGTCGACGAGGCGCGGACGCCGCTGATCATCTCCGGCCCCGCCGAGGATTCCTCCGACCTCTACATGACCGTCAATCCGCTGATCGCGGAACTCTCAGACGAGCATATCGAGGTCGATGAGAAAACCCGCAGCGCCTCCCTGACCGAAGAAGGCCAGGAGCATATGGAGGCCCGGCTGGCCGAGCTGGAAATGCTGCACGCCCCCAGCCTCTACGACATGGAGAACATCTCCATCGTCCACCACATCAATCAGGCGGTGCGGGCGCACAAGGTGTTCCAGCGCGACACAGATTACATCGTGCGCAATGACAAGGTGATCATCATCGATGAGTTCACCGGTCGCATGATGGAGGGGCGGCGCTATTCGGAAGGGCTGCACCAGGCGCTGGAGGCCAAGGAAGGCGTCACCATCCAGCCGGAGAACCAGACGCTCGCCTCCATCACCTTCCAGAACTACTTCCGCATGTACCCGACCCTGTCGGGCATGACCGGAACGGCGGCGACGGAGGCCGAGGAATTCCAGCAGATCTACAAGCTGGATGTCATCGAGATTCCGACCAACGTGATGATCCAGCGTGACGATCAGGACGATGAGGTCTATCGCACGGCCGAAGAGAAGACCGCAGCCATCGTCGATACGCTGGAGGACTGCCAGAAGCGTGGCCAGCCGGTACTGGTCGGCACCGTCTCCATCGACAAGTCCGAACTGCTGTCGGAGGCGCTGAAGAAGCGCAACATCAAGCACAACGTGCTGAACGCGCGCTATCACGAACAGGAAGCGCAGATCATCTCCCAGGCCGGGCGTCTGGGCGGAGTCACCATCGCCACCAACATGGCCGGTCGCGGCACCGACATTCAGCTTGGCGGCAACCTGGACATGCGGCTGGAGCAGGAACTGGCCGACCTGCGCGACGAATCGAAGCGCGAGGAACTGGCGAAGCGAATCCGCGACGAGGTTGCCGAGGAACGCGCCAAGGTGAAGGCGGCGGGTGGGCTGTTCGTGCTCGGCACCGAACGCCACGAGAGCCGCCGTATCGACAACCAGCTGCGTGGCCGCTCGGGCCGTCAGGGCGATCCCGGCACCTCGCGGTTCTACCTCAGCCTCGACGATGACCTGATGCGCATCTTCGGGTCGGAGCGCATGGACAGCATGCTGCGCCGTCTGGGCCTGAAGGAGGGGGAGGCCATCGTCCACCCCTGGATCAACAAGGCGCTGGAGAAGGCGCAGCAGAAGGTCGAGGCCCGCAATTACGACATCCGCAAGAACCTGCTGCGCTTCGACGACGTGATGAACGACCAGCGCAAGGTGATCTACGAACAGCGCATCGAACTGATGGAAACCGACGACGTGTCGGAGACCGTGGTCGATATGCGCCGCGAGACCGTGGACGTCATCGTCAGCCGACACATTCCGGCCAACGCCTACCCCGAGCAGTGGGACTCGGAAGGGATGGAGGAAGAGGTGAAACGCGTCATGGCGCTCGACCTGCCGATCCGGGAATGGGCGGCGGAGGAAGGCATCGCCGACGAAGGCATTCGTGATCGCCTGAACGACGCCCTGGACCGCCACATGGCTGAGAAGGCCGCGCGCTATACCCCCGACGTGATGCGGATGGTGGAGAAGAGCCTGGTACTCCAGATCCTCGACCAGACGTGGAAGGAACACCTGCAGCAGCTCGATTTCCTGCGCCAGGGCATCGGTCTGCGCGCCTACGCCCAGCGGGACCCGCTGAACGAGTACAAGTCGGAAGCCTTCGAGATGTTCGAGGCGATGCTGAACCGGATGCGGGAGACCGTGACCGGCGCGCTGGCAAACCTGGAACTGCGCATGCAGGACCCGGAAGCCGCCATCGCCCCGCCCAGCGGCCCCGACCCCGATGCCCTGCAGGAAGTGCACGAGGATGCGTCTGCCCTGAGTGGCGCGGAGCCTGCAGCCCCCGCTGCGCCTGCCGGACCGCAACCGGTCGCCAACCGCCGCGCCAACGGCCTCGACAAGGACGACCCGTCCACCTGGGGCCGCGTCGGCCGCAACTCCCCCTGCCCCTGCGGCTCCGGCAAGAAGTACAAGCACTGCCACGGGGTCGCGAACTGACAGCCACGCCTCCGGCCTTCATTTTCCCGGTGGACGTTCTAGGTTAGCGGGAACGTCCAACGCGGGGAGAGCATTGTCATGGCCGGACCACTGAACGGATTTCGCATTCTTGATCTGAGTGCGGTGATCTCCGGGCCGTTCGGCACCATGATCCTGGCGGATCAGGGTGCCGACGTGATCAAGGTGGAGCCGACAGGCGGGGACTTCACGCGGGCGGCGGGCAACCGCATGAAGGGCATGTCCGCCAGTTTCCTGAACAACAATCGCAACAAGCGCTCCATTGCCGTGGACCTCAAGGCACCGGGCGGCGTGGACCTGATCAAGCGTCTGGCGCGGGACTGCGACGTCTTCGTGCAGAACTTCCGCCCCGGCGTCATGGAGCGTCTGGGACTGGGGGAGGAAGCGATCCGCGACGTCCGCCCTGACATCGTCTATGTCTCGCTCAGCGGTTTCGGCGAGAAGGGACCGTTCGCGGGCAAGCCGGTCTATGACCCCATCGTGCAGGCGCTCTCCGGTCTCGCCTCGGTGCAGGGCGGCTCCGACGAACAGCGCCCGCGCCTGCTGCGCACCATCCTGCCCGACAAGCTGACCGCCATCACCGCGTCCCAGGCCATCACCGCCGCCCTGCTGGCGCGGGAGCGTACCGGCGAGGGCCAGCATGTGCGCCTGTCGATGCTGGACGCCGTGGTCGCGTTCCTCTGGTCATCGGACATGGGCGGGCAGACCTATGTCGGCCACGACGTCAGCCAGCAGCGCGCCGCCAGCTTCATCGACCTGATCTACGAGACGAAGGACGGGCACATGAGTGTCGCGGTCATGACCAATCCGCAGTGGAAGGCGCTGGCGGAAGTCACGGGCCACCCGGAGTGGCTGGACGACCCGCGCTTCGCCACGACCGAGCTGCGCGACCTGAACATCAACGACCGGCTGGAACTGATCCAGTCGGTGCTGGTGGAACGCACGACGGATGAGTGGATGGCCGTGCTGGAGCCCGCAGGCGTGCCCTGCGCGCCCGTGCTGCACCGCAAGGACATGATCCACCACCCGCAGGTCCAGGCCAGCGGCATCGTGACGGAGAACGACCACCCGGTGGCAGGCAGGCTGCGGCAGGCCCGCAATGCCGCCCGGTTCAGCGAGACGGTGCCCGAGCACCGCTTCGGTGCTCCGCAACTGGGCGAGCACACGGACGAGATACTGCGCGAGGCCGGTTTCAGCGACGCGGAGATCGTGCAGATGCGGGAACAGGGCACGGTGACCTCCGCCGCGCCGGTCGCCAGCGAAACCGGCACCGACTGAGCATCCGGGACGGTGCAGAGGCCGGGCGCCAGCGGTCCAGCCCCAGTGCCATCAGTGTCGCGTGGTCATAGTAGCTCATGATCAGGCCTCCTTCGCCTGACCTGAAGCTAGTGATCGCTGCTGACAGACCCTTGTCAGGGGTGGTGGTTATGCTGTCAGCAGTTCGATGCCGGAGAGCGAGATGAAACGATCCAATCGCATGTTCGAGGTGATCCAGATCCTGCGGGCCACCACACGCCCGCTGACCGCCGCAACACTGTCGGAGCGGCTGGAGGTTTCGGTGCGCACGATCTACCGCGACATTGCCGCCCTGCAAGCGATGGGCACGCCGATAGAGGGGGAGCCGGGCATCGGTTACATGATGCGGCGCGGCTATGACCTGCCGCCGCTGAACTTCGATCAGGAGGAGGTGGAGGCCCTGCGCGTCGGCCTCGCCATGCTGTCGCGCACCGGCGACCGGGCCCTGCAACGCGCCGCCGACCGGATCTGCGCCAAGATCGATGCCCTGCATTCGCCGCTGGACTGGCTGCAGGTCTCGACCTGGGGCGCACCGCTGGATGACCCGGGAAAGGGCTGTGTCTCAAAGGCAGTGCTGCGGGAGGCGGTGCGCAGCGAGCGGAAACTGCGCCTGCTCTACGCCGATGCGGAGGGCACCCGAACCACCCGCACCGTGCTGCCGCTGGCCCTGACCTATCACGTGGACTGCGTGGTGCTGGCCGCATGGTGCGAGATGCGCGGCGCCTTCCGCCATTTCCGTACCGACCGGATGTGGGATGCGAAGATGCTGGAGGATACCTTCAGTTGCCAGGGCATGGCGCTGCGCAGCCTCTGGCGCCAGCAGGACCGGTCGGAACTGGACGCGCGCATGTACCAGCCGGTGGGCACCAGTGGCGGTGGTCTGACTACCGCTCCCTGAAGGCCTCGTCCGCCGTGCCGATGACCCGGTCGGTGAGGTAGGACAGGACGGATCGCGAGCCGGCCTTCAGTTCGGCATCCACCTGCATGCCGGGGCGGACCTGGTTCTGACCCGGCACGTCACCGAGGTAGTTCCGGTCGGTGCGGATCTCGACGACATAGAAGATGGCACCGCTCTGTTCATCGGTGTTGGCGTCACGGGCGACCCGTTCGACCTTGCCGTTCAGCGCGCCATACTTGATGAAATCGAAGGCGCGGACCTTGATGTTCGCTTCCTGACCGGTCTCGACACTGGAGATGTCGCTGTTGGCCACGCGCGCCTCGATCACCAGATTGTCGGACTGCGGCACCACGGACATCAGCGGCTCGTTCGGGCGCACGGCCTGACCGGTATTGTTCACCACCAGATTCTGCACATAGCCATCGACGGGGCTGCGCACGATGGTCCGGTCCAGCCGCGCGGTCGCCTGCTCCAGATTGCGCGCCGTGCGATCCCGCGCTCCCCTGGTTTCCGCCAGTTGTGTCAGTACCTGGCTGCGGGACTCATCATCGATCTCGCGCCGTCGGGACTTGGAGGCGGACAGGGCCGACAGCGCGGAATCCAGGGATTGCCGGGTTTCCTGCAACTGGCCCTCCGTCTCCGCAAGCTGACGCTGCACGGACTGGAACCGCAGGAACGGGAAGTGCCCCTTGTCGGTCAGGGTGCGCAGGGACCGCACCTGTTCGGCCAGCACGTCGCGACTGGCACCCAGCGTGTTGATGCGAACGCGGAAGGAATTGATATCGGACTGTGCCTGCTCGATCTCCCGCTCCGCCGATTCACGCCGCGATTCCAGGGAGTCCCGCCGGGCCTGAAGCAACCGCGTGTGCGTCGCCACCAGATCCGGGCGTTCGCCCGCGACAATGTCGGGGAAACGGATCACGGCATCATCACCGGCCTCCGCCTCCAGCCGGGCAAGCTCGGCCTCCAGCGTCTGCAGGTCGCCGCGCAAGCGGCGGACCTCCCCATTGATGATCTCGCTGTCGAGGCGCAGCAGCGGATCACCCTGCCGCACCAGATCACCGTCCCGCACCAGGATCTGGGCCACGGAACCGCCTTCGGGATGGTTGACCAGCTTCACTCGTCCACCGGGCCGCACCTGCCCCTGCGCGACAACGGCCTGATCGACCTCCGCAATGGCAGCCCAGGCAAGGATGACAATGAAGAATCCGCAGATGATCAGGACCAGCAGGGAGGCGAGCGGCGAATGCCGGGCCTCGCTGATCGCCTGCGCTTCCGGCAGGAAATCGGAATATTGCGCGCCCCGCTGCCGGGTGCGCCCGCCGTCGGTGTCATTCCTGCTCATGCCTTGGCGTCCGCGGAGCCGGCACCGTTCCGTCCCTCACCTGACCTGGATCGCGGCGGATCACCGGGACGCATCGCGGCATCACGCATCCGGGTCCGCGCGAAGGCAATGACCTCCTCCGGGGAGCCCACGCGCTCGATATGTCCGTCGATCAGCAGGGCGACCTTGTCCGCGATCACCATCGGTGCCATGCGGTGGGAGATCATGATGATCGTCCGGCCACGCTTGGCACGCTTCAGGGCGCGGATCAGCCGTTCCTCCGTGCCCGGATCGAGCGCGCTCGTCGCCTCGTCGAAGATCAGGATCTTCGGATTGCGGATCAGCGCCCGCGCCACCGCCAGCAACTGCTTCTGGCCTGACGACAACCCGCCGCCACGCTCGCTCAGCACCGTGTCATAGCCCTTCGGCAGGCGCTGGATGAACTCATGCGCGCCAACGAAGCGGGCAACCGATTCCACCCGCGCCGGATCCTTGTCGTCGATTCCCATGGCGATGTTCTCGCGCACCGTACCGGCAAACAACTGCACGTCCTGCGGCACCACACCCACCTGGCGACGCAGGGTGGCGGGGGAGATATGGGCGATGTCGGTATCATCCACCAGAACACGCCCGTTGTCGGGCAGATAAAGCCCCTGGATCAGCTTCGACAGGGTGGTCTTGCCCTGCCCCGACGGCCCGATGATGCCGAATACCTGCCCCGCCTCCACCGTCAGGTTGATGTCGTAGAGCACCGGAGGCAGGTCGTCGGCGTAGCGGAAGGCAATGTTCTCGAACGTCACCTTGCCCTCGAACGTCGTGCCCGGACTGAGTTCGCCCGGCTCCGATTCCGGCGGTTCCTGCATCAGGTCGTCGATGCGCGCGAAGGCTGTCCGCACTTCCTGCACCTGATGCCAGGCACCCACGACCTGGCGCATCGGCGCGACGGCACGGGTGGCGAGGATGTTGGTGGCGATCAGCGCCCCGATCGACATCTCGTTTTCCATGATCAGCATGGCACCGACGACGATGACGATCAGGCTGAGGATCTGCTGCAGATTCTGGCCCAGCGCCGACAGCACCCCCGACAGGGTGCTGGAGCGGTAGCCGGTCCAGGCGGACAGGCCCAGGCGATGGTCCCAGCGCCGCTCGATCTCCGATTCCAGGCCCAGCGCCTTCACCGTCAGCGCGTTGGCCATGGTCTCGTGCAGGGCGGAGGACTTGGCCGCCTGACCGATGAAGTTCTGTTCCGTCAGTTTCTTCTGCCGCCCGTGTGAAACGACCGACAGCAGGATGAAGATGGGGATCGAGACCAGCACGATCATGGCGATCAGCGGCTCGATCATCAGCAGTGCGAACAGGAAGACGAAGACAAACAGCAGGTCAGCACAGACCAGCGGCATCTGACCGGTGAAGAAGGCACGGATGGAATCGAGCTGCCGCATCCGCTCCGAGATCACACCACTCGCCGTGGTCTCGAAATGGCGGTAGGGCAGCCGCAGCAGGTGATGCACCAGTTCGCCGCCGATCAGCGACTCGACCCGCGCGCCTGTGTGGCTGGAAATGTAGACCCGGACGATGCGCAGGATCAGGTCGAAGGCGTAGATCACCACCATGCCGATGGCCAGTGCCATCAGGGTCGACTGCGCGCCGCCGCCCGTCCCCACGACCTTGTTGAACACGGTCATGATGAACAGCGGTGCCGCCAGCGCGAAGATGTTGATCATCAGCGACGCGACCGCGAGTTCCAGCAAGACACCGCGCATCTTCCGCACGATGCCGGAGCGCCAGTCGCGCGTGCCCTTGGCAGCCGCCTCCGGTGCCTTCAGGACGATGGCGAGATTGCCGAGCGGCTGGATCTGTTCAGCGGTCAGTATCTCGGTCTCGTCGCGGACCGGGTCATAGACTGCGAAGCGTGTGCCTTCCTTGCGGACAACGGAACGCGCCTCCGTCGGCGAGTCCTTCGGCAGCAGGATGAAGGGCGGTTTCAGTTGCTCCAGCGTCTTGCGGTTGAAGCTGCGCTCCGTCACCGGGAACCCCAGCCGTTCCGCCGCCAGCCGGAAACCGTCCAGCGTCATGGGGGTTCCGGCACCGGGCGCCGCGGCCTGGATGTCCGGCGCGCCGATGGGACGACCAACCTCCCGCGTGGTGCGGATCAGCAGACGACGCAGCACATCTACCCGCAGGCCGGATGGTTCTTCAGCCTTCGCGGACTGCTGGCTGGCGTTCTCCGTCGGGGCATCCGGCTGCTGCCTAACCTGCGGCTGTGGTGCCTCCGCCGGACGTCGTGCGGGGGCATCGTCGGATGCTTTCGTGGCACTGGGGCGACGCCATTCCTCGGCGGCGAGGTCGGAGACGACGGCGCTCTGGCGGGCGGCTGCGGCTTGCCTCGGCTGTTCCGCCGCCGGTTGTCCGCTCCCTGGCGTCGGCCTGTCGGCACCGATGCGCGACCAGCCATCGCTGATCGGCGTCACCACGGCCGGTCCCTTCCGGGGTTCCGGTCGCGACCAGCCACCTTCGTCGTCCCGTCCCCGTCCGTTGCTGTCCGACGGATCAGCCATTCAGCGTTCCTGCCAGTTCCATTTGATCATCGACGTGCGACTTCTAGCATCACTTGCCCCGGACCGTGTCCTGCTTTCGCGTCAGCAGCCGTGGCGGACGCCGCTTCTCCGCCACGCTGAACAGGCTGAAGGTGCGTCCGACATAGTTGGTCACGCTGTTCAGACCCTTCATGTAGTCCACCAGACGCTGGTCCTTCACGGCCTCGACCATCCGCACCGGGCGGCGTGGGTCATCGGTTTCGAAACGCATGTAGAACCATGGCTCGCCGCGCCGGAGTACCAGGTCCTTCGACATGTCATGCCATTCGAACGCCCACATCATCGGGCGCGGCCAGATGTGGATCGGCAGACGGCCACCGATCATCAGGCCCGGCCAGTGCCGTCCGGTATAGCTGTTGAACGGCGGCATCTGGTTCATCCAGCAGACATCGTCTGCCACGAAGATATAGGGCGTGATGAACTGGATCACAGGGCGGTCGGGGTGACGCCACTCCTTGCGCGGCATCACGGCCACCATCTGCCCCAGATGCTTCGAGCGGATCTGGCTGCGATCCCCCAGCGCGTTGATCAGTTGCGGCTTGCCCTGGTCATCCAGCTTGATGCGCAGTTGCACATCGATCGGGGCCACGACTTCGAACAGCCGGGCCTCGTAGTCGATCACCGCCGGGCAATAGGTCACCGACTTGGCGTGTGAAGACGCTGCGGCCTGGCGCTGCTGTGCACGCGGGGCCTCCCAGATGAAGCCCGCCTTTTCGGCATCGATGATATAGCCGACATCGACCACGCGCCGCTCCGGCGGGCGCTGTCCCGGTGGGGCCGTGGGTTCTTCGGCTTTCAGATATTCGAACATGTGCCTCTCGTTTCCCTTCCCCGCCCCAAGCAAGAAACGTTCCCCGGATTCGGTCTGCGGACATGCTGATTCTGCGCGTCCGCGGGCGGAGTGTCCAGCAGGGTCGCCAGCACCTTGCCGCCCCTACCGGTCGGGCAATCCGGAACGCGGACGGATCAGGCCCGCAATCCGGCGCACATCGCGTTGCAGGGCAACCGACGGTGCCGCCGCAAGCAGCCACTGCCGCACCAGACGCTCTCCCGTTCCAGGGACACCTGACGGGGGAAACATGTTGCAGTGATCGCGCACGATCCGCTCGAAGAACCGCCCGCCGACCCGATCCGCCGGCAGTTCGCCCGCTGCCCGTGGAACATCCGCGCCCAGCCGCCCCAGCAAGGCAACGAAGACGGCGACCGGGCGCAGCATCCGCCCCTTGCGCGCGCGCGCGGCAACCTCCGGCCAGTCGATCCCGTCGCCCCGCTGCATCATCAGCAGGCCGTCGATCACGGTCTTTGCCGCGTCCGCCGTGAACAGGTCCCGTGCGGCATGGCTGGCCGACAGCATGAATGCGTGTGTCGGCGACGGGATGCTCAGTCCGTCCCTGACCTGCGCCGCCTCCAGCATGTCCTCCGTCGGAAGCGCCGTATCGAAGGGGGCGGCATCACCCGCCACATGCAGGTCGATGTTGACGGCACCATCGGGGGAAAGCAGCGGCTGGAAACTGGCTTCACTGACGAAACCCCAGCGGCTGCGCGTCGGCTCGGACGCAAACGCGAAGCCGCGGGCTTCCAGCAGGTCGATCACGGTCCCGAGGTCCTCGCGGCGCACCAGCAGGTCCGCATCGGACACCCCGCGATCCTCCGGCGCGGCGTAGAGCCAGGCACCACTGGCCAACCCCTTGATGGCCAGCACGGGCAGTCCGGCATCGGCAATCGCCCCGTACCATTGCCGGCCGGCCGCATGCCTGAACCTGTTGAGCAACCGGGATTGCCGGATCGTTTCATCCGGCAGGTCCGTGCCGGGCAGGACAGCGGCAACGGTCGCCGCAGTGACCCGGTCTGCCAGCGCCGCAACAAGACCCGGATCAGAGTCTGAAACACGACCCGTCGGCGGCATCGGTCCCGCGATCCTGCGCCAGATATCGAGGCCCGGTTCCGTGCCGCGATTCGCATCAGGTTCGGACATGTCGCCGGTCATCTGTCTCAAATCGGGACCAAAGCAGGGTGGGAACATGTGTCGCCGGTCACGACATCGGCCCTGACCGGCCTGCACAGCCTGTTGATGAAACGTTGGTACATAGTCATGTATGATCAACGATCAGATGCAAGGGCGGATTTGCCGTCTCTTGCGCGGTTCTTGCATGAATGGCGGTGTCATGAGGAAAACAGTCCAATTCTGCACCGCCTCCATCCTGGCACTGATGCTGGGCACGGGGGCGTTCGCCCAGTCATCGACGGATGGTTCACGCGCCGAGGCCCTGGCCGGGGCCATCGCCGGCAGCGAGGACGGCCAGCGGGCCATCGAACGCTATCTGGACAGCGGCGGATTGCCGGAGGCTGCGGCACAGCGTGCCGTGGCACTGATCCGGGAGTTGCAGCGCAGTGACCTTGTCGCCGATCCCATCGTGCTGGCAGCCGCCGCCGACCGTGTTTCATCTGCCGCCAGCAGGTCCTTCATTTCCGCGCGCATCTTCAAGGCGAAGGTGACAACCTCCTTCGAACTCGGCGAAGGCCGCTACGGTTTCGACTTCGGCCCACCCGATGCAAAGGTGACCAAGGGCTTCACCAAGGTGACCGCCCGCAGCGATTTCGTGAAGGGTCCGAAGCCTGCCGCCATGCGCCGTCCGGAGGGTGACGCCCTGCTGCGTGACGGTATCCGCAACCTCCGTGTCGTGCGCCTGCCTGTGCCATCGGGCAAGTATCGCGTGTTCCTGATGACCGACGACATCGGCGTGCCGGAGGCCGTGACCAGTCCTTTCGGCGAGGCCATGAAGGTGAACGGTCGGCGCGTGCGTGTCGCAGCCTCGACGCCCGAGACCTGGGCCGCCGAGACCTATCTCGCGGAACCCGGCACCTATCTGCAGGACAGCGAACGGGCCGATGAGGTGTCCCGGCGCGGCAACGCGCGCGGCGCCAGCTCCGGCGGTGTCGTGATGATGAATGCGGTGGTCGAGAACAACGAACTGGTGATCACCTTCGACGGTCGGGCGGGACTCGAGACCTACCTGACCGGTGTGATCATCGAACCGGAGGCCTTGGAAGAGAGCATCTTCGCCCCCTCTGCCGAGGCCCGGCGGGTTCTCTTCACCGGCCAGGATCAGTTGCTGGAGGCCGAGAACCAGGTCAATCAGGCTGTGGCGCAGTTGCTGAACGATGTTGCCACGACTGCCAGACCGCAGGAACTGGCCGCGTTGCTGGATCAGCCGGAACCAGTTGTGGAACCGGCACTGGATGTCAGTCCAAACTAGAGACTGAACGAATCGGTTCGGCAAGGCAGGTAGTTCGGTTGTGAGGCAGGGGAAGACAGGGATACGCGCCAATGCGTCCGCCGTTGCCGGGTTCGCGCTGACCATTGCCGTGGTCACGACCAGCGCGACGACGGTGCATGCACAGGGCGCGACCGACACCTCGACCGAAGGTCAGGTGCGCCAGCAGATCATCCAGAACCCCATCATCCCGTCGATTGCTGACCCGGAACCCCGTTTCACGACCGCCAAGCAGGACGCCGTCCTGTCCCGCCCCCGCCCCGAGTATGACGAGATCGGGCTGGAGGCCGGAGGCCTGTTCTTCGACATCGAGCATCTGGGCCGGGGTCAGCCGCTGGAAAGCTTCCTGCTGTTTCCCCAGGTCGATGTCGGCCTGACCTTTGACGACAACATCTTCGCGACACAGAACGGACGGGTGGCTGATTTCATCGGCTCCATCAAGCCTTCCCTCTCGCTCCGTTCGAACTGGGACAACCACGAGATATTCGCGGAGGCGCATGGACGCTTCACGCGCAACCTTTCCAACAGCCGGGAAAGCGTGCGCGAACACGGCTTCTCCACTGGCGGGAAGCTGGAAATTTCCGAGTTCGAGTTCATCCGTGCCTCCCTCGGCTTCGACCGCAAGACAACCGTTCGCGGCGACGTGCGGGAGGACGTTGGCGGCAACGAACCCGGCGTCTTCTATCAGACTGGCCTGGACACGACCTGGCAGTACCAGCGTGACAAATTTCTCTGGCGCGCCAAGGGAAGCATTACCCACAAGAACTTCGTCGATGTCCCCGCCGGTGTCGGCGAGATCGAGACAGACCAGAACGACCGTGTCGAATATGACGCCTCTGTCCGGCTGGGCTGGGAGGAATGGGAAGGCACCACCCTGTTCGTGCAGCCCAATATCGGCTTCACCCGCTTCATCCAGCAGGTAGATAATACAGGTGTCGAACGGAACTTCGGTCGATACGGCATTCTGGCAGGCTTCACCTATGACCTGACCGCTGTCACCTTTCTTGAGGGCGCGATGGGCTTTGGGCTCGCCACGTTCGCAGACCCCAACAGCGATGATTTCTTCTTTGTCGATGCCAGCCTCGACTTTGTCTGGAACCCGCATGACAGTTGGACATTCAAGGCCGGGTTCGAACGCGACGTGACCGCGACCAACGCAGTGACAAACGTCAATGGCGTCAATGTCTCCGACGTGGCCACGATCTCGAACGAACTGAGTCTCGCCGCGCAACTGGAAGTGACCTACGAGTTGCTGGCTGAGAACGAACTGGGTTTCCGCCGCTCGGAAACCGTTGCCGGCAACACCATCGACAACGTGCTGGCGAACGAGTTGTCGCTGCTCTGGCTCATGAACGAGAACATGCGGATGCGGGGCTTCTGGCAATTCACGCTGTTCAGTTCCAACGACGCCAATCGGGAATTCCTCCGCAACAGGCTTGGTGTGGTCCTGACCTTGCATTATTGAGGTCAACCAACCGCAACCCAGCGGTTTTCCGTCGCCCCGAAGTGCAAAATCATAGCGGACAACAGGTATGAGACAGAATTCCATTCGACGTCTTGCAATCGGCATCATGGCCCTCGCAGCCGTTGCTGTCGTGACGCAGGGCTGTTCGGAGCGCCGCTATGAACGCGTGACGAGCCGGGCAAGTGCTCCCGCGCCGGTGGTGCAGCAGGTACAGCCGACGGCTGTAGCACCTGTCACCCCGGCCGCCGAAGCCGTGCCGCCTGCGCCTGATGATCGCCTGGTCCAGCAAGGTGAGCCACAGGCTGTCGCGCCCGCCGGGCAGAGCGTGCGCCTTGTGCCGCCACAGAACCAGGGCGTGGTGATCCGGCCCACCGCCGTTGGACCGGCGGCGCTGGACGAGAACAAGCCGCCCATCAGCGTCGACGAACTGCCCGGCGATGTACCGCAGAAGCTGGAGCAGTACCGCCTCGGCCCCGGCGACCGCATCCAGATCAAGGTCTTCGGCCAGGACGACATATCGGGTGAGTTCGAGATCAGTGCGGCAGGTGAGCTATCGGTGCCACTGATCGGACAGATCACCGCGGAGAACCTGACCCTCGGCGAACTGGCAGAAGTGCTGACCGTGGCATTGGACACCAACTTCATCGTCGATCCGAAGGTCTCCATCGAGGTCACCAACTATCGCCCGTTCTTCATCCTGGGCCAGGTCGGCAAGCCCGGTTCCTACAAGTATCAGCCCGGTCTGAACGCCCGCATGGCCATCGCCATCGGCGGCGGCTATACCCGCCGCGCGCGGGAGGAGCCGATTACCATCTTCCGCACCAACTCCGCCGGAGAACTGATCCGGTTCCGCGTTGACCAGAACGCCATCATCCTGCCCGGCGACACGGTCGAGGTGCACCGCCGCCTGTTCTGAGGATCAGCCTGCGATCTGCGCATGCAATCCGGTCGATGCAGGACATCAGGACTCCCCTTCCCCCTCGACGGGGGAAGGCCGGGATGGGGGTGAGTCGGCGCAGCCGAACTACGTTTGAAGTACAGCGCGATAGCCTGCGGCTTCACCCCCCATCGACCGCTGCGCGGCCACTTCCCCCGCAAGGGGGAAAGCGGGTTTCAGGTTCCAGAACTACTGAACAGATGACCGTTCAGCCGCGCCGGGCCCAGTCGATCATGCGGGCGAAGAATTCCTCTGCCGCCGCAATCTGTTCCAGCCCCACGAATTCGTCGGGCTTGTGGGCGTGTCCGATATCTCCGGGTCCACAGACCACCGTCGGCACGCCTGCCCCCTGATAGTGACCGGCCTCAGTCCCGAAGCTGACCTTCTGTGAGGCATTGGCCTGGGCGAAGGCCTTGGTCAGCGTCGTCGCCTCGGCATCTTCCGCTGTCTCCAGCCCCTCGAACCAGGAAATCTGCTCGAACGAAATGCCGGTGTCGGGCTGGATAGCCTGCATCTCCTGCGTCAGCTTCGCAGCCTGCGCCTCGATCCGACCGAATATCTCCCGGGTGTCGTCGGCGGGCAGGTTGCGGAACTCGAAATCGAAATGGCAGTCCTTCGGCACGATGTTCAGGGCCGTGCCACCATGCACGACGCCGACGTGGATCGAGGTATAGGGTGGGTCAAAGGCTTCGTCGTAGGGGCCATGGTCACGCTTCTCCCGCGAGAGCGCCCGTATCCCGGTGATCAGTTCGGCGGCGTACTCGACCGCGTTGACACCCTGATGCGTCAGTGAGGAATGGCATTCGAAACCCTTCACCCGGGCGCGATAGCTGACCTTGCCCTTGTGACCGGTGACGACGCCCATCATCGTCGGCTCCCCCACCACGCAGAGGCGGGGCTTCGGGTCGAGCCCGCGCAGCATTTCCGCCAGTTGCCGACCGCCGAGGCAGCCGACTTCCTCGTCATAGGAAATCGCCAGGTTGACCGGCACCTTCAGGTCCTGCGCAAGGAAGTCGTCCACATGGCTGAGGCAGATGGCAATGAAACCTTTCATGTCCGCCGTGCCGCGCCCGAACAGCTTGCCGTCCTTCTCCACCATCGTGAAGGGGTCGGTCGACCAGTCCTGACCATCGACCGGCACCACGTCGGAATGGCCCGAAAGCATGATGCCCGGCACATCCTTCGGACCGATGGTGGCCCAGAGGTTGGCCTTCTCCCCGCTCTCGTCGTGCAGCAACTGGCATTCGACGCCGCGCTGCGCGAGAAAATCGACGACCCAGTCGATCAGTTCCAGGTTGGAATAGCGGCTGGTGGTATCGAACGCGATCAGCCGGTTCAGGATCTCGATGGTGCTCTGGCGTGGTGTTTTCATGGCTCACGCATGTACCATCCCCGGCGATGGGCAGCAATCAGCCGCGCGCGCGGGGGAGAGCAAAGATCATGTGCGGACGCTACAGCCTGACCTCCCCGCTGGAGGCAATGCGCCAGACCTTCGCCATCCAGGGACTGCCGAACCTGCCCGCGCGCTACAACATCGCCCCGACGCAGACCGCGCCCGTGATCCGCCGCCACCCGGACGGACGCCTGCTGCTGCACGAGATCCAGTGGGGCCTCATCCCCTCCTGGGCGAAGGACGGCAGCGGCGGCGCGAAGCTGATCAATGCCCGCGCCGAGACCGTGGCGGAAAAGCCATCCTTTCGCGCTGCCTTCGGTCGGCGGCGCTGTCTGGTTCCGGCTGACGGGTTCTACGAATGGAAGAAGCCGGAGCCGAAGGTCCGGGAACCCTGGCGCATCACCATGCTGGACCAGCAGCTCTTTGCCTTCGCCGGTCTGTGGGAGCGCTGGCAGGACGGGGACGGCACCAAGATCGACACCTACACCATCATCACGACGGAGGCCGCGCCGGCCATCGCCGACATTCACCACCGCATGCCGGTGATGCTGAACCCGTCGGACCATGCGCGGTGGCTCGACCCGGACGCGGCTGCGGACGATCTGCAAGCCCTGCTGAAGCCCAACCCGAACGTGCGCGGCTACCGTGTTTCATCGCGCGTCGGCAAGGTGCAGAATGATGATCCCGGTCTGATCGCGGAGATTGATGCAGACGCGGATTGACTTGTCGCCCCCAGTTTCATTTGTACCGGTCCAGCCATGGCCTTTCCGAAAAGCTTCCTCGACGAGATCCGCAACCGCATCAGCATGGTGGAGCTGGTGGGGCGGCGCGTGTCGTTGAAGAAGCGCGGGCGGGACCACTGGGGCTGCTGCCCGTTCCACAACGAGAAGAGCGCGTCGTTCAAGGTGTCGGAGGATCGCGACGACTACCATTGCTTCGGCTGCGGCGCGCATGGCTCGGCCTTCGACTTCGTGATGCATACGGAGGGGCTGAGCTTCCCGGAGGCTGCCGAACGACTGGCCGAGACTGCCGGCCTGGAAGTCCCGAGGATCGCCCCGGAACAGCGGGAAAAGGCCGATCATCTCTCCCGTCTGGCAGACGCCAACGAGGCGGCGGCAAAGTGGTTCCAGGCCCAGTTGCGCGGCAGCGGAGGGGGAGAAGCGCAGGACTATCTGCGCCAGCGCGGCCTCGGTGATGCCGCGATCGAGGAATTCCGGCTGGGCTACGCGCCCGACCGCAACGACGGGCTGAAGGTCGCCTTGCTGGATCGTGGATTCACGGAGCGCGAGCTGGTGGAGGCCGGACTGCTGGGCATGCCCGACGATGGCCGCGGCAGCTATGACCGGTTCCGCCATCGCCTGATGTTCCCCATCGGCGACCGCCGCAACCGGGTGATCGCCTTTGGGGGTCGCGCCCTGGGCGACGCACGGGCGAAATATCTCAACAGCCCCGAGTCGCCGCTCTTCGACAAGGGCCGCAGCCTCTACAATCACGCCATGGCGCGGGAGGAAGCGCGATCCACCGGCACGGTGATCGTCGTCGAAGGCTACATGGATGTCATCGCGCTGGCAGAAGCGGGCTTTCGCAATACCGTAGCACCGCTCGGCACCGCCGTGACGGAGGACCAGATCGGCCTGCTCTGGCAGATGACGTCGGAACCGATCATGTGCCTGGACGGTGACGCCGCCGGACTGCGCGCCGCCCGTCGCGCCGCGGAACGCGCCCTGCCCCTGCTGAAGCCCGGCAAGTCGCTGCGCTTCGCATTGCTGGCGGAGGGTGTGGACCCCGACGACATGGTGCGCAGCAATGGTCGCGACGCCTTCGCTGCGCTGCTGGCGCGGACCACGCCCATGACGGCCATGCTCTGGCAGTCCCTGCTGGAGGAGCGGGAGATCGACACGCCGGAGCGGCGCGCCGCGCTGGAGAAGGACATCGACAGCCTGATCTTCTCCATCGCCGACGAGACCGTGCAACGCCACTATCGCGACGATCTGAAGACCCGCATGCGGGATGCGCTGCGCCCGCCTGCACGCGCGCCGTATCAGGGGGGTCAGGGCAAGCCCCCGCCCTGGGCGAAGGGCCGCATCGCGGCAGAGGATGTGACCCGACTGAAAGCCAGCATCGGCACCTCCCCGCTCCGTACGCGAGAGGAGGCAATCGTCGCCGCCCTGCTGAAATGGCCGGACCTGTGCAACGACTTCGAAAACGAACTCGACGACCTGCAACTTCAGAATTCCGATCTGGACTCCTGCCTGATGCTGATCAGGGACGCAGTTTACAGGGAGCCGGGACTTGACACAGAGGCTCTGTCACGCCACCTAAGCCGGTCAGGACTCGAACGGCTTGTGACCCGGATGAGTGCGCCCAGTGCGGCGCGTCTGGACTGGGCAGCGAAGCGAAATCCTCCAGCGGAGGCGATCCGACAGCTATTCGACGCCACGTTGCGTCGATACCGCGTAGAGGTGTTGCAGACGGACTATGAAGAAGCCGCGGCCCAGGCCCGGCGGGAAGTGACGGCAGAAGCTATCGAACGGATGGCGGCGCTGCGGCGCGCGCTTGATCGTGCGAAGGCAGAGGAACCGACGTCGGTTGGGGTCGCAGGGGGTGGCGAACCGGCGTGAAGGCCTTCTCTGGCGGCAACGGGCTCCGATCCACGGGAGCCCCGCGCGATCTCGGAGTTTCGGCGTTGGTGCAGGTCTGATTTCAGGACGGAAAACATATGGCGACCAAAGCAAGCGAAAAAGAACCAGCCGCGCGACCGGAACAGACGGACGGGCCGTTGCTGGATCTTGCCCGGCAGGACATGAAGAAATTCGTCGCGAAGGCGAAGGAGCGTGGCTACGTCACCCATGACGAGCTGAACGCCGCGCTGCCGCAGGATCAGGTCTCCTCCGAGCAGATCGAGGATATCATGGCGATGCTGTCCGAAATGGGCATCAACGTCATCGAGAACGAGGAACAGGACCAGGAAGAGAAGGAAGGCGAGGAGGCCAAGCAGCCTGTCGCCACCACCACGACCACCACCTCATCCAGCGATGTGGAGCGCACCGACGATCCCGTGCGCATGTACCTGCGCGAGATGGGTTCGGTCGAACTGCTGTCGCGCGAGGGCGAGATCGCCATCGCGAAGCGCATCGAGGCCGGTCGGGAGAACATGATCGGTGGCCTGTGCGAGTCGCCGCTGACCATGCGCACGCTGATCGAATGGCGCGACGAGATCGTTGCCGAGAACATGCTGCTGCGCGACGTCATCGACCTGGAAAGCACCTACGGCAAGCCGGAGGGTCCGAGCGCCAACGACGATTCCGCCGACGACGAGAACAGTGATTCCGGTGACGCGAAGCCGAACGACGACGGCACCGCGAAGAAGGCCAATGGCGAGGACAAGGGCGAGAGCCAGAAGGCTGACGGCGACAAGGCCGATGGCGAGAAGTCTTCCGACGACAGTTCCTCCGACGACGATGATGATGATTTCGACGATACCTCGCTGTCGCTCGCCGCGATGGAAGCCGCTCTGAAGCCGAAGATGCTGGAGACGTTCGACGAGATCGCCAAGCTGTTCAAGCGGATCGAGCGGGCGCAGGACAAGCGCGTCGCCAGTGCGCTGGACGGTGGCGAGGTCTCGACCTCGGCCGAACGCCGGTTCCAGAAGATCCAGGCCGAAATGGTCGAGCACATGAAGGCGATCCGCTTCTCCAACGCCCGCATCGAGATGCTGGTCGGCGACCATTATGCCATCAACAAGAAGCTGATGGCCGCAGACGGCAAGCTGCTGCGTCTGGCGGAGAAGCATAGGGTGAACCGCCAGTCCTTCCTGGACCATCATTTCGGTCACGAGCTTGATCAGGACTGGCTGGAGAATGTGGCCAAGCTGGACAAGAAGTGGGCTGCCTTCGCGAGCAACGAGTTCGAGAAGGTGGAGGCCATCCGCGATGACTACAAGCAGATCGCCACGCTGGTCGGTCTGCCCATCGACGACCTGCGCCGCATCGTCTCCACGATCCAGCGCGGCGAACGTGACGCCCGCCGCGCCAAGAAGGAGATGGTGGAGGCCAACCTGCGCCTCGTCATCTCTATCGCCAAGAAGTACACGAACCGCGGCCTGCAGTTCCTCGACCTGATCCAGGAAGGCAACATCGGCCTGATGAAGGCGGTGGACAAGTTCGAGTATCGCCGTGGCTACAAGTTCTCCACCTACGCGACATGGTGGATCCGGCAGGCGATCACCCGTTCCATCGCCGATCAGGCGCGGACCATCCGTATTCCTGTGCACATGATCGAGACGATCAACAAGCTGGTGCGCACGGGCCGTCAGATGCTGCACGAGATCGGACGCGAACCGACCCCGGAGGAACTGGCCGAGAAGCTGGGCATGCCGCTGGAGAAGGTTCGCAAGGTGATGAAGATCGCCAAGGAACCGATCAGCCTGGAGACCCCCATCGGTGACGAGGAAGACAGCCATCTGGGTGACTTCATCGAGGACAAGAACGCTGTCCTGCCGATCGAGAGCGCCATCCATTCCAACCTGCGCGAGACCACGACACGGGTTCTGGCCAGCCTCACCCCGCGTGAGGAACGTGTGCTGCGCATGCGTTTCGGCATCGGCATGAACACCGATCACACGCTGGAGGAAGTCGGCCAGCAGTTCTCCGTCACGCGCGAGCGTATTCGCCAGATCGAGGCCAAGGCGCTGCGCAAGCTGAAACACCCGTCTCGCAGCCGCAAGCTGCGGAGCTTCCTCGACAACTGATCCGGGTCTTGCCCCTTGCAGACACTGCCTGACCGCGCCGATGTCGTGATTGTCGGCGCGGGGATCGCCGGGACCGCGAGTGCTTGGTACCTGGCGCAGCGCGGCCTGTCGGTGGTGGTCTGCGAGAAGGGGCGCGTGGCGGGGGAGCAGTCGTCACGCAACTGGGGCTTTGTCCGCCAGCAGGGCCGTGACCCCGCCGAGATTCCGCTGATGATGGAATCCAACCGCATCTGGCGCACGCTGGAGCGGGATCTGAACGCCGATCTGGAATGGACCGTCGGTGGCAATTTCGTCTGCTTCCAGTCAGAGGAAGACCGCGCGAGTTTCACGCGCTGGCGCGGCATCGCGCAGCAGCATGGCCTGCAATCCCGCATTGTCGAACCGTCAGAGATGCAGCAGATCGTGCCGGACAGCCAGCTTGGCAAGCTGGGGGGCATCTACACCGAAAGCGATGGCCATGCCGAACCGGCGAAGGTGACGGTGGCGCTGCAACGCGCGGCGGATGGCCGGGGGGCCACGTTCCTGACCGACTGTGCCGTCTTCGGCGTGGAAACATCCGGCGGCAGCGTCTCCGGCGTCGAGACCGAACACGGGACGATCCGCGCGAAGACCGTCGTGCTGGCCAGTGGCGCCTGGACCAGCCGCATGCTGGCGCATCTGGGTCTGACCTTTCCCCAGGTCTGGATCACCGGTTCCGTTGCCCGCACGACGGCGGCACCGCCGATCTCGAAAGCGGCAACATGGGCCGGGGTCGCCTTCCGCCAGCGCCGTGACGGCACCCTGAACATCGCCACCCGCTCCGCCGATCACGATCTGACAATCGAGAGCCTGCTGTTCGGCCGGGCATTTCTGGACGATTTCCGCAAGCATGGTCGCGATCTGCGGCTGCGCTTCGGGCGGGCCAGTCTCGCCCTCGCGCTCGGTCGCTATTCGAAGGCGGCGCTGCGCCGGGAACTGACCCGGTACCGCACCCTTGATCCAGCACCCAACCACCGCCAGCTCGACGACGTCCTGGCCCGCCTGAAGCAGGCGATCCCGGCGACCCGTGACGTGAAGCTGAGCGATGCCTGGGCCGGATATATCGACATGACTCCGGACATGCTGCCGGTGCTGGATCATCTGGACCAGCCGTCGGGGCTGGTCGTCGCCAGCGGCTTCTCCGGCCATGGCTTCGGCATGGGACCGATTGTCGGGCGGCTGGTATCGGAGATCATCGCCGACGGGCAGCCCTCCCTCGATTTGCATGCCTTCCGCTTCAGCCGCTTTGCGGAGGATGGCCCCCTGACCTCCGATACCGTCATTTGACGGCGGCGGACGGCATCCCGTAACCTCTCCCGCGGGGAGAGAATTCATGAATGAGACGTTCGAGACCGTGGTGCTGGAGCGGCCTTCGCCGCATGTGCTGGTGGTGCGCCTGAACCGCCCCGAAGCCCGCAACGCGATGAACACGCAGATGGGTCACGACCTGAAGGCCGTCTGGCAGCAGATGTATGTCGATCCCGGCGATACCCGCTGCATCATCCTGACCGGAACCGGCGACCGGGCCTTCTGCGCCGGGGGTGACCTGAAGCAGCGCAACAACATGACCGACAGCGAATGGCAGCAGCAGCACGCGCTGTTCGAACAGGGCACGCTGGCGCTGATGGACTGCCCCGTGCCGGTGATCGCTGCGGTCAACGGCGCGGCATTCGGGGGCGGCTGCGAGTTCGTCTGCGCGACCGATTTTGCCTATGGTTCGACCAATGCCCGCTTTGCCCTGACGGAAGTCTCTCTGGGCATCATGCCGGGCGCCATGGGGACCCAGAACCTGCCACGCGCGGTGGGCATTCGCCGCGCCAAGGAGATCATCCTGACCGCCAGCCCCTTCACGGCTGAGGAGGCTCTGGCCTGGGGACTCCTGAACAAGGTCTGCGCGCCGGAGGACCTGATGGCGACCGCGCTGGAGACGGCGGAGCGCATTGCGGGCAATGCCCCGATCTCCACCCGCCAGGCGAAGAAGTCGATCTCCATGTCAACGCAGGTGGGGTACCATACGGGCTACATGTACGAGATCGAGGCCTACAACCGCATGATCCCGACAGAGGACAGGCTGGAGGGCGTGCGGGCGTTCAACGAGAAACGCCGCGCCGACTTCAAGGGCCGGTGAGAAGGAGAAGTATGATGGAACGTGATGTCATCCTGCGCGAGGTTGGTCTGCGGGACGGGCTTCAGATGGTGAAGTCCCAGTTCCCGACCGACGCCAAGAAGCAGTGGATCAGCGCCGCGGTCGCAGCCGGCATGCCGGAGATCGAGGTCTGTTCCTTCGTGCCGCCGCACGTGGTGCCGCAGTTCAGCGACCATGCGGAGGTCGTGGCGCACGCCCGCACCCTGGCCGACCTGACCGTCTCCGCCCTGGTGCCCAATGCCAAGGGCGCGGAGCGGGGTTTCCAGCTCGGCGTCGACAAGCTGAACTTCGTCCTCTCCGCCTCCGAAACCCACAACCAGAAGAACGTCCGCTGTTCGACGGAGCAGTCGCTGGAACGCTTCGACCAGGTGATGGAGGTGAAACGCTCCAATCCCGACTACGCGAAGACCAGCGTCGGTGGCGGCGTCTCCACGGCGCTTGGCTGCACCATGGAGGGCGCGATCGCGCCGTCCCGCGTGATGTGGCTGATCGAGGAATACCTGAAACGCGGTGCGGATGAGGTCGGCATTGCCGATACCGTCGGATACGCCAACCCGGCGCAGGTCAAGGCCGTGTTTCAGGAGGCCATTCGCAACTTCGGTGACGACACGACCATCGTTGCCCACTTCCACGACACCCGTGGCCTCGGCCTCGCCAACGCACTTGCCGCGCTGGATGCCGGGTGCCGGGTCTTCGATGCCTCGCTGGCCGGTCTCGGCGGCTGTCCCTTCGCACCGCTCGCCACCGGCAATGTGGTGATGGAGGATCTGGTGTTCATGCTGGAAGCCATGGGCATGCGTACCGGGATCGATCTGGATGCGCTGGTGGCCATCCGTGACCTGCTGACCACCAACCTGCCCGAAGAGCCGCTGCACGGCATGATCGCCAAGGCCAGCGTGCCGAAGGGCTTTGTCCCCGCCTCCGCCGCCCTCGCCGCCGAGTAAACACCAGACGGGAAAGCCTGCCATGAATGCCGACACGACTATGAATGCGTCCTCCGCCGTTTCAATGGAACTGGGGGAGGACTGGCGCGATATCCGCGATCAGGTGCGCCGCATCTGCGAGGGCTTTCCCGGCAGTTACTGGCAGGATCTGGACGAGAAATCGCTCTACCCGGATGCCTTTGTCGAAGCGCTGACGAAGTCGGGGTATCTGGGGGCGCTGATCCCGGAGGAATATGGCGGGTCGGGCCTGCCGGTGCGCGCGGCCTCCGTGATCCTGGAGACCATCCACGCTTCCGGCTGCTCCGCCGCCGCCTGTCACGCGCAGATGTACATCATGGGTACGCTGCTGCGGCACGGCTCGGAGGAGCAGAAGCAGAAGTACCTGCCGAAGATTGCCAGCGGCGAGCTTCGCCTGCAGGCCTTTGGCGTGACGGAGCCGACCACCGGGTCAGACACCACCCAGTTGAAGACACGCGCGGTGCGCGACGGCGACAGCTATGTGGTCAATGGCCAGAAGATCTGGACCAGCCGGGCGCTGCAGTCCGACCTGATGCTGCTGCTGGCCCGCACCACCGCCGCCGATCAGGTGCAGAAGCGGAACCAGGGTCTGTCGGTCTTTCTGGTCGACCTGCGGGAGGTAAAGGGCAAGGGCTGCGAAATCCGGCCCATCCCGACCATGGTGAACCACAACACCAACGAGGTCTTCTTCGACAACATGCGCATTCCCGCCGACAGCCTGATCGGGGAGGAAGGTCGCGGCTTCAAGTACATCCTGGACGGGATGAACGCCGAACGCGTGCTGGTTGCCTCGGAAGCCATCGGCGACGGCAAGTACTTCACGGAGAAGTCGGTGGCCTATGCCAACGACCGTTCCGTCTTCGGGCGCGCCATCGGCCAGAACCAGGCGATCCAGCACCCCATCGCCCGCGCCTATGGCGAACTTCAGGCGGCGGAACTGATGGTCCGGCAGGCGGCGGCGCTGTTCGACGCGGGTCAGGAATGCGGGGAGGCCGCCAACCTGGCCAAGTTGCTGGCGTCGGAGGCGGCGTGGAAGGCTGCGGACACCTGCATGCAGACCCATGGCGGATTCTCTTTCGCACGGGATTTCCAGATCGAGCGGAAGTGGCGGGAGTGCCGCCTGTTCCAGATCGCCCCGATCTCGTCCAACATGATCCTGAACTTCGTCGCGCAGAACGTGCTCGGTCTGCCGCGATCCTATTGAGGGGGGACGGAC
>BQJF01000024.1 GCA_021604565.1 Minwuia thermotolerans | reverse complement strand
GTCACCGACGGCGTCTCGCAACTGGCCAGCGCACGTGGCTGGCAGATCGGAGCCTTCTATGTCGATCCGGGCCGGATGGACGAAGTGTTCCGCACCATCACGCAGGGGAACTGAGCCATGGGTGCCATGACAACCGTTTTCCGCCGCGAACTGGCCGGATATTTCGCCACCCCGGTCGCGTGGGTGTTCATCGTCATCTTCCTGCTGACCACGGCGGCCTTTGCCTTCTATCTCGGCAATTTCTTCGAGCGTGGGCAGGCCGACCTGCTCAGCTTCTTCACCTATCTGCCGTGGCTGTACCTGTTCCTGATCCCGGCCATCGGCATGCGGCTGTGGTCGGAGGAACGCAAGACCGGCACCATCGAACTGTTGCTGACCCTGCCGATCTCCGTCCCCGCTGCGGTGCTGGGCAAGTTCCTGGCCGCCTGGGCCTTCGTCGGCATCGCGCTGTCGCTGACGTTCCCGTTCTGGCTGACCGTCGGCTACCTCGGCGATCCGGATCATGGCGTCATCGTCGCCAGCTATGTCGGCGCGCTGCTGATGGCCGGGGGATACCTGGCCATCACGTCCTGCCTGTCGGCGTTGACCCAGAACCAGGTGATCGCCTTTGTCGTCTCCACGGTCGTCTGCTTCCTGTTCACGGTCTCCGGCACCCCCATCGTGCTGGATTTCGTCAGTGGCTGGGCACCGGAGATGCTGGTGGACCAGATCGCGGGCTTCAGCTTCATCACCCATTTCCAGTCGATCATCGGCGGGGTCATCGACCTGCGTGACATGGTGTTCTTCGCCAGCCTGATCGGGGTCTGGCTGTTCGCCAACATGATCATCATCGAATACAAGAAATTCGCGGGCTGAGGACGGAACCATGAATCAGCTCACCAACTTCAAGTTCATCGCCTTCAGCGGTATCGGCCTGCTGGCCATCCTGTTCTTTGCCGTCAACATCGTCGCCGATGACGGCCTGGAGAACAGTCGCCTCGACCTGACCGAGAACGGCCTCTACACCCTCTCCGACGGCACCCGCAACGTGCTTTCCGGGCTGGAGGAAGACGTCACCATGCAGCTCTACTACTCGGCATCCCTCGCCGGGTCGGTGCCGGAGATCCGCAACCATGCGGACCGGGTCATGAGCATGCTGGAGGAATTCCGCACCATCTCCGACGGGCGCATCCGCCTGGAGCTGATCGACCCGGAACCCTTCTCGGAAGACGAGGATGCCGCCGTCGATGCGGGCCTGAGCGGCGTGCCGCTGGGCGCAGGCGGCGACACCTTCTATTTCGGCCTGGTCGGGCAGAACACCACCGACGATCAGGAAACCATTCCCTTCTTCCAGCCGGAACGGGGCCGGTTCCTTGAATATGACCTGACCCGCATGGTCTATGGCCTGTCCAACCCCGACCTGCCGAAGCTGATGGTGATCACGACCTTCCCGCTGGATTTCGGACCGGGCGGCGTACAGGCGGCAATGCGGGGGGAGAGCCGCCCCTACGCGATCACGGAGCCCCTGCGCGGGTTCTTCGACGTCGACATTCCGCCGCGTCAGTGGGAGGAAATTCCCGCCGACACCGACGTCATCATGCTGGCCCACGCCCGCAACCTGACGGAACGCCAGCGCTATGCCATCGACCAGTTCATCCTGGGCGGCGGCAAGGCCCTGATCCTGGCCGATGCCTTCTCGGAGGTCGGTGTCCGCCTGCCCTCCCCCGGCGGCGCACCGGACCCGCTGGACCCGCATTCCAGCCTGCTGCCGGAACTGCTCGGCCCCTGGGGTGTCCAGGTGGAGCCGGAGACGCTGGTCGTGGACCGCACGCTGGCGACACGCGTGAACATCGGGCGCGGACGACGGCAGCTGATCGACTATGTGGCGTGGATCCAGGCTGCCGGACCGGCGCTGAATGCAGACGATCCGGTGACCGCCGACCTCAGCCTGCCGCTGCTGCTGCCCTCCGTCGGACACATCGAGATCACGGAGGACAGCCCGCTGAAGGCCGTGCCGCTGATCACCACCACGCGCGAGGCCATGCGCATCCCGGCGTCGAAGCTGCGCTTCCGCCCCGATCCGCAAGGGCTGCTGGCCGATTTCGAATCGGAGGATCGCCAGTTCGTCATCGCGGCCCGCCTGAGCGGCATCGTGAACTCGACCTTCGACGCCGCGCCGGAAGGTGTCGATGCACCGCATGTCGAACGCTCGGCGGAACCTGTCAGCCTGATCCTGGTGACGGACGCGGACTTCATCGAGGATACCTACTGGGCCAGTCGCCAGGCAGTCTTCGGGCAGGAAGTGACGCAACAGACATCCGGCAACGCCAACTTCCTGATCAACGCCATCGACAACCTGGCCGGTTCCAGCGACCTGATCGGGCTGCGCAGCCGGGGCGAAGGGGATCGGCCCTTCACTGTGATTGCCGAACTGCGCCGCGCCGCGGAACAGCAGTACCTGCAGCAGGAGCAGGAACTGGAGGCTCGTCTGAAGGATACCGAGAAGAAACTTGCCGAGCTGCAGAACCGTGCCGGTGAAGGCGGTGGTCAGTTGCTCTCGAGCGAGGAGGCCAAGGCCATCGAATCCTTCCAGAAGGACGTGCTGGACACACGCCGTGAACTGCGGGCCGTGCAGTTGAACCTGCGGCGGGATATCGAGGAACTTCAGGACCGCATCAAGGTGATCACAATCGGCGCCATGCCCGCACTGGTGTTTGTCATCGCCATGATACTGGCGCTGTGGCGACGCGGTCGGCGGCGTCGCAGCCAGATGCTGAAGGAGGCCTGAGCCATGCGCCGCACCACGTGGATCATCCTTCTGCTGCTGACCATCGCCAGTGTTGTCGCCGCAGCCTTCGTGCTGGACCGCAAGGCCGACCGACTGGCCGCTCGGGAGTATGGACAGCCGCTGTTCCCGCAACTGGCCGAACAGATCAACGCCGTCGCCCGGCTGGCCTTCGTGACGCCGAAGGGGGCCTGGAGCCTGAGCCGCGACGATGACGGGCGCTGGCATCATGATGCACGCAACGGCTATCCGGCAGACGCGGACGAAGTGAAACGGCTGGTGGTTGCCCTCTCACGCGCGACCATCATCGCACCAAAGACCAGTGACCCTGAACTGCATGACCGGCTGGGCCTGGAAGAACCACAGCCCCTGCCGGACGGCGACGCCGACAGCAGCGCCAAAGCCATCAAGGTCGTTGCAAGCGATGCCGACGGCAGGAATCTGGCTGGGATCATCCTCGGCAAGACCAAGCAGCTTGGCGATGCGACGGAACCGGCGAAGGTCTATGTCCGCCGCGCTGACGAGAACGAGACCTGGCTGGCGGAAGGCTTCTTCAACCTCAAGCCTGCCCCCACCGACTGGCTGGACCGGGACCTTTTCAAGGTGGCCAAGGATGTCGTCACCGACATTCGCATTGCGCATCCGGACAAGCCAGTGCTGGAACTGACCCGCAGCGAGTACGGATACTTTCACGTGACGGATCTGCCGGAAGGCCTGCAGGAGCAGGAGATCCGACTGACGGCAACCGGCCGGGCGCTGGAATTCCTGAAACCGCGCGACGTGGCCCCGGCAGATGAAGTCGATTTCAGCGGTGCGACGCAGGCAACATTCACCACGCAGAGCGGCTGGATCGTCACGGTCGACGTCCTCGATGCGCAGCGGAAGGTCGACAACACGGATGCCTTCTGGCTTCGTCTGGACGTTCGGTTCGATGCCGGCCTGATCGAACAGCTTCCGGTTGGCGTTGACGGCAAGAAGCCGGAACCGATTGTTGCGGCGGACGAGGAGGCGCGCGCCCGCGCTGCCGCCGCGAAGGTTGACGGCTGGGCCTACCTGTTTCCGTCCTTCACCGCCGAGAACTTCATGCCGACGCTGGAAACACTGACCAAACCCAAGCCCGAGGAGGACTCCTGACCCATGACTGCCCAGAGCTATCAGTTCCAGGCAGAGGTTGCGAAGCTTCTGCACATTGTCACCCACTCGCTCTACTCGGAGAAGGAGATCTTCCTCAGGGAGCTGATCTCCAACGCCTCCGACGCCTGCGAGCGGCTGCGCTATCTTGCCATTGCCGAACCGGCGCTGACCGAAGGCGGTGCCGACTTCCAGATCGGCGTGCATGTCGACAAGGACAAGGGCACGCTGTCGATCACCGACAACGGCGTCGGCATGGATCGCGACGACATGATCGAGAACCTGGGCACCATCGCGCGCTCCGGTTCGACCGCCTTCCTGGACCAGCTCGCCGAGAGCAAGGGCAAGGATGACAAGGGACCGGACCTGTCGGTCATCGGACAGTTCGGCGTGGGCTTCTATTCCGCCTTCATGGTGGCGGAGGAAGTCTCCGTCACCAGCCGCCGCGCCGGTGCCGACACGGCTTTCACCTGGGTGTCCGGCGGGACGGGTGAATACACCATCGAGGAATCGGCGCGCGACGGTCGCGGCACCACCGTGGACCTGAAGATCCGCGACGAGCAGAAGGAATTCCTGGAGACTTGGCGGCTGCGCCAGATCATCGAGACCTATTCCGATCACATCACCTGGCCAATCACCATCACCGCCAGTGATGACGAGCCGGACGCGGAGAACGAGCCGGTCAACAAGGCCTCCGCCCTTTGGACCCGTCCGAAGTCGGAGATCACCGAGCAGCAGTACACCGAATTCTATCGCCATGTCGGCGGTGCCTTTGACGAACCCTGGACCGTGCTGCACAGCCGGATCGAGGGCAAGGTCGAGTACACGCTGCTGCTGTTCGTACCGACCGAGAAACCATTCGACCTGTTCCACCCCGACCGCAAGCACCGGGTGAAGCTCTACGTGAAGCGGGTCTTCATCACCGATGAAGCGGAGGGGCTGGCCCCCAGCTACCTCCGGTTCCTGCGCGGTATCGTGGATTCGGAAGACCTGCCGCTGAACGTCAGCCGCGAGATGCTGCAGAACGAGCCGATGCTTCGGCACATGCGCGGCCAGATCGTCAAGCGCGTGCTGGGCGAACTGGAGAAGAAGGCCGAGAAGGACGTGGAGGGCTTCACGACCTTCTGGCGCAACTTCGGTGCGGTGCTGAAGGAAGGCATCTACGAGGATCACGAGGTCGGCCCGCGCATCCTGAAGCTGGCCCGCTTCGACAGCACCGCAGGTGACGAGCTGACCAGCCTGAGCGGCTATGTCGAGCGCATGAAGCCGGGGCAGGAAGCAATCTACTACATCACCGCCGACGACCTGGCCGCCGCGCGCCGCAGCCCGCACCTGGAAGGGTTCCGGAAGAAGGGTATCGAGGTGCTGCTGCTCACGGATGCAGTCGATGACTTCTGGCTGCAGGGCCACGGCGAATTCGACGGCAAGCAACTGAAGTCCGTCACCCGTGGCGGTGCCGACCTGTCGAAGATCGAGGATCAGGAATCAACGGACGACGATCAGGACAAGCCGGAAGCCCCGAAGGAGGGCGACCTTGCGACCCTGATCGCTGCGTTCAGGGAAACGCTGGGTGACGCGGTGAAGGATGTCCGATCCTCCGACCGGCTGGCCGAAAGCCCGGTCTGCCTGGTGGCCGACGACAACGACATGGACATGCGACTGGAGCGGATGCTGAAGGCACACAAGCAGGTGGACGAGGCATCGAAGCGGGTGCTGGAGATCAATCCGCGCCACGCGCTGGTGATCCGTCTCGTTGATCGCATGCGCGAGGACGGCCTGAATGCGGATATCGAGGAGGCGGCGCGGCTGCTGTTCGATCAGGCCCGCATCATCGAAGGCGAGCCGCTGGACGACCCGGCTGCCTTCAGCAGGCGCATGGCCAGCTTCATGTCCCGGGCGATATAGACAGTTTCACTGTTTGACTGCGGCACCGCCCGCAAACAGTTCGGCCCCCCCCTGACAAAGGGGAGGGCCGAATGCGTTCAGGCCTTGTTCGGCGCAGAAACCGGATCAGGCAACCTTGGCGACCGGGTTGATGATCTTCTGCTTGCCGGACAGGCGGTAGGGTTCGAAACGCGGCTCTGCCGCATCCAGGGAGTCGCGCATCCGGCTGACCAGGGCATCGATCTCCTGCTTCGAATGATGCGCCATGACCTGCAGGCGGAACCGGGCGCCGTTGCGGGCAACAGCCGGATATTCCACCAGGTTGACGATCGCGCCACGGGCCTGCAGTTCCTGCGCTGCGATGCGCGCCAGACCTTCGGCACCGATATGCACTGGCACGATGGCAGACGGGTCACCCGTTGCATCGAACTTGGCCAGCTTCAGTTGCTCGCGCAGGTACAGCGTGTTGTCCATCAGGGACTTGCGCAGCTTGCGGCCTTCCTCGGAGCGCACGATCTCGAAGGCCTTCAGCACCACGGCCGACTGCATCGGCGACAGGGCGTTGGAGAAGGTCTGCGGCGCACTGTAGTACTTCAGGTATTCCTTCACCGACTTGGAACCGGCGACGACGAAGCCACCGTTGGAGGCGAAGGTCTTGGAGAAGCTGCCGACGATGATGTCCACATCATCCAGCATGTTCTGCAGACCCAACTGACCGCGACCATCCTCGCCCAGGCAGCCCAGGTCATGGGCCGCATCGACCAGCAGCGTGGCGTTGTATTCGCGGCAGAGCTCCTGCAGTTCCCGGATCTTCGGCGTGTCGGAATCCATGGAGAACAGGCTTTCCGTGACCACCAGGATGCCGTTCACCGCATCACGGTCGCGAATGCGCTTCAGCTTCCGCTTCACACCGTCAAGGTTGAGATGGCCGTGCAGATGAATGTTGCGGGTCGCTGCGGCGGCACCCTGCTGCATGCAGGAATGCGCCAGCACGTCCATGACGACATGGTCATCCGGGCGGACCAGCCCCTGGATCGCGCCGAAACCGGCGGACCAGCCGGTGGGGAACAGGACCGTGTGATCGCGGCCGGTAAAATCGGAGATCTCCTGCTCCAGACGCAGGGACCCGGTGGTGTTGCCCAGCAGCGCGGCGGAACCGGCACTGTGCACGCCATAGCGCTCGACAGCCTCGGTGGCGGCTGCCTTCACTTCCGGATGTGACGCCAGGCTGAGGTAATCCTGGGAGGCGAAGTTGACACCGTCCAGCGCCTGGCCGGTATCGTCCAGCGCGCTGCATGACGACGTCGGCGCGGTGGAGGTGGAACGCGAATAGGGCCAGAGCTCATTGCGACGACGCAGGTTCTGCCATTCGAAGAACGGATCAACCCGGCCAAGCAGGTTGGCCCCCTTGATCTCACGGAAGTCACGCAGGCTGCCCGTCAGGGCTTCGGGTGGGATTGCATTCTCGCGGTCCATGATCAGGCTCCTCGGCTCCAACAACCATCCCATTCTGGGACGGCGGCAATTCTTGCTGGGCAAAGAATGCCGGTGCCGGGTTTAAGATGCGGTGAATCAAGATGGTTAAAATGCGTTAACCAGAAGATTCCGCATGGATCGCAATGGTGGCCGCTGTGGGACTTGAACCCACACGGGCATACGCCCAACGGATTTTAAGTCCGGTCTGTCTACCAATTCCAGCAAGCGGCCCCATGTGGCGATGGGGATGCGCGGTGTGCGCAGGTCACAATCCGGTTCTGACGGAACCGCCCGGAACTGTCCAGAGCTTGTTCTGGCCGCAGGTCCATGGCAGAAACCGCGCGTCGGAATGGTGGTATCGAATCAGGCGACGGAACCGGAGCGGTCATGGCAAAGCGGGTACGCAAGGCAGTATTTCCAGTCGGGGGCATGGGCACGCGGTTTCTGCCTGCGACCAAGTCGCTGCCGAAGGAGATGCTGCCGGTCGTCGACAAGCCGCTGATCCAGTACGCGGTGGAGGAAGCGCAGGCGGCGGGGATCGAGGAGTTCATCTTCGTCACGGGTCGCGGCAAGTCGGCCATCGAGGATCATTTCGACCATTCCTGGGAACTGCAGACCAATCTGAAGGACCGTGGCAAGGAAGAGATCCTTGACCTCGTGACCTCCGTCCTGCCGCGCGCAGGTACCATCGCATATACCCGTCAGCAGGAGCCTCTGGGCCTGGGTCACGCGGTCTGGTGCGCGCGCAACCTGGTGGGCAATGAACCCTTCGCCGTGCTGCTGGCCGATGACCTGATCCTGTCCGACGTTCCCTGCCTCCAGCAGATGGTGAGCGCACATGACCGGCGCGGCGGCAACATGATCGCTGTCATGGATGTCCCGCCGGAGCATACAAACCGCTATGGCATCGTCTCCCCCGGCAAGGTCACGGGCGATCTGGCAGAGGTGCTGGGCCTGGTCGAGAAGCCGGCACCGGATGTGGCCCCCTCCACCATGGCCGTCATCGGGCGCTATATCCTGCAGCCGGAGATCTTCGGCCTGCTGGAGAGCCAGGACCCCGGCGCGGGCAACGAGATCCAGTTGACCGACTCCCTCGCACGGATGATCGGCAAGCAGCCGTTTCACGGCCATCGCTTCGAAGGCGTCCGCTATGACTGCGGCGACAAGGTCGGTTTCATTCAGGCGACCATCGCCTATGCCCTGGCACGGGAGGATATGGGACCGGACGTCGCCGCCCATATTCGCGCCCTCGCAAGAACGCTCTGACCGCCAGGTACGCCGAAAGGTAGATCCACATGAAAGTTGCAATGATCGGCACGGGCTACGTTGGCCTGGTCTCCGGTGCCTGCTTTTCCGAGTTCGGTCACGACGTGATCTGCGTCGACAAGGACGCCGACAAGATCACGCGCCTGCTGGACGGCGTGATGCCGATCTTCGAACCCGGTCTCGACAATCTGGTCGCCCGCAATGTGGAGGCGGGGCGGCTGCGCTTCACCACCGACCTGAAGGCAGCGGTGGCGGATATCGACGCGGTGTTCATCGCGGTGGGCACCCCCAGCCGCCGGGGCGCGGGCGATGCCGACCTCAGCTATGTCTACGGTGCGGCGGAAGAGGTCGCCAATGCGGTCTCCGGCTATACGGTCGTGGTCACCAAGTCGACGGTTCCGGTCGGCACCGGCGCGGAGGTGAAACGGATCCTGGCCAAGGCCAATCCGACTGCCGAGTTCGACGTCGTCTCCAACCCGGAGTTCCTGCGCGAAGGCGCGGCGATTGAGGACTTCATGCGCCCGAACCGCATCGTCTGCGGCGTAGAGTCGGAAAAGGCGGAGCAGGTCATGCGCGATCTCTACCGGCCGCTGTTCCTGAACGAGACCCCGATGGTCTTCACCACGCTGGAGACATCGGAGCTGATCAAGTACGCGGCCAACTGCTTCCTGGCCACCAAGATCACCTTCATCAACGAGATCGCGAACCTGTGCGAACAGGTTGGTGGTGACGTGCAAGCGGTGGCGCGCGGCATCGGCCTGGACAAGCGCATCGGCAACCTGTTCCTGCATGCGGGGCCGGGCTATGGCGGGTCCTGCTTCCCCAAGGACATTCGCGCCCTGATCGCGACAGCGGAGCAGAACGGCAGTCCCCTGCGCATCATCGAAGCCGTCGATCAGGTCAACGAGGATCGCAAGCGCGCAATGGCGCAGAAGATCATCGATGCCTTTGGCGGCGACGTCTCCGGCAAGACGATTGCCGTGCTGGGCGTGACCTTCAAGCCGAATACCGACGACATGCGCGAGAGTCCCAGCCTGGACATCCTGCCCGCGCTGCAGAAAGCCGGGGCCAGCCTGCGCGCCCACGATCCGGAGGGCATGGAAGAGGCATCGAAGATGATGCCCGGCATCACCTGGTGCGATGATGCCTACGATGCGATGAAGGGCGCGGATGGTGCCACGATCCTGACGGAATGGAATGCCTACCGCGCGCTGGACCTGGAGCGGGTCAAGGGACTGCTGTCGGAACCGCTGCTGATCGACCTGCGCAACATCTATGCGCTGGATGAGATGCGGAACGCCGGCCTGCGCTATGTCAGCATCGGTCGCAGGACCGTCGATTGAGGGAGAGCCAGACGATGAAGGCCCACGCGTTCCATCCGACCGTGCTGCGCGAGTATGACGTGCGCGGCACCTATGGCGAGACCCTGACCGAAGACGATGCGCGCGCCATCGGCGCGGCCTTCGGCACCCGCGTGGTGCGTGAAGGGGGAAGCCACGTGGCCATCGGCCGGGACGGACGCATGAGTTCACCGTCGCTTTCGGCGGCACTGAGCGAGGGGCTGCGGAGCACCGGCTGCGATGTGACCGACATCGGCCTCGGCCCGACGCCGATGCTCTATTTCGCCACCTATCACCTGCCTGCCGATGCCGGGATCATGGTCACCGGCTCCCACAATCCGCCGGACATGAACGGCCTGAAGATGATGCTGTCGGGCAAGGCGTTCTTCGGTGACGATATCCAGGAACTGGGCACGACTGCTGCCGCAGGTGACTTCGTCACCGGTTCCGGGACGGAGACGAAGCGTGATATCGCCGACGGCTACACGGAAGCCGTGGCCGCCGCCTATGGCTCGAAGCGTGAGTTCTCCGTGGTCTGGGATTGTGGAAACGGTGCCGCCGGTGCAGTGATCAATGACCTGGTGCGCCGACTGCCCGGCCGCCACATGCTGATCTGCGAGGAAGTGGACGGCACCTTCCCCAATCATCATCCTGACCCGACCGTGCCTGCCAACATGGAGCAGCTTGCCAGTGCTGTCCGGGGCATCGGTGCCGATTTCGGTATTGGCTTCGACGGCGACGGGGATCGGATCGGTGTCGTCGACGGCGATGGCGTGATGCTCTACGGCGACCAGATCATGCTGCTGCTGTCACGTGCCGTGCTGGCGGACCATCCGGGGGCGACGATCATCGCGGATGTGAAGTCGAGCCAGATCCTGTTCGACGGCATCAGGGAAGCCGGTGGCGACCCACTGATGTTCCGCAGCGGCCACTCCCTGATCAAGGCGAAGATGGCGGAACTGAAATGCCCGCTCGCCGGGGAAATGTCCGGCCATATCTTCTATGCCGACAAGTGGTACGGCTTCGACGATGCGCTGTATGTGGGTGTGCGGTTCCTGGACATGCTGGCCAACGCCGACCAGTCGGTCGCGGAAATGCGCAAGGCCATGCCCGCCCTGCTGAACACGCCGGAACTGCGTTTCGATTGCGCCGACGAGCGCAAGTTCACGGTGATCGAGGAAGTGGTGGCCCGCCTGAGGCAGGCCGGCACCGCGTTCTCCGACATCGACGGCGCCCGTGTGATGAACGACGACGGCTGGTGGCTGCTGCGTGCCTCCAACACGCAGCCCGTTCTGGTGGCCCGCTGCGAGGCAACGACGGCGGAGGGACTGGAGCGCCTGAAGGTCTCCCTGGTCGAACAGCTCACCGCCTCCGGCCTGGAAGCCCCCGCCGACCTGTGACCGCACGCCCGCCGCGTCAGATCATCGACGGCAGCCATGTCGAGATGATGGGGAAAGCGATCATCAGCGCCGCATAGATCAGGCCGACCATGACGAAGGCCGGAACGGCGCGGAAGGCACGGTCCGGTGCCTCGTCGATCACTGCCGCCGCCGTATAGACCCCGACACAGACCGGTGGCGTCAGCAGGCCCAGGCCGACGAAGGCGCTGAACACCACGTAGAAGTGGATGATGTCGATCCCCAGGTGGTCGATGACGGCGATGAAGACCGGAATGGTCAGATAGATCACCGGCACGACCTCCAGGAAGGTCCCCAGCAGCAGACAGATCACGCCCACCATGATCAGGAACGTTAGCGGTGTCGCACCGAACTCGACGAAGAAGGTGACCAGGTCCTGCGGCGCCCGGGTGAAGGTCAGGATCACCGACAGGAACGTCGCCATGGCGATGATGGAAAAGATCACGGTTGTCATGATCGCCGTCGCCTTCAGCGCCTCCAGCAACCCGCGCACCGTCAGTTCGCGATGCACCAGAAAACCGACGACAATCGCCCAGAAGGCGGCAACAGAAGCAGATTCCGACGGGGTAAGCAGGCCCGAATAGATGCCGCCCAGAATGATCAGCGGCGTCATCAGGCCGGGAATGGCGGCGACAAGGGCCTGCCCCCGTGCCCGCCAGCCGGAGCGGTCATCGCGCGGCATCTTCCGGCAGGCCCACATGACATAGACGATCAGCAGCGCCATGAAGACGAAGCCGGGCAGGATACCGGCGGCAAAGGTCTTCGACACCGGCACATTGGTCAGCGCGCTGAAGATGATGGCCCCGTTCGATGGCGGTATCAGTGCCTCCAGCAGGCCAGCCGTGGCGGCCAGCACGACGACGAAGCGCTTTGTATATCCCCGCTCCACCATGATCGGCATCAGGATGGAACCGACAGCCGTGATCGCGGCCAGGATGGAGCCGCAGAAGGCGGCGAAGAACCCCATGGCCAGCACCATGGCGATGCCGAGGCCGCCCGGCAGATGGCCGACCAGGGTAACCGAAAGATGGACGAGCCGCCGCGCCACTCCAGCCTGCAGCATGACAAGGCCGGCAAAGATGAACAGCGGGATCGAAAGCAGCACATGCTTGGTCACCGCACCGAACGAAACCTGCAGCAGGGTCGTGAACGGCTGATGCAGTTCCAGGGTGGCAACAAGGCTGGAACCGATCCCGAAAACCAGAAAGATCGGCACCGAGAGGATCAGCAGGACCAGTGCCAGAAAGGCGGCGGGTGCGATCATGTCGGCTCCGTCCCTTCATCGGGCTGCATGCCCGCCAGTTCCAGGATCTCGCGCAGCACCATCTCCAGCGCGAACAGCGCCAGGATGCCGAAACCGGTCGGAAAGGCCGCGTACAGGAACCAGAACGGGAACTGGATCTCCGTCTCCGTGACTTCCCCCAGCATGCGGAAGAAGCCCGTCGCCTCGATCCCCGCGTTGCAGAAATAGATGCCGGAAACGAGCGCGATCAGTCCCACCACCAGACGCAGGATCCGGGCAGGTCCGGCAGGCAGCAGGGTCGGCGCGACATCCACCGAGATATGGCGACCACTGCGCAGCAGTACCCCCATCAACGGGAAGACGCACCATGGCAGCAGGAAGGGCGGCAGGTCGTTCATCCAGGCATAGCCGCGCCCGGTGACATGCCGCTCCACCGCCGCCGCGAACAGCGACAGGACGGCAAAGGCGACAACGGCCATGCCGAGCCCCAGCGCAATCCGCTGGATCAGCGAGTTGGTGCCATAGAGCAGCCGATAGGCGCTGAGCAGCAGCCTCACGCCCCCGCACCCCGCGGGGACGTGATGGCGGCTGACAGCCTAGTTCCGCGCCGCATAGGCCTTCAGGGCGGCGAAGACGTCGGCATCAACCTCTTCCGCCAGCAGCGGCTCGACCTTGGACGCCTCAAGGGCGCGAAGCTTGGCAAGCTCGGCCCCTTCCAGCACGGAGATCGTCGCGCCATGCTCGGCGGCAAATTCCTCATGCACGGCATTGGAGGCCTGCATGATGTCGGCAGTGGCTTCCTTGCTCAGACGCGCACCTTCCTCGGCCAGTACCTGCCTCACGTCCTCCGGCAGGCGGTCCAGCCAAGCCTGATTGGCCATGATGTAGGCGTCCGCGAAGGAAATCCACGGCAACTGCACCGCATTCAGATGCTCCCACCAGCTATAGGCCTTGATGGCACCCGGGACGGTGGAGACCGTGTCGATGGTGCCATTCTGCAGGCCGGTATAGACCTCCCGCGTCGGCAGGGAGACCATCTTGCCGACATCCAGCGCCGTCCAGCGCGCACGATCCGAATTGGTCAGCACACGGGCCTTCAGGCCAGCCATCGACGCAACCGTCTCCAGCTTGCTTGCCGAGGAATAGATCGCCGCCGGACCAACCGGGTTGTAGGCAAGCACGGCGGTGCGGGTGCGGGTCAGGATGTTGTTCCAGACTTCCTTGCCCTTCGGATCGGTCTCGAAGAAGCCGCGCTGATCCTCGAAACTGGAGAAATAGCCCGGGAAGGCCGTGACATTGTAGTTCCGGTTGATCGGCGGGAAGCTGACGATGCCGACCACGGCCCCCAGTTCCACGGAGCCGGACGCCAGCGCACCCATGATCTCGCGAATGCCGAACAACTGGCCCGCGGGAAACACGTCGATGCGCAGCTTGCCCTTCAGCCGCTCATTGACCCGGTCGATGAACTTGATGGCCTGAACGGAGGCCGGGTGCTGCGGGCCCCAGTGGGTGGAGAACTTCGCCACCATCTCCTCGGCGCTTGCCGTTCCCGCCGCCAGCGCAATCGTCGTGGCGAGCACGGCTCCCCTGATCAGTCGCTTCATCATCTCTCTCCCCATGTGTCTTCTGCTTCTCGCCTGTCGCGGACAGCATGTTGTTGATTATTGCGTCGCACTGTCCCGGTCGCGCCGCGTCACGGCCTGAAGAAGGGCCGGTCGCCCTTGATCGTTACGCGATGGCCCTTGCGCTCCTCCGGCCAGTAGTCCCAGAGCGCGCGATGCTGGACGCAACGATTGTCCCACAGCGCCACATCATTTTCCGACCAGCGGAACCGCGTCACCATCAACTGCTCCTCCATGTGCCGGAACAGGAAGTCGAGCAGATTGCGGCTCTCCGCCTTCGACAGTTCATTGATCCGCGTCGTGAACCCGCCGTTGACGTACAGCGCCTTTCGTCCGGTCGCCGGATGGGTCCGGACCACCGGGTGTACCGCCGAGGGATAGACCTTGTCGGCATCATCGACACCCCGGTCGGAGTAGCGTCCGCGATAGATGTGCTCCGACTCGTGGCTGGCCGTCAGTCCTTCGAGGAAGGACTGCATGGCAGGCGACAGCGTGTCGTAGGCGCCGTACATGCTGGCGAACATCGTGTCGCCACCGGCGCTCGGCAGGACATGCATCTGCAGCATTGTGCCCAGTGGCGGCTCGGTATCGCAGGAGACATCGGTGTGCCAGCCCTCGCCATTGGCGACCTTGGAGTCCTTGTGGGCATGAATGACGAAGATCGGCGGATAACCCTCCAGATGCGGCGCGGCGGGATGGTAATGCAGCGGGCCGAACATCTTCCCGATCTCCACCTGCACGTCCGGTGCGATCCGCGACTGGTCCTTGAAGAAGATGACCTGGTTCTCGTGAAACGCCCGCTCCACCTCCGCGAACTCGGCCGCCGTCAGACCATTTGCCAGATCGACGCCGCGAATCTCCGCCCCGATGTTGGGCGACGTCCGACGCACATCCAGGATGGCGTAGCCTGTGCTCATGTCATTCATGCTGGTGCTCCTTCTGGAACGCCGGGCCGACGCGGTGCCGACACGGTGATTGCGCCCGTCAGACGGGCCGGTCACCCTTGACCGTGACCCGGAATCCGGACCGGACGTTGGGAAAATAGTCCCACATCGCATGGTGCAGGGTGCAGCGGTTGTCCCACATGGCGATCGAGTTCGGCTGCCAGCGGAACCGGCACTGGAACTGCGCCTTCTCGATGTGGTTGAACAGGAAACCCAGGATCGCATTGCCCTCGTCACGCGGAATGTCATCCACATGTGTAGTGAAGGCCCGGTTGACATACAGCGCCTTGCGCCCGGTCTCCGGATGGGTACGCACGATGGGGTGTGACGATGCCGGATAGGCCTTGGCTGAGGTATCGACGCCCTGCCGTCCCGCACGGTCGCGATAGTTGGGACCACCGTCATGGGTGGCGGTCAGCCCGCCCACAAGCTGCTTCATCGGCTCCGAGAGTGCATCGTAGGCGGCATACATGCTGGCAAACAGCGTATCGCCCCCCAGCGGCGGCAGCGTGTGCAGGCGCAGGATGCTCATCATCGGCGGCTCGGCATCGCAGGAAACATCCGAATGCCAACTGTCGCCTGCTGTCCGCGTCGTCTTCTCGTCGGCGTGGATGACCAGAATCTCGGGATGATCCTTCACCCCGTCGTTGTAGTCGTTCGCAGCCGGGTGAATGTGCAGGTCACCGAACCGGCGGCCAAACGCCTTGTGGGCGTCGATGCTGATGTCCTGATCCCGGAAGAACAGCACACTGTGCTCCAGAAATGCCTTCTTGAGTGCAGAGAACCCGTCATCGTCAATGCTGGCCAGATCGACCCCGCTGACTTCCGCACCAATGATCGGCGTCAACGGTGTCACCGTCACGCTCTTGGCCATAGCGCCCTCCTCCCCAGGAAAGCAGGCACCTGAATTCGATGCCCATCGCAGATTAATGTAACTGCATCATATCACATCGGCAAAGCGCGTTACGGAACAAATCCGAACATGTCAGTCATGCGACCGGGCAATACAGATCGCGACGGGAAATCAGTGGTTCAGCAGCCGATTGGCCATCCAGGCGTGAAAATCGCGCGTCGTGGTTTCCAGGACTGGCGTCAGGATACCGCCATCGAAGGCCGGTGAGTGCCGCCCCGCCTGCATGCGCTCCACGGGAGAAATATCCTCCCCGAACACGACCTGCCAGAGGCGGGTATTGGCCTCACGCAATGCCGCATAATCGACGCCGGAGGCGGCATCGTCCGAGAAGTATCCGATGCGGATCCGCTCCTGCGTCCGCTCAGGTCCGTCGGGCAGCAGCAGGATCGTGAACCAGTGATCCGAATGCAGCCCCAGCAGCAGGTTGGGGTAGAGCGCGATGTACTCGCCACGGGTCTCCCAGTAGTCGCTCAGCCCCTCGACCTTCGGAAAACCCAGTCCTTCGGCATCCAGCACCGGGCGATAGACCAGGCTGATCTGCCCGGCAAAGCCGTCATCGCCTACCAGCAGCTCATGATCCTCGATCCTGGAATAGCTGTTCAGGGCAGGATGCACGGATGGCAGGTGATAGCTCTCCAGATAGTTCTCGACCGCCAGCTTCCAGTTGGCGTTCAGCACCATGTCGAAGGTACTGTCCGCGCCACCGCTGCGGAAATCCGCATCCGCAAACGCGGACCAGCGCGCCTGCAGACCGGACATGGCCGCATCGAACGGGGGTGCCGTTCCGGACAGGTCAACGAAGACCGTTCCGAACCAGACTGCCGACCGGACCTCGATCAGGCCCAGCGTCGTGGGGTCCAGGTCGGCATGGGTATCCTGCCCCACACCACCGACATGCGGTGTCCGGTCAAGACTGCCGTCCAGCCTGTAGCACCAGGAATGATAGGGACAGCGGATCACGCGTCCCGTGCGTCCCGGCTCGATCACCAGCTTCATGCCGCGATGACGACAGACATTGTGAAACACGCGCACCGCACCTGCCCTGTCGCGGACCAGCAACAGGGGCGTATCGGTCAGATCGACGGGATAGACCGTGCCCGGTCGGGGAACATCCGCCTCGAACGCGATGCCGATCCAGGCCTTGCGCAGCACGGCATGGGCTTCCGCTGCCAGCGTCCGCGTGTCGGTATAGGCCTCATTGGGCAGGGCGGCGGTGGTATTGGCGCGGTCCGCGACATGACGCAGGGCGGCGATCAGGCTGTCATCGACAAGATTGCGTCCACGCGGGCTGTCCATCGCATCCTCCTGATCCCTGATCAGGCGATGATCAGCCCATTGCGGTCAGCGCGGAATGCTCCGGCGCGAACACTGGCTGTTTCGTTCGCGACGCACCCTGCAATTCAGCCTTCGGCGACACTCACCTCGGCGCGGATCTCGTAGGCCCCCATGGCTTCCCTCACCTTCGCGGCTGCGGCCTCCCTGTCGCCCGCGCCGGATATGGTCGCGGTTGCCAGCGTGCCATGAAGCTTGTCGGTACGGACATCGATGGCGATATCGACCCGCATTTCCTTCGCCAGCGGCGCGAACTCCCGCTCGTAGACCCGGCGTGCCGCGTCCAGCCGCAGTTGCGGCTTGAAGATCTTGCCGACACCGGTCAGAGGCATCTCGGTCATCGCGATGATCTCGACCGGGTTCGCGGCGCGTTCCGCAATACGTTCGGCAACAAACGCTTTCAGATCGTCCTCGGTCTCGCTCTTGCCGACACCGAACTGGACATAGGCGACGGGAATCTCGCCGACGCGCTTGTCCGGGCGCCCGACCGCCGCCGCCAGCTCCACCGACGGATGCTGGTACAGCACGTCTTCGATGGTTGCCGGGTCGATATTATGTCCACCGCGGATGATCAGATCCTTGGCCCGTCCCGTCAGCCAGACGTAGCCGTCCGCATCCAGCCGTCCCAGGTCGCCGGTATCGAACCAGCCGCTGTGGCGGTCCCCGTCCAGCCAGGCCTTCGAATCATGGACCTCATCCAGATAGCCGCCGAAGACCTGCGGCCCACGCACCACCACCAGGCCGATCTCGTCCGTGTCACAGTCCCGCGCGATGCCGCCCTTGCCGTCCGGTTCGACGATGCGCACCTGCATGTAGGGCTGTCGCAGCCCCACCGAGCCGACGCGAATGTCGCCCAGATAGGGGTTGATCGTGGCGAAGCCGTGGGTCTCCGTCATGCCCCAGCCTTCGACCAGCGGAATCCCCAGCTTCTTCATCGCCGCATTGGCAACCTCGACGGAGAGTGTCGACCCGCCAACACCGCCATACTGCACCCGACTGAGGTCATGGTCCCCCACCGGCATCTGCAGCAGCATCGACCAGACCGTCGGTACGATGGGGATCTTGGTCCAGCCCAGACGCGCGCAATTGGCATAGAAGTCCCGGAGCGTGTTCGGGTTGCGATAGCCCTCCGCCCCCAGCATGGTCACCGTCCGGCCCCAGACGAACGGCATCAGGCTGTAGCAGGTGCCACCGCCGACATGAAACAGCGGGATGCCCAGGGGATAATGCTGCGGCCCGTGACTGGTATCGGTCGGATCCGGCATGCAGTTGCCAAAGGTCCAACTGTGCAGCATCAGGCCCTTCTGCGTGTGGCGCGCCAGCTTCGGCACCCCTGTCGTGCCCCCGGTATGGAAATAGGCCGCGACATCGTCCAGATGGAAGTCGCGGTCGAACGTCAGCCGGTCATCCGCGACACCCGTGATCGCTTCCTCGTAGGAAACGACATCCGATGTGCTTTCCGACGGCCCACCGACCCGGATCAGGGTGATGTCCGGCAGGGCCGCCTTCACCGCCTCCGCCTTTGGCCAGGGATCGGGGCTGATGGACGGATCACAGGCCACCAGAACCTTCGTTCCCGCCGCCTTGCAGATGCCGACGATATGATCGACCTCCAGGAACGGGTTGACCGGGTTGGCGATGCCAGCCGTTTCCGAACCCCAGAGGAAATACTGCGTCTCCGGAATGATCGGCATCAGCAGGGTCACGACATCCGTGTCGCCGATTCCGAGATCACGCAGCAGGTTCGCGGTGGCCGTGATGCGGGACAGCAGGTCGTGGTACAGGATCGTCTGGGGCTCGTCATCCAGTTGTCCGTGCGCCAGAAAGTGGATCGCGGGCCGATCGGGCCAGGCGTTGGCCGACTTGGCGATTGCCGCATAGACGTTCTGCGCCATCAGCCTGTCCTGCCAGGGGGTCTGCTCGACCTCCTCGACTTCTGCCAGCGTCGTTGGGATCTGTCGCACGGTATTCATCCTCCCCAGGGTGAAGATTCTCTCGCCCCCAACGATAGCCATCACCGGTCTGCCGTCCAGCGTACAGGCTGACCCGAGCCGCCATTGGTGTCATCATGCGCGGATGGACATGCGCGATCAGCCAGCAGCCGATGAGACCTGCCCGCCCCTGCCAAACGACCTGCGGCCGTTTCTGGTCCGCTGGGCGGGGTTCGCGGACATGGCAGCACCGCCCTTCACCCACCGGATGCCCGCCACCACCTTTCTGCCTCTGATCATCAACTTCGCGGACCCGTATCTGATCCATGCCGGGCACAAGCCGGACACGCAGGCCGCCCACCACACATTCACCGCCGGTCTGATCGACCGTTTCACTGTCGTACGCTCTCTCGGGCCGGTTCATTGCGTGCAGGTGGATTTCACCCCTGCGGGCGCGCGCGCTTTCTTCCGGGTTCCACTGACGGAGATCACGGGGCACGTGGTCAGCCTGGGCGACCTGCTGGGGCAGGATGGCCGCGACATCGTGGAGAGGCTTGCGCTCTGTGGCGGCTGGCCGGAGCGGTTCCGTATCCTGGAGCAGTTCCTGCGTCGGCGCATCCTGCCGGGACCAACGCAGAGCGCTGCGGTTCTGGCGGCCGTGCGGGAGATCGAGACAAGCGGCGGCAAGGCGCGGATAAGTGGACTTGCACGACAACTGGACATCAGCAGGGCACATCTGACCCGGCGCTTTTCCGCCGAAGTCGGCATAGGTCCGAAGGCCTATGCCCGCATTGTCAGGTTCGAGAATGCGCTGCGGCACCTGCAAGATGGTTCGGACACCGTTGCCGCCATCGCGCACGAGACCGGATTTGCCGATCAGGCCCATCTGACGCGGGAGTTCGGGCGCATGGCGGGCACGACACCGGTCCGGCTCTGATCAGGTCACATTTGTTCAATCCGTCGGACCGGGCATTTGTCATCTTGCCGGTGCGAACCATCAAACAGGAGGACAGCACATGGCCGACGCCACCATCGAACCACCACGCATCTACCTTACCCGCCGCTATCGCGACTGCCCGGCCATGATCGACTGGCTGGTGGACGTGATCGGCTTCCGGCGTCATTTCGTCGTGGAGGACGGCCAGGGCGGCATTGCCCATGCCCAGCTTGCCCTGGGTTCCGCACTGATCATGGTCGGCAGCGCGCGCGATGACGATTTCGGTCGGGCGGTGGGGGAACCTGGAACTGCTGCGGGAGACTGGACGTCCGTCTACATCGCCGTCGATGAGGCAGAGGAACTCTGCGCCAGGGTCATTGCATCCGGTGTGGAGGTTCCGAGGCCGGTCGAGGACACGGACTATGGCAGCAGGGAATTTTCCTGCCGCGACCTGGAGGGGCTGTACTGGAACTTCGGCACCTACTGGCCGAAGGCCAGCGAAACGGGAAATGCATCCTGACGTCAGGCTTCAGGCCTGACGATCAGCAGCCTTTCAATCGGCGGCGTCCGCAATGCGGACGTCGTCCCAGTCCGTGGAGACCGCATCTTCGATGACATAGGCGGTCGGGTCGGCGAACAAAGCGCGCAGCAGCTTGTTGTTCAGCGCATGACCGGCCCGCTCACCATGGTAGTGGCCGAGGATCTGGTAGCCCGCCGTGCGCAGGTCGCCGATAGCGTCCAGCAGCTTGTGCCGCACGCTCTCGTCACCGAAACGCAGGCCTTCCGGATTCAGGACCTTGTCACCCTGGACGACGACCGCGTTGTCGAGGGAGCCGCCACGGGCGAGGCCCATGGACCGCATCTTCTCGATCTCCTCGAACAGGCAGAACGTCCGCGCGGGCGCAATGTCCTCGTCGAAATCACCGAAGTCGGGATGGAACTGTGTCGACTGGCTGGCCAGCAGCGGATTGTCGAATGCGATATTGAAGCTGAGCCGGAACTCTTCCGACGGCGTCAGGCGGGCCCAGTAGTCGCCTTCACCGACACGTACTTCCTTCAGCACACGCAGCACACGGCGTGGCGCGTTCTGTTCGACGATTCCGGCTTCACGGATCATCTCGACGAACGGACCGGCACTGCCGTCCATGACAGGTGTCTCGGCACCCGAGACATCGACGATGACATTGTCCACGCCCTTGCCGGACAGTGCCGCCATGACGTGTTCGATGGTCGCCACGCTGGCGCCGTGTGCGTTGGCGATGACAGTGCAGAGCCGCGTATCGGCGACGTGATCGTGGCGTGCGGGGATCAGCGCAGCGTCTCCGTCCATGTCGGAGCGACGGAAGACAACCCCAGTCCCCGGCTCGGCAGGCGAAAAGGCGATCGTCACTTCCAGCCCGGAATGCAGCGCTGTTCCGTGGCGCTCGACGCGACGTGTAATGGTCCGTTGCAGGCTCACGCGATGTCCCCTCTGGACAGTCGGCTCCCCGCCGACAAATGAGTTCGATGCCGCTCTCCACACCGGCACGGTGCCGGTCAGCATCCGCCCGCTCTTCCGCGACCCGTTAACCAGACAAACGAATCAATGAAAGATAAGGCGCTGTCAGGGGTTATATGAATCGCCCTGACAGCGCTCAAGTCACTCTTTGTTACCCACTGTTACCCTTCCCGTCAGGCATTGCGAACGCTCAGTTCGCCTGCCTGCGCAGGAAGGCCGGAATGTCCAGATCATCCTCGGAACCCGCAGGTTTCCGCGGCTCCGCCTCCGGCAGGGACAGACCGGAAAGCATGGGCTCCGCCCGTTCTGCCTCGGACGTCTGCTCGCCGCCCCGGTTCGGGAACAGCGGACGCTTCGGCTGGGCATCTGACTGGCCCTCTTCCGCAGGCCGGGACTTGCCCCGCAGCCGGTTCAGGAACCGGCGTGCACCCGTCGGCTTTTCCTCCACCGGTGCCCGGGTCACAGGCGCAGGCGGTGCGGTGTCGATGGTCCGGGCAGTCTGTGCTGTCGGCGCCACGAAGCCATCATCCAGACCACTCTCGGAGGCCGGAATATGCCGCGGTTCCGGTGCCGAACGCGCCGGATAGGACGGAATTTCGTAGGACCGCTCCGTCACACCCTTCGCCTCGGCCCTCTCCTCGATCGGCTCCCGGAAGATCTCGTGATCGGCCACGTCGTCGACAACCGGCTGGGTCTCAGCGGTGCCAAGGGCTTCCTCGGCATCCAGATCGGTTTCCATCTCCAATTCCGGCTCGAGCTTGCGTGCCGTGGCGAAGTTGCCACCTGACGGCAGCGTTCCGCCCGAGATCGGGCGGGTGGCTGTCAGTTCGGCCGGTGCCGTGACCGAACGGTCGGCCGTCGCGACGACACGCGGGGTGAAGCCCTGGGGCACCGCCTTCTCCGCCTGCATCACGTCGATGCCGGTGGCGACGATGGAGACACGCATCTTGCCGTCCAGCGACGGGTCGAGGATGGAGCCGATGATGATGTTCGCGTCCTCGTCCACTTCTTCGCGGATCAGGTTCGCCGCCTCATCGACCTCATGCAGGGTCAGGTCCATGCCGCCGGTCACATTGACCAGAACACCCTGTGCAGTGCTCAGCGACATGTCCTCCAGCAGCGGGTTGGCGATGGCGGCAGAGGCGGCTGCCTGTGCACGATCCTCGCCCTCGGCCTCGCCCGTACCCATCATCGCCTTGCCCATCTCGTTCATCACGGTGCGGACATCGGCGAAGTCGAGATTGATCAGGCCCGGTTCCACCATCAGATCGGTGATCGAGCGAACACCGGAATGCAGCACCTCGTCAGCGATCTTGAAGGCGTCGGCGAACGTGGTCTTGTCGGTCGCGACCTTGAACAGGTTCTGGTTCGGGATGACGATCAGCGTGTCGACGCTCGACTGCAGTTCGCGCACACCCGCATCGGCAATGGCCAGACGGCGCTTGCCCTCGAACTGGAACGGCTTGGTGACGACGCCGACGGTCAGCACGCCGTGTTCGCGCGCCACGCGGGCGATCACCGGTGCTGCACCCGTACCCGTACCACCACCCATTCCGGCGGTGATGAAGCACATGTGTGCGCCTTCCAGGTTCTCCAGGATCAGCGGCATCGCCTCTTCGGCCGCCTGGCGACCGACGTCGGGCTGCGCGCCCGCACCCAGTCCCTGGGTCAGACCGGCACCAAGCTGGATGCGGTTGGTCGTCTTGGACTTGGCGAGTGCCTGGGCGTCGGTGTTCGCGGCGACGAACTCCACACCCTGCAGCTCCGATTCGATCATGTTGTTGACGGCATTGCCGCCGGCGCCGCCGACGCCAAATACCACGATGCGTGGCAGCATTTCAGTGAGTTCAGGATTGGTCAGGTTAATGGCCATGTCGATGCCTCCTTATGTATGCCCGACAGACGGTTTCAGTGGGGAGTGCCCGGTGTGTGCGGTGCTCCGGGCTTGGGTGTTGTTGGCGGACTCACCCTTTCCGGCGTTCCGACGCGAGGGGGCCTCATGGAACGCAAACATCAGAAGTTCTCCCTGAGCCAACGACCCAGGCGGACAATCCGCCCGACACGGCCAGGAAGGGTGGCTGGCACGTCAACCGCATGACGTGCTTCGAGACGACGCTCGGCAAAGGCGATGGTGCCTGCCAGCGTTGTGAAATCAGGTCCGGACATGTCCTTCTTCAGACCGGCCAGACCAATCGGACGACCAAGGCTGACGGGCCGGTCGAGAATGTCGCGCGCGACGGCGTCGATGCCGGTCAGCAGACTTCCCCCGCCCGTCAGAACCACATTGCGCCCGGCAATTGCCGCATGACCGGAGGAATCGATCATGTCGCGCACGGTTTCGAAGATCTCCTCCACACGCGGGCGGATCACGCCGGTCAGCAGCGACAGGGCCATCTGCCCGGTGCCGTCCGTCCAGCCTTCCACGAAGGATGGCAGGGCCACGGTCACATCGTCGTCGTTGGGACCGACGAACAGGCTGCCGTGACGGGTCTTCAACCGTTCCGCGAAGGCCAGTGTCAGGCCGGGAATGGAGGCGATGTCGTTGGTGATATGTGCGCTGCCGATGGGGATCGCGTCGGCGAAGATCAGTGTGCCGTTCCGGAAGATGCCGATCTTGGTCACGCCCGCGCCAAGGTCGATGACGACGGAGCCGAGATCACGGGCGTCCCAGCTCAGGCAACCAAGCCCGGCAGCATAGGGCGCCGCAACCAGGTCGACCGGGCGCAGCAGGCACCGCTCGACGCACATCTTCAGGTTCCGCTGCGCACCCTGGGCGGCAGACAGCAGATGCACCCGCGCACTCAACCGCCGCCCGACCATGCCGCGCGGGTCCTGAATGCCGGTCTCGCCGTCGAGTGCGAAGCCGACGGGGATCGCGTGCAGGACGGAGCGCTCTCCCTGCTCCTCCCGCGTGCCGGCAAGCTGCAGCAGCCGCCGCACGTCATGATCCGTGATCGGCCGGTCCGGGGCGGCGATCTCCACCTCCGCCACGTGGCTGGAGGGCATGCCGCCGGAGAGGGAGACAAAGACATCCTCCAGCGCCACGCCTGCGCGCTGCTCCGCCTGGTCAACGACATCGCGGATCGCAGCCTCCGCCGCATCCATGTCGGTGATCACGCCACGGCGCAAACCCTCCGCACGGCGGGATGCCGCACCGAGCACGCGATAGCCGTCGTCCAGCGGCTGTGCCACGGCACAGCTGATCTTGCTGGACCCGACATCCAGCGCCGCGATGAACTGTGATCGTCCGTTCGCCATTACCCTCTTGCCTCTGTCCGACCCTGATCCGCCTTCTGCATGATCAGGTCTCCTGTTCCTGCGGCTTCTGATCGCCGCCACTGTCCCTGCCGCGCACGATCACGCGCCCCGGAATGCGCATGTCCACGAAGCCAACGTCGTCCGCCAGCAGTCGCTTGCGGTGTTTCGGTTCATCCAGATGCTGCCAGGCGGCGTCCGCGTCCTGCTCCGGCAGGCTGACCGTGATGCCGCTGTTCAATGTCACGTCCCAGCGCCGCTCCCGGATCAGAATGGCCGACTGCACCTGTCGCGCAAGGCGGGGCGAGCCATCCAGCAGGTCCAGCAGTTCCGCTGCCCTGACATTCGCGCCACTGCCGACAACCCGGGGCAGATAGGCGAAGCGGTGACCGACGTCGGACAGGATGATCTCCCCATCCCGGTCGATCAGGCTGGTCCGGCCCTCGCGCTGCCAGCGGGCGAAGGCCACACGTTCGGTGATGGCGACATGCAGGCGGTTCGGCAGGTGACGCTGCACCTCGGCGGAGGCAATCCAGCCAACGCTTTCCAGACGTGCCTGAAGGTCATCCAGGTCGAGGCGCAGGATCGGGGTTCCGACTTCCACGTCCAGGGCGCGACGCAGGGCATTCATGCCTGCCTTGTCTCGCCCGGTCAGGGTGACTTCCTCCACCGTCAGCCCGACGGCGCGATAACCATCGTCGACCATCTCACCCAGTGCGATGAAGGCCTGTGCGTGCCAGCCCTGGCGGACGGCGTGGAAGGTCGCGCCGATTACACCGATCATCAGGGCGACGGCAATCCAGCTCCAGACCCGGCGACGACGTTCCCGCCGCGGCATGGTGCGCTGCTGCTTCCCCGACCTGCGGTTTGCCTTGGCGGTCTTGGTCTCCTGCAGGGGACGCTCGGCGGCCTTCGCGGTCAGCGATCGCATGATGCATCCTCCACCAGTCGGGTACACAGCGTCTCGAAGTCGATGCCCTGGTGCAGCGCGATCTCGGGCGCCAGTGATGTGGCTGTCATGCCTGGCTGCGTGTTCACTTCCAGCAGGAACAGCTTCGCCGGCCCGTCGCCGGTATCGTCGTAGCGCAGGTCGGAACGGGTGATGCCGCGGCAGCCCAGCAGCCGGTGCGCCAGCAGTGACATCTCGCAGGCCGCGCGATAGTCATCTTCGGGGAGCGGTGCGGGCATCACGTGACGCGATCCGCCGGGCGCATACTTGGCCTCGTAGTCGTAGAAGCGGCCTGGTGACAGGATCTCGATGGCCCCCAACACCTCGTCAAAGGCCACGGCCACCTGGACCTCGCGTCCGGGAATGTAGCGCTCCACCAGCACGGTCGCCTCCGGGTCGCCGGTTTCCAGCGGCGGGATGTTGTCGCCCTCCAGAATGATATCGACGCCGACCGAGGAGCCTTCGTTGATCGGCTTGATGACCAGCGGCGCCTGCCAGTCGGAGCGCGCGGCCAGGGCACGACGGGTCAGCACCTCACCGTCCGGCGTCGGGATCCCGGCTTCGCGGAAGAGCGCCTTGGCGGCGGGCTTGTTGATGGCAATGGCCGAGGCCAGAACACCGGAATGGGTATAGGGAATCCCCATCATCTCCAGCATGCCCTGCACCGTCCCGTCCTCGCCGAAGCGGCCATGCAGGGCGTTGAAGACAACGTCCGGACGAACTTCGGTCAGGCGTGTGGCCAGGTTCCGGTCCACGTCGATGCGGGTGACCCTGAAGCCGGACGCCTCGAGCGCGTCCGCACAGGCCGCACCCGTGACCAGCGAAACCTCGCGCTCCACCGACCAGCCGCCCATCAGGACTGCAACATGTTTCATGTGCCGCCCTCCTGCCCGACGCCAATCCGGCGGATCTCCCAATGCAGTTCCACACCCGATGTTTCAGCGACCCGGCGACGCACGGTCTCGCCCAGGGCTTCCAGGTCGGCTGCGGTCGCATTGCCCCGGTTGATCAGGAAGTTGCAGTGCTGCTCCGAAACCTGTGCATCGCCCATCACCAGGCCACGACAACCGGCCGCATCGATCAGTTCCCAGGCCTTCGCGCCCGGCGGGTTCGCAAAGGTGGAACCACCCGTGCTGGACTTCACCGGCTGGCTGAGATTGCGGGCGGCGCTGATTTCCTTCATGCGTGCGTCGATGGCCTCGCGGTCACCGGGAACGGTCCGGAACAGCGCATCCACGAAGATCGCGTCTGACGGGGCGGAACAGTGCCGATAGCTGAAGCCCAGTTCCGCCGCCGATGATTCCTGCATCCTGCCCGCCGCATCAATCCAGCGCGCAGAGACCAGAACATCCTTCACTTCCGCCCCGTAGGCCCCGGCATTCATGCGCAGCGCACCGCCCACGGTGCCCGGCACACCGCGCAGGAACTCAAGACCTGACAGACCGGCATCACGTGCCTTCACCGACAGGTTCACATCGCTCAGGCCTGCGCCCGCTCGGATCAGGACTGTCCCGTCCGCCCGGATCACCTCGAAATCGCTGAAACCACGTCCGAGCCGGATCACCACACCCGGCACGCCGCCGTCGCGAACCAGCAGGTTGGAACCAACACCAATCGCTGTCACCGGCACATCTGTCGGTTTCGCAGCCAGGAATGCCATCAGGTCAGCGCGATCAGCGGGACGGAACAGCACCTCTGCCGGGCCACCGACACGGAACCAGGTAAGAGAACTCAGGGGCGCATCGGCGGTGTAGCTGCCGCGGACATCAGGCAGGCGGCTGATCATCTCATTGCGGGGGATCGGGGTCATGGCGTTCATTGCCCTCCCCCCTGCAGCGCGCGCAGGGCTTCCGGCAGGGCGTTGGCCCAGAGCGAGATGCTGCCTGCGCCAAGGCAGACCACCAGATCGCCGGGGTGGGCCACATCAGCCACGGTGCGGGCCAGGTCCTCCGGCGCGCTCAGCGCATGGACGTCGCGATGGCCGCGCTGGCGCAGGCCTGCGACCAGCCCTGCCTTGTCCGCGCCCTCGATAGGCTGCTCGCCCGCCGGGAAGACGTCGGTCACGATCACTGTGTCCGCATCATTGAAACAGGTGCAGAAATCCTCGAACAGGGCCGCAAGTCGGGTATAGCGGTGCGGCTGGGCGACGGCGATGACTCGACCGGTGGTGGCGTTGCGCGCGGCCTTCAGCACCGCGTCGATCTCCACCGGATGGTGGCCATAGTCGTCGATCACGGTGATGCCGCCTGCTTCGCCCGTGCGGGTGAAGCGGCGCTTGACCCCGGCGAAACCCGACAGGCCATCACGGATCAGTGCGTCACTGGCACCAAGCTCGCGCGCCACGGCGATGGCCGCCAGGCTGTTGAGCACATTGTGGTGGCCCGGCATCGGCAGGACCAGCCCCGTGATCTCGATCTCGCTGCCGCTGCGGCGGTCGCGCAGGGCCACGTCGAAGAACGCGGAACCGCCTTCGAAACTCAGGTTGCGGGCCTGCACGTCGGCCTGCGGACTGAAACCGTAGGAAATCACCCGCCGGTCGGTGATCCGCCCCATCAGCGCCTGCACTTCCGGGTGGTCGATGCACATGACCGCCGCGCCGTAGAACGGAATGTTCTCCAGGAAGGACAGGAAGGCGTCGCGGATCTCGTCGAAATCGCTGTAGTAATCCAGATGCTCCGGATCCATGTTGGTGACGACCGCGATGGTCGCGGGCAGCTTCACGAAGCTGCCGTCGGACTCATCGGCCTCCACCACCATCCATTCGCCATCGCCCAGCCGTGCGTTGGTGCCATAGGCATTGATGATGCCGCCATTGATCACGGTCGGGTCCAGCCCAGCATGATCCAGCAGCGCGGCAACCATCGACGTCGTCGTGGTCTTGCCGTGCGTGCCGCCCACCGCAACGGACCATTTCAGCCGCATCAGCTCGGCCAGCATCTCCGCGCGGCGTACCACCGGAATCAGGCGTTCCCGTGCTGCCACGACTTCCGGGTTGTCAGGCTTGACCGCGGAGGACACCACAAGCGCCCCCGCATAACCCAGGTTCGCGCCGTCATGACCGATGGCAACCTTGATCCCGAGACCGCGCAGCCGCTCCACATTGGCGTTGGCGGAGATGTCGCTGCCCTGCACCGCATAGCCCAGATTGTGCATCACCTCGGCGATGCCGCTCATGCCGATGCCGCCGATGCCGACGAAGTGGATCGCGCCAATGTTCATGGGGCTGCGGGTCATGACTGTGCTCCGCTGCCAATGCGCTCGGCCAGGTCGGCGAGCTGGCTCGCCGCATCCAGCCGGGCGCTCTGTCGCGCCGCCCCGGCCATGCGGGCCAGCGCCGCCGGGTCTTCCAGCAGGGCCATGACGGAGCGGGCGCAACTGCCCCGGTCAAACCGGTCGTTCGGCACCATCCATGCGGCACCTGCCGCCCGAACCGCCTCGGCATTAGCCGTCTGATGGTCGTCGGCGGCGTGCGGGTAAGGCACCAGGATCGCCGGGCGACCGGCTGCGGCCAGTTCGGTCACGGTCGAGGCGCCTGAGCGTGCGATGACCAGATCGGCCTCCGCCAGCAGGCGCGGCATGTCGTCGAAGAAGGTTTCAACCGTCGCCGGAATACCGGCAGCCCGGTAGGCCTCGCGGACCCGCTCAAGATCCTCTGCCCGGGCCTGCTGCACGACATGCAGGCGCGCACGCATGGCCGCCGGGATGTCCGTCAGCGCGTCGGGCACGACGTCGGAGAAGATGCGTGCCCCCTGGCTGCCACCAAAGACGAGGATCCGGACCGGAGCCGTACCGCGCGGATCCGGCGCGACATAGGCTGTCTCCCCGACACGGGCAACGGCGGCCCGAACGGGGTTGCCGACAACGATGGTTTCACCGGTCGAGGCGCGAGTATCGGGGAACGTCAGTGCGATGGCGCTGGCGCGGCGCGCGAGCTTGCGGTTGGCCCGGCCCAGATGGGCGTTCTGTTCATGCAGGATGCTGGGGATGCCCATCGCCTGTGCCATCCAGACCGTGGGCAGGGAGGCATAGCCGCCAAAGCCGACGACCGCGGCAGGCCGCAGCGCGCGCAGGATCGCGCGGGCATCCAGGGCGCCGAGTGCCAGCAGCATTGCCGCACGGATGCGGCCAAGCAGGCTGCCGACCGGCGCGGCGGCGCGGATCACGCGAACGGCAATGCCGGGAAAGCGTTCGGCCAGCCCGCTGGCCCGAAGGTCGGTGACCAGCACCAGATCGCGGCCGCGCTGCAGCAGTTCCTCCGCCAGCGCCTGCGCCGGGAACAGGTGCCCGCCCGTGCCGCCTGCGGTCAGAACAAAGGGTGCCATGGGTGCGTGAGCGGTCATCGCCTTGCCTCCCCGCGCATGTGGCCGTGCGACTGCCGGCGCATCAGGGCAAGCAGACAGCCCGCCGAAACCGACAGCGCCACCAGCGACGATCCGCCGTAGGAGATGAAAGGCAGGGTCATGCCCTTCGTCGGCAGCAGGTTCAGATTCACCCCGATATTGACCGCCGCCTGAAGGCCGAACAGGGTCAGGAAACCGGTGCAGGACAGGACAACGAACAGGTCACCTTCACCACGCATGCGGAACAGGCCCCGCACGACGATCAGCGCGAACAGCAGGATGCCGAGGACGCAGGCAATGGCTCCGAATTCCTCCGCCGCGACGGCAAAGATGAAATCCGTATGGCCGTCGGGCAGCAGGTACTTGACCTCCCCCTGCCCCGGCCCGCGCCCGGTCAGGCCACCGGCCTCGAATGCCTCCATGGCGCGGCGGACCTGATAGTTCTCCGCCGATGGGTCCAGGAAGCGGTCAAAGCGCGACCGCACATGATCGAACATGTGATAGGCACCGAACATCGCTCCGGCCCCGAGGGCCAGCAGCGCACCGACCATCAGCATCGGCATGCCGGCAACGAAGTACTGCGCCGCCCAGACACAGGCGATGACCAGCGACATGCCGATGTCCGGCTGCAGGGCCAGGATGGCGATGATCGTTACGCACAATGCCGCGGAGACCCCGACGCCGGGCAGGGTCGGATCACGCCGTCCCGCCGCCATCAGCCAGGCCGAGACGATGATGAAGGTCGGCTTCAGGAACTCCGACGGCTGCAATGAAAGGGGACCGAGACGCAGCCAGCGGGAAGCCCCATTGACCTCGTGCCCGATGACATGCGTCGACAGCGTGGCCAGCAGGACGAGCCCGAACAGGGCGATGGCATACCGCCGAATGGTCTCCACGCTCATGATCGACAGTCCGATCAGGCAGATCAGGGCCGGACCGACATAGGTCAACTGACGCTTCACGAAGTGGAAGTGTTCCAGATTGTTGCGCAGCGCCGTCGCCGGCCCCGCAGCGAGCGTCAGGGTGATGCCCAGCGCGATCAGCAGCAGGAAAGCCATGAGGGTGAAGCGGTCCACCGTCCACCACCAGCGGCCCAGCGTCGATGTATCCGTGCGCCCGAAGCCGATCATGACGCTGCCTCCGCGTCCAGCAGACCAGCCACCTGGGCGCGAAATGCATCACCGCGCGCCTCGAAGTCCGCGAACTGATCGAAGCTGGCGCAGGCGGGGGACAACAGCACGACACCGCCGCCGTCCGCCTGAGCATCGCTGGCGGCCTGCGCCACTGCGCGCGCCAGCGTGCCGCTTGGCACGCAGTCGGTACGACCGGAAAGCTCGACAGCAAATCGCGCTTCCGCTGCACCGATCAGATAGGTTCGGGTCACACGGTCGAGGAACGGCAGTACGGGTGCGAGCGGTCCGTCCTTCGGCACGCCACCCGCGATCCAGTAGATCCGCTCGAAGGAAGCAAGGGCCCGCGCCGCCGCCTCCGGATTGGTCGCCTTGGAGTCATTGTAGAAGCTGACACCATCGCGCTCGCCCAGCCGCTCGATGCGATGTGGCAGGCCCGGGAAGCTGGCAATCCCCGCCGCGATCTTCGCGGCACCAAGACCGAGCGCCCGACCGGCGGCGATGGCCGCTGCCGCATTCTGTTGATTGTGCTTTCCTGGCAGAGCGGGGTGACCGTTCAGGTCCATGATGCTCAGGCCGTCGGCAAAGGCCCGGCCATCAAGCACATAGACCGAGCCGGGACGGGGTCGTCCGACGGCAACCGGGCTGATGGCAAGTCCCTGAACGCCGGACAGAGCTTCAACGAGGTCGCGGCCATAGCGGTCATCGATGCCGACAACAGCAGTGCAACCGGTGCCCATGTGCGCAAACAGCTTGCGCTTCACATCCACGTATCCGGCCATCCCGCCATGCCGGTCCAGATGGTCCGGCGTGATGTTCAGCAGGATTCCGACCTCGGGCCGGATCGAGGGTGTCAGGTCGATCTGATAGGACGACAGTTCCAGCACGTACACACGGTCTGGCGTACCCGGATCAAGCTCCAGCACGGGCACACCGATGTTGCCTGCGATCGCCGCGTCGAGGCCCGCGGACTGCAGCACATGCCCGATCATTGCGGTGGTCGTCGACTTGCCGTTGGTGCCGGTGACAGCAACGATCCGCGCGTCCGGCATCTGTCGCACGAACAGCTCGACATCGCCGATGATCTCTACCCCGGCATCCTTCGCGGCGAAGACCGCCGGATGCGGCTCCGGATGGGTCAGCGGGATGCCCGGCGCCAGCACCAGCATCTCGATCACCGACCAGTCGGCATTGTCCGGGGCGGTCAGCTCCGCCCCGCTGACTTGCGCCCGCGCCTCCGCGTTGTCGTCCCATGCCATGACACGCGCACCACCGGCCAGTGCGGCGGCAACCGTGGACCGTCCGCTGCGCGCGAGTCCCAGCACGAACAGGGTCTTGTCCTTGCAGATGGTGAGCGGGATCATCGGTCTACCTCAGCTTCAGCGTGGCGAGGCCGACCAGCGCCAGAATGAAGGCGATGATCCAGAACCGGATGACGATGGTGGGCTCCTGCCAGCCCTTCTGCTCGAAATGGTGATGCAGCGGGGCCATGCGGAACACCCGCTTGCCCGTTGTCTTGTAGCTGGCGACCTGCACGATCACCGAAACCGCCTCCAGCACGAACAGGCCGCCGACGATGGCCAGCACCAGTTCATGCTTCACGACCACGGCGATGGAACCGAGCGCGCCACCCAGTGCCAGCGACCCGGTATCGCCCATGAACACCATGGCGGGCGGGGCGTTGAACCACAGGAACCCGAGCGCGGCACCGACCAAAGCGCCGCACAGGACGGCGAGTTCACCGGCACCGGCGATGTACTGGATTTGCAGATAGCTCGCGAAGATCGAGTTGCCGGTGACGTAGGTGATCAGCGCAAATGTTCCGGCAGCGATCATGACCGGCACGATGGCCAGGCCGTCCAGGCCGTCCGTCAGGTTGACGGCGTTCGATGACCCAACGATCACGAACATGGCGAAGGGCACGAAGAACCAGCCGAGATCCAGCAGCACATCCTTCAGGAACGGCAGCGCCAGCCGGTTCTCCAGCCCTTCCGGGGAGATCGCGCCCAGCCAGAGCACGGCGACGAGGCAGATCGCGAATTCCACCGCCAGCTTGGTCTTGCCGCGCAGGCCCCGACTGGAAGCGCCCGTGACCTTGGCAAAGTCATCCATGAAACCGATGGCGCCAAAGCTGAGGGTCACGAACATCACGATCCAGACGTAACCATTCGTCAGGTCGGCCCAGAGCAGGGTCGCCACGGTGACCGCCAGCAGGATCAGGAAGCCGCCCATGGTCGGCGTGCCCTGTTTCGTGATCAGGTGGCTGGCCGGTCCGTCGTCGCGGATCGGCTGATTGTAGCGCGGGCGCGACTTCAGCCAGGCGATGAAGCGCGGCCCGACGATGAAACTCACCAGAAGTGCGGTGATCACGGCCCCGCCCGTCCTGAAGGTCAGGTAGCGGAACAGGTTGAAGACCTGGAATTCATCGGCCAGCGGGAAAAGTAGGTTGTAGAGCATGTGCCGCGCCTCCCCTTCAGCCGCAGGCCGCGCGCGGAAGTTCCGCAGCGGCCTCCAGGTTCTTCAGGGAGGAGACGACGGGCGCCATCCGGCTGCCCAGCGATCCCTTCACCAGCACGACATCGCCCGCGTGAACCTGCCCAACTGCCGGGTCGATCAGTTCGGCGGAGGTTGCGGCATGCAGCACGGTGTCGATCCGGCCGGTCAGGGCATCAGCCAGCGCGCCCATGTCCGACCCACACAGCAAGACGACGTCGACTTCCGCCGCCAGAACGTCCGCTGACAGTTCACGATGCAGCGTCGCGGAGGTTTCGCCGAGTTCCAGCATGTCGCCAAGAATGGCGATGCGCCGCCCGCCAGCACCCGGTGCGGTCGTACCCAGCACACCCAGCGCGGCGCGCACGCTTGCCGGATTGGCATTGTAGCTGTCGTCGATCAGCCGGAAGCTGCCACCGTCATGCAGGGCAACCATCTGCTGCGCGCCACGACCAGCCACGGCCTCCAGGGTTCGCAGGGCCGGTGCCGCCCGACCGATGTTGCCACCAGCCTGATCGATTGCCGCCAGCACGGCCAGGGCATTGCTGACCCAGTGCTGACCGGGAATGCCGATGCAGAGCGCGGCTTCGTGTCCATTCAGCCGCGCCTCCACACAGGAAGCATCCGGCTTCAGGGAGATCCGGACAGCGCGATACTCTGCCGTCTCCGCCAGGCCGAAGTTCACGATCCGGGTGACCCCCGAACGCTGCGCGGCGGTAACCAGCTGCGCGTGGCACGCATTGTCGGCAGGCAGCACGGCAACGCCGTTCTCCGTCAGGCCCTCGAAGATCTCCGCCTTGGCGTCTGCGATCTCGCTGATCGAGCCGAAAGCCGCGAGATGCGCGGCCTCGACCGTGGTGATCACGGCGACGTCGGGACGGACCATCGCGGTCAGCGCCCTGATCTCGCCCGGATGGTTCATTCCCATCTCCAGCACCGCGACCCCGGTCTCGCGCGGCATGCGGGCCAGTGTCAGCGGGACACCCCAGTGATTGTTGTAGCTCTTCTCCGACGCGTGCACGGCAACCCCGGATGCGGTCAGGCAATGCGCCAGCGCTGCTTTCGTGCTGGTCTTGCCGCAGGAGCCGGTGACACCGATGATGCGGGCACCTGTCCGCGCCCGGGCCGCCGTTCCCAGCGCCTCCAGCCCCGCCATGGTGTCCGCAACCAGCAGCAGCCGCGCAGGATCGACACCTTCGGGACGGTCGTGAACCATCGCCGCAACCGCACCAGCATCCAGAGCGGCAGCGACATGGTCATGACCGTCGGCATTCGGTCCTGCCAGAGCGATGAACATATCACCCTCCGCCACGGTCCGGCTGTCGATCGAAACACCCGTCGCTGACCATGATCCCACCACTGCGCCGCCGGTGGCGTCTGCCGCCTCACGGGCTGTCCAGAGCACGCTCATGCCTGAACCTCCAGCGCGGCGCGGGTTGTGGTCATGTCATCGAAGGGCAGCACCCGGTCGCCGATCTTCTGCCCGGTTTCATGCCCCTTGCCCGCGACCAGCAGCACATCGCCATCCTGCATCAGGCCGACCCCGTGACGGATAGCTGCCGCCCGGTCCCCGATCTCGATGCCGCCGGGGCAGGCGGCCATGATGGCGCGGCGAATGGCTGACGGATCCTCGTTCCTTGGGTTGTCATCGGTGACGATGGCGATGTCGGCGCGGGTTGCGGCGATCTCTCCCATCATCGGGCGCTTCTGCGTGTCCCGGTCCCCGCCGCAGCCGAACACGACGATCAACCGGCCGACCGTCAACGGACGCAGCGTGCGCAGGACGGCCGCAAGTGCGTCGGGCTTGTGTGCATAGTCGATAAAAGCGGCGGCGCTGCCCTTGGACCCGGCCAGGTGCAGACGGCCGGGCGCCCCCTCAAGCTCGGGCAGCGCCGCCAGGCTCCCTCGGAACGCGGAGCCGAGGGAAACGGAAAGGGCGACTGCGGCAGTGACATTCTCTGCCTGGAACGCCCCGATCAGGGGAAGCTGGATGGTCCGGGTCTCGCCCGCATGACTGATCGTGACCGTCTGGCCATCAAGCCGCGCATCATCGATCGCGAAGCGGAAATCAGCCTTGCCGGTGCCATAGGTGACGACCCGCAGACCCGCGGCCCGCGCCGCCTCCGTCACGTCATCGCCTGCGGCGTCGTCTGCATTGATCACTGCGGGCGCACCTTCGGGCAGCAGATCACGAAACAGCCGCAGCTTCGCATTCAGATAGTCGGCACGGTCCCGGTGATAGTCGAGATGGTCGTGCCCCAGATTGGTGAAGATCGCACCCGACAGTTTCAGCCCGTCGAGACGACGCTGCACCAGACCATGGCTGGAGGCCTCCAGCGCCAGATGGGTGACACCACTGTTGGCCAGCGCCGCCACATCACGATGCAAGGCCACAGGGTCAGGCGTGGTCAGTGACCCCGCGGCAAATCCGTCAGGTCCCTGAATGCCCAGGGTACCCAGGCTTGCGGACTGCAGATCCTGTGCGGCCCAGATCTGGCGCAGGAACCAGACCACGGACGACTTGCCGCTGGTGCCGGTGACTGCCGCCACCGTCTCCGGCTGCGTGCCATAGAACCGGGCTGCCATCCGCGCCAGGCAACGCCGCGCGTCCTGCCCGACGAGAACTGGAACATCCGCCGACAGGGTACGCTCCGCCAGCACCGCCACGGCACCGCGCGCGACGGCGTCGGCCACGAAACGGCTGCCGTCGATCTGCGTGCCGCCAAGGGCCGCGAACAGGAACCCGGGCATCACTTCCCGGCTGTCCGCCGTGATGCCGGTGATCTCCAGCGCGGCGTTGCTGCCTGCCTTGCTGCCCATCAGGTCAGAGAGTCGCATCGCGCCCTCCCCTGGCCTTCTTCGCGAAGGGGTCAGCGGACGGCGGCAGTGCCAGTGCGCGCAGGATCTCCGGATCCAGTTCATCGACAGGGGCGACACCCAGCAGCGGCGCCACGCGCCTGATGATGCGCCCGACCGTCGGTGCGGCGTTCCAACCCGCCGTGATGTAGTTGAAGGTTTCCTTGGTCCCCTGCGGTTCGTCCAGCATGGCCAGCACGATGTAGCGCGGGGCATGCATCGGGAAGACGCCGACAAATGACGTGATCAGGCGCTTGCGTGCATAGCCCTTCTCGATGGCCTTCTCCGCCGTGCCGGTCTTGCCGCCGACAACAAAGCCCTGCGCCGCCGCGCTGCGTCCCGTTCCGTCGGCCACCACAAGGCGCAGCAGCTTGCGGATGCTGTCGGAGGTCTTCTCCGAGATCACCTGGCGCTGGGTTGCCGGATTCTCGACGGACCGCTTCAGCAAGGTCGGTGCGATCAGGTTGCCGCCGTTCACCATCGCCCCCATCGCGGTGGCGAGGTGCAGCGGCGAGACCGAAAGACCATGCCCAAAGGCGATGGTCATGGTCTCCAGTTCGCCCCAGCGATAGGGCAACTGCGGCGAGACAAGCTCGGGGATCTCGATCTCCGACCGCTCCAGCAGCCCCAGCGACCCGAGGAACTTGCGCTGACTCTCGGTGCCGACATCGACCGCCATCTTCGCGGCACCGATGTTTGAGGAGAACTTGAAGATCTCCGCCACCGTCATCTCACGCTTCTTCGCGTGATGGTCACGGATGCGGAAACGACCGAACCGGATCGGATCGGTTGCGTCATAGCTGTCGCTCAGACGCTTGCCCGCCTCCAGCGCCATGGCCGCGGTGAAGGTCTTGAAGGTCGACCCCATTTCGTAGCGGCCATAGGTGGCGCGATTGAAGAACGCATCCTCGCGCAGCGACTCACGCAGGTTGGCATCGAAATCCGGCAGGGAAACCATCGACAGGATCTCGCCATTGGTCACATCCATGACCAGCGCCGCGCCGCCAATGGCCGAGAATGTCTCGACCGCCCGTGCCAGCTCGCCGCGCACCGCGTGCTGCACACCCAGATGGATGGAGGTCTTGACCGGCGGGTTGGATGGATCCAGAAGCCGGTCCTCGACGCCACGCTCCAGCCCCGCACGTCCCTGACGCTCGGAGTCCATGAAGCCGACCACATGCGCGGTCAACCGACCGTTGGGATAGCTGCGGGTGACGGTCGGCACCAGACTGATCGACGGGTCACCGACACGCATCACGGCCGCAACCTGATCCGGCGTCAGTCGCCAGCGCAGCCAGAGCGCACCCTTTGCCTTCTCCAGCCGCTCCAGCACCCGTCCGGGCGTGGTGTCGCCCAGGGCCGCAGCCAGACGCCAGGCCAGCCGGTCCGGCTGCCGGACCTTGCGGGTCTCGATGGACAGCGCATGCGTCGGCAGGTCCACTGCCAGCAACTGGCCGTCGCGGTCAGTGATGGCGGAACGGGTCCGCCATTTCGCAGGCAGTTCCGGTGCCACGGCAACGGTTGCCGCCTCGGCCGCCATGCCAGACCCCAGATCCGGCTTGGACAGATGGATCACGCGGGCGGAGAGAGCGGTGAAACCGATAGCAAAGGCGAGCCCCAGCATGGTCAGGCGACGACGCACACGGGTGATGTCGCTGCCCGGCAGCCGACGCTGCAGGTCGCTCTGGGCCAGCTCGGTGCCGGGCGGCCTGTCGAACAGGGTCCGGTTCATGGCCGCACCTTCCCGCTCGACGGATCCAGAACGCCATTCGCAACCGTCAGGCCATTCAGCTCGTCCATCAAATTCTGCAGGTCGGCGTCGGTGGCGATCATCCGCCCCACATCTGGCGGCGCCAGCGGCAGATGCAGCGCGGCAAGTTCCTCCAGCCGTTCGGGCCGGGTCAGATAGCTCCACTCGACATCAAGCACATGAATGTCACGGCGGGTCGCGGCAATCTCGCGCTCCACCCGCAGGGCCTCGTCCTCCGCGGCATCATAGCGGCGCTCGCTCTCGTAGACCGCACCGATAGCAAGTGCCGCGATGAACAGGGCAATCATGAGGAACAGGCGGTTCATGCTGCCAGCTCCTCGAACCCTTCGGACGCAGGCCAGGCCGGGGCATCCAGGCGCTCGGCCACGCGCAGGCGGGCAGAGCGGGAGCGCGGGTTGCCGGCGACCTCGGCCTCGTCCGCCTTCTCCGCGCCACGGCTGACCAGCCGGAACGACGGCGCCGGGGCCTCCTCGATCACCGGGCGATGCCGGGAAGCCCCCGGCGTGTTGCCGGAACGCGGTGCCAGGAACCGCTTGACCATCCGGTCCTCGAGGCTGTGAAAGCTGACAACGGCCAGCCGCCCGCCGGGACGCAGCAACTGCTCCGACGCGATCAGGCCACGGCGCAACTCGCCCAACTCGTCGTTCACGACAATGCGGATCGCCTGAAACACGCGCGTCGCCGGATGAATTCGGCCCGGCTTCGTCGGCGCGGCGCGCGCAACGATGGCGGCAAGCTCAGCCGTGCTGCGGATCGGACGGTCAACCCGCACCTTGTCGATGGCGCGGGCGATGGGACGGGATTTCCGCTCCTCGCCAAAGCGATAGAAGATGTCGGCCAGACGCTCCACCGGCCAGTCGTTGACGATCTCCGCTGCCGTCAGCGGGCCATCGCCCATGCGCATGTCCAGCGGGCCGTCATGCTGGAAGGAGAATCCACGTTCCGCCTGATCGAGTTGCGGGGAGGAAACGCCAAGGTCCATGGCGATGCCGTCCAGGCTGTCGACGCCGATGCCCGCCAGCAGTGCGGCCATGTCACCAAAGCACCCCTCCAGCACGGTCAGACGACCGGCATAGTGCGCCGCATCCTGCTTCGCTGCCGCGATGGCGCGGGGGTCGCGGTCAATCGCGATCACCTGGCAATCGCAGGCGTTCAGCCACTGACGGGTGTAACCACCCAATCCATAGGTGCAGTCCAGATAACGCCGGCCGGCAGACAGGGCCAGACCCCGCGCCACCGCCGTGCCCATGACCGGAACATGACCCTCGCGCGGCTCGACAGGTGCGCGTTCCATCATGCGTCCTCGTCAGGCAGGGAGGCAACCTGAACCAGCGGCGCGCGACGCCGCGGCGCCAGCGCACCACGATGCTTCTCGCGGGAGCGGATGCGCGCGGCCTCCAGCACTTCCTTCGACCGTTCCGGGCTGAGCATGTAGAACCGGTCGGCACGCCCCATGAAGACGACCTGATCGGTGACGCCAATCGCCTCCTGCAACTCCGGCGACAGCACGACACGGCCATCCTTGTCGAAGGACAGGGTGTTGGCCCCGCCGAACAGGTAGGTGGCCAGATCCTCCACCTCTTCCGACTGCGGATCCTTCTCCTCCAGCCGCTCGAAGATGCCTTCCAGCACCCGGCGCGGAAATGCCTCCATGACCCCATCCTTGTAGGACGGGATCACCATCATTTCGGACTCACCCTGATCTTCCAGAAGCGCACGAAAGCGGGCCGGGATCGACACACGGCCCTTGCCGTCGATCCGGTGCGTGAAACTGCCGGAGAAGTAATTCGCTCCCGGCACATTCGGCTCCACTTGGTTCGTGTTTCGGCCCTATCGCCCTCCGCCCTGGATGCCAATGGGGTAACGGTGGTTCGGCACACCGGTCTCATGGCACTACATGGGATCAAATGGGAATACGTGGTCTATCATGGTAAGTCAATGGGTCAGAGATGGGCGAGACGGTTCTCCGGCGAAAAATCCGGCACAAATCTGTTAATGTGACCAATGACTTGTGTTAACACTTGCCTGACCCATGAATGAAACAGGAACATGGCTTTCACGCGGCAATACGGGGGAGGAACAGCGGCATGACAGAGACGCGATATGCGATCTCGGCGTTCAACACGGCGTTCGAGAGCGAGAACCGCATCCACGACGACGGCGTGGCACAGAAGTTCGGGTTCGAGGGCGGGCTGGTGCCCGGCGTCGATGACTACGCCTACATGACGCGGGCTGCACTGCTCCTGCTCGGCCCGGATTTCCTGACGCGCGGGCACATGACCTGCCGTTTCGACAGGCCGGTCTATGACGGTGAAACGGTTGGCGTCATCGGCGAGACCACTGCCGACCATGGTGTCGATATCCGGATCGAGGCACGTGGTTCGACCGCTGCAACAGGTACGGCACGCCTGACCGAAGCTGCGGCCCTGCCGACCCCCGATGTGGCCGGTTTCCCGACCGGACCCATGCCGTCCCATGACGAACGGCCGACGGCCGGACCCGAAAGCCTGCCGGAAGGCAGGAGGATGGGCACGTTGCGTGAAACCATCGACGCCGCAACCCATGCGCAATATCTGAAGGACGTGCGGGAGGAGCATCCGCTCTACGCCGAGGCCGGGTTGGTTCATCCGGGATTCCTGCTGCGCCGCGCCAACACCATCCTGCGGGACACGGTGCGGCTCGGCCCCTGGATCCACGTCGGCAGTGCGATACAGCATCTGGGCACACTGAGTGTCGGCAGCACGCTGGAGACACGGGCCGTTGTCTCCCGCCTGTATGACCACAAGGGGCACGGCTTCGTCGAACTGGACGTTCTGCTGATCGGCGAAGGCAGCAAGCCTGTTGCCAGCATCCACCATACGGCCATATACGAACCGCGTCAGATCCGGGCGGCCTGACACTCATCCGTCACGCCCGCCCGTACCACGGATGCTCATCATGCCGTCACCGCGCTGCCTGTTCACTGGTCTGGTCCTGGTCATGGCAGCGTGGACCGGGCAGGCACAGGCACAGAATCTTCCCGAGACCGGGGCCGATACCGAGGCCAGGACCGGGGAAGAGAAGGATGTCGAGTACGGCACCCTGTCCATCGTGGTGGAGAACGACTACTTCGCCGGGACGGATCAGGAATATACCAACGGCTTTCGTGTTGCCTATCTGCGGCCCAAGGGCAGTGTCAGTGATCTGACCGCCCTGCTGGGGCGAACGCTGCTGGGTGTGCAGGACCGGCGCAAGCTCTACGGCGGCGTGGCGTTCGGACAGAACCTCTACACACCGTCCGATATCACCCAGTCGGGACCGCAACCAGGCGACCACCCCTATGCAGGCTGGCTGTACGGTGAGGTCGCCGCCATCGCCGATGATGATACCCACGTGGAGACCGTGACCGCCAATGTCGGCATTGTCGGACCGCTGGCACTCGGCGAGTTCGTGCAGAACACGTTTCACCAGTTGATCGACAGCGACATTGCCCAGGGCTGGGACAACCAGCTTTCGAACGAACCCGGACTGATCCTGAGCTACGACAAGACATGGCGCCCGTTCAAGGAACAGACCCGCCCCTGGGGCTTCGACCTGCTGCCCAGCGCCGGGCTCAGCCTCGGCAACGTGCTGACACAGGGCATGGCGGGCCTGACACTGCGCCTTGGCCCCGATCTGGAGAATGACCTGGGACCGCCACGCATCCGGCCCAGCCTTGCCGGTGGCGGGTTCATCGATGCCGAGGCGCGCAGGCTGAACTGGTATTTCTTCGGCGGCGTGCAGAGCAGGCTCGTCCTGCGCAACATCTTTCTGGACGGCAACAGCTTCCGCAACAGCGCGCGGGTGAACAAGCGCAACCTGGTTCACGACTTCCAGATCGGTGCCGCCGTTCGGTGGAACGGTGTCCGGCTGAGCTGGACCATGGTCCGACGGACAGAGGAATTTGCCGGACAGACCGAGCCCCACACATTCGCGGCAATCACCCTGACCGCACGCTACTGAGGCAATTTCCGCCATTCTGGCGGATAATCATCCATTTCCGATGGAATTCGGGCATCGATTCGCGTATTTTTGCGGCTCCATCCGATGGCCAGCGAATTCCCGGGAAAACACATGCATATTTCAATGAAATCGACCGAATTTGCATGGGGTTTTCGTGCGAAATGAAAAACAATGAAATGCGGGAAATCGAAATAAAGCTGGAAGGCCGAAGTCAATCTCTTGATTCGGCGTTTAAATCATTGGGTGACGCCCGCGCCATGATGACACGTGTCACGAGTATCTATTTCGACACTGCAGACAGGCGACTCTGGGCCAGGGGTCTGACCTTGCGACTGCGTGCCAAGGATGGCCGACACGAACTCACCATGAAGCGCGAGACCGGCGGGCTGGAGCGCGGTGAATGGTCTGCCGTCATCGACGGACCGGTGCCGGACCCCGGCGCATTGCCGAGCGGCGCGCCACGGGAAGAGTTCGGGCTGATCCTGCCGGAGGAACTGACAGAGTGGCACCGGACCGAGGTGCGCAGGCAGAAGAAGATCGCCAACATCGGGGAGGCCACGGTGGAGGTCTCGCTGGACCGGGGTCGGATCGTGGCGGCGGGCCGGGAGATGCCGGTCGAGGAACTGGAGATCGAACTGCTGGGCGGGCCGGAGGATTCCGTCGCCCGGATCGCGCGCGCCCAGGTGATGCAGCGCAGTGTCCATGTCGCAGTCGAGTCCAAGGCGGCGCGGGGTGTTGCCCTGGCGGAGGGTCGACCACCCGTCTCGCGCAAGTTCAAGCGCCCTGCTCTGACCCAGTCGGACACAATGGCTTCCGCCTTCGCGACCATCGTCTCCGCAACGGCCCGGCAGGTCGCCGGCAATCTGGCAGCGAGCCGCGACGGATCGCATCCGGAGGGGGTTCATCAGTTGCGGGTGGGACTGCGCAGACTCCGCTCCGCCCTCTCGCTGTTTCGCGATCACCTCGACCCAGCGGCGGAAGAACTGAAGGCGGATGCGCGTTCGGCACTGCAGGCCATGGGTCCAGCCCGGGATCTGGACGTCTTCCTGACCCAGATGCTGCCACCCCTGGAGGCATTGCATCCCGCTTCGCTGCCGCTTCAACGCCTTCGCGAGGCCGCGGAGGTGGCACGCGGGGGCGCCTATGCCGATCTGCGGCGCACGCTGGACAGCCGCCCCTTCAACCGGATGCTGCTGGATCTGCTTGGCGCCCAGGACGTGACCCTTTTTCTCAGCGGCACGCCGGACGCGCCACTGACGCCGATCGCCACCGGACTGCTGCGCAAGCGCCATCGGAAACTGATGCGAACCGGCGAAGGCTTTGCCACGATGCCGCTGGAGCAGCGCCACGAAGTACGGATAGCGGCAAAGAAGCTCCGCTATGCCATCGATTTCCTGGGCGGCCTGTTCCCCGGCGATGCCGCCCGACTGTACCGGAAGGGCATGTCGCGATTGCAGGATGACCTGGGGCACCTGAACGACGCAGCGGTGACATCCGATCTGGTCGACCGCCTGGCCGCAGGGGATGAGGAGGCCCGGTTGGGGGCCGCAATGGTGAAGGGCTGGTACGCCCATCGGCTGGCAGCGATCGAAGCGGAGATGGTCGATGCCTGGTTGGTCTTCAGCAACACCCCGGTCTTCTGGAAGCAGCCGAAACCGAACAAGTCCGGCAAGAAGGAGAAACGGCAGTGATCTCGGTTCTGGTCGTGAATGCAAAGGGCGGCTGCGGCAAGACCACAGTCGCCACCAACCTGGCCACGGCCTTCGCGAACGCAGGGCTGCAGACCGGTCTGGCCGAATGCGACCGCCAGGGATCAAGCCTGAAATGGCTGAAGAGCCGCCCTGCAACCGCCGCCCCCATCGAAACACTGGACTGGCGCAAGGAACGCGGCGAAGTGCCGAAGAGGATGATGCGGCTGGTCATCGACGCAGGCGCGGGCATCGGCTCGGAGCGGGTCCGCACCCTGCTGAAGGACGCGGACATGATCGTCATGCCCGTCCTGCCGTCGGTCTTCGACGAAGCTGCGACGAAACGGTTCCTGAAACGGGTCGATGAACTGAAGCCCGTTCAGAAGGGCCGGAAACCAGTCATGGTCATCGGCAACCGCGTCCGACCCAACACGCGGGCGGCGAGGGAACTGGACCAGTTCCTTGCATCACTCGGTCATGACGTGGTGACCCGCCTGTCAGACCGTTCGCTGTACCAGGATGTCGCGCGGCAGGGCCTTGGCATCTTCGACCTGCCCCCTTCCCGCCGCGCCAGCGTCATAAATGACTGGCTGCCCATGGTTCGCCGCATCGAGGACAACTGACTGCAGAACGTCGCAGAACCCTCAGGTCCCGGCACGTCGCTCCACGACATGCGGCGGCAGCATCAGACTGATACTCGTCCCCTCACCGACCTCGCTGTCGATCAGCAACTGGCCGCCGATCGATTCCATCGCCCGGCAGGAAAGATAGAGACCGATTCCGCCGCTCCCCTGTTTGCTCAGGAAGGGATCGCGGTTGCCGGTCTCGAGAAGGCGGTCAAGCTTGTCCCGCGAGATTCCGGGACCGTTGTCGGAGATGGTCACGCGGAGACCACCATCGTCCGCATCCGCCACATCCAGCCGAACCTCGCCACCGTCCTGCACATACTTGACCGCGTTCCCGAGAACATTCGTCAGTATCTGCTTGATCAGCACCTGGTCTGCCCAGAGAGACGGCAAATCCATTGATTCCGGAATGAGCAGGGCAATTTCCCGCCGTCGCGCAATTGGCTCGACCAACCGGCGGCAATTGTCGATGCACAGGCTCAGATCACTCAGACGAGAGGCAATCTCGTCCTTCACGTTGGCATCCGCACTGAGCGTCAGCACCCGGTCCACCAGTTCCAGAAGCGCCGTCCCGCTGAGACGGATATCGTCCAGGTATTCGAGGTAGCGCGGCTCGAGTTCCCCGAAAGGTTGCTGCATCATGAACTCGCTCATCCCGAGGATGGCGTTGAGCGGTGTCCGGAGATCGTGGCTGACGTGGCTGATCACCAGATCGCGGATCGAATTCTGCCCGTTCATCTCTCGTATCAGACGCCGCAATTCCTCCTCTGCGCGTGCATGCGCCGCGCACTCTTCGTTGAGCCGGTCAATCGTTCGGGTCAGTTGGCCGAGTCTCGAGGTCTGGTCGTCGCGCGCAATCCGCACGACCACGAAATCGCCGACCGCGCCCTTCCATCGCCAACCGTCACATCGCCTCTGCACAACCTCGCCGTCCGGCTTGGAAAGCATCAGACGGGCCGGGGAAGGTGTCGACGACCCACTCCATTGAGCCAGCGCACGCGCAACCGCTGATCCGTTATCCCGTGCGATCGTGTGAAACAACTGCCCTACAAATCCTGAACCCGGAGGCAACCTGACAAGGGAACGGGCGAGTTCGTTTGCCGCCACGATCTCTCCCCGACCATCCAGAAGGAAGGCAGCTTCCGGAAAGGCGTCAATGAACAACCGGGCATCCGTGTCCATGCTACCCCCTTCAGTTGTCGGCTGGAGTCATGGTGCGATAATATTCCCTGGAACCTGTTTCCGACCGCTCACCGAAGTCCTGTTTCAGACTGACGCGAACCCTGCACCGGTTGTGGCCTGTCGCAAATGCCTCATCCACGGTCACGCGCGCATAACCGAGGTTCTCCGCTGCGATCCTGCCAAAGACATTGGATGTCATCATGCAAAGGGCTGGTCGGTTCTGGACTGATTCAGCAAAGGGGCACCTTGAATTGACGAACACGATCTCGTCGTCGGACTGGCTCTCCACGCTGAATTCGCCCCCGATGCGGGCCTTCAGATCGACCAGCGCCTCAGCCACCTCCGGTCGGGACAACTGCCGACCACCCAGCAACGTCCGATATGTTTCATTGAAGGTATCACCTATGCGCGCACCCACAACGGCGACGAACCCGCGTGCCTCGTCCTCTCCGACGACATCCTGCAGCACACCTGCCAGCTCACGGATCATCCGGCGAAAGAAGGAGTCGCGATCAATCGCGACATCCAGATCGCCGATGCTCTCCTGCCTCATCACGACCTCCAGAACTGAATGCGATATCGACCGTGTCACCACACGGGAGACGCGTAAAGGGCATTGAAGCACCTTTCTGCCTTTTCACGTCTTGATGTGTTCGAATGCACAATCATGGCTCCAGCGACTTCCGTGGCGACATGAACGGCAGGCCCCGGGACAGATATCAGACCGCGCCCTCGTCCGGCACATGCGGCCCGGCCTGGCGGAAGGGGGAGAAGCGGTCGAGATAGTCGATTTCGCGCTGCACCTCCTGTCGCTCGTGCTGCAGGTAATCTGCCACGGCCCTGCGGAATCCGGGATCCGCGATCCAGTGGACGGAGCGTGTGGTGGTCGGCAGGTAACCCCGTGCCAGCTTGTGCGGCCCCTGCGCGCCGGCTTCCACCCGCGAAAGGCCGTAATCGATGGCCCATTCGATGGCGCGGTAGTAGCACAGCTCGAAATGCAGGAAGCGGTGGTCCTCCACACAACCCCAGTAGCGACCGTAGAGAGCGTCGGTGCCCACCAGGTTCAGCGCCCCGGCGATATAGCGCCCGTCGCGCCGGGCCAGCATCAGCACGACGCTGTCACCGCAGCGCTCGCCCAGCAGCGACCAGAAGGTGCGGTTGAGGTACGGCTGGCCCCACTTGCGGCTGCCCGTATCGATGTAGAACTGGTGAAATGCGTCCCAGTGGTCCTCCGTCAGCGCATCCCCGGTCACCGTCTCGATCGTGATATCGTTCGACAGTGCTTCGCGCCGTTCCTTGCGGATGGCCTTGCGCTTGCGCGATGACAGGTTCTCCAGGAAGGCATCGAAGTCGGCGTAGTCCCGGTTGACCCAGTGAAACTGCTCCCCGGTGCGCAGCAGCAGGCCCATTTCGGTGGCAACCTTCGCCTCCCGCTCCGTCAGGAAATTGATGTTCAGGCCGGAGACCTTGAACTGCTCCGCGACCTGGATACCACCCTGCAGCAGCAGCCGTGCGGTCTGCTCGAAATCCTGACCTTCCCTGATCAGCAGTCGCGGCCCCGTGGCAGGCGTGAACGGCACGGCGGCAAGCAGCTTCGGATAATAGCGGCCGCCCGCACGCTCGAAGGCATTTGCCCAGCCGTGGTCGAATATGTACTCCCCCTGACTGTGGGACTTCAGATACATCGGCATGGCCCCGACCAGGGTGCCTGACGGATCCTCCAGCAGCAGATGCTGCGGCATCCAGCCTTCGTCCGCCGAGGCACAGCGCGCATCCTCCAGCGCCTTCAGGAAGGCATGGCGCGTGAACGGGTTCTCCGGCCCCGCACAGGCGTCCCAGTCCGCTGCAGGCACCGCCGCAATCTCCGACGCCACGCGCAGGGTATAGGCGTCCGCATCATCGTCGGGTGTCGTGGAAGTCATCGCGGTCCAGCCAACAGGGCCAGGACGCTGGGGTCAACCGACAAGACGACCCTTGCCCTCCCAGAACCGGGCGCGGATGGCCTTCTTGTCCGGCTTGCCGATCGGGGTAACGGGTATCTCATCGACAAACTCCACCGACTTCGGCGCATGCACTGCGCCCTTGCTGTCCCGCACCATGCGCATCAGGGCCTCCGGGTCCGGCTTCGTGCCGGGCCGGGCAACGATGATGGCCTTTACCGCCTCGCCCCACTTCTCGTCCGGCACCCCGATCACGGCGGCCATGGCGACGTCAGCGTGGGAGGTCAGCACATCCTCGATCTCCCGGGGGAATACGTTGAAACCACCGGAAACGATCATGTCCTTCTTGCGGTCGACGATATAGAGGAAGCCGCGATCATCCAGCCGTGCCACGTCACCGGTATGCAGCCAGCCGCCGCGCAGGGTCTCCTCCGTCTGCTCCGGCCGCTTCCAGTAGCCATCCATGATCTGGCGCGAGCGCACGCAGATCTCGCC
>BQJF01000023.1 GCA_021604565.1 Minwuia thermotolerans | reverse complement strand
CAGCGGCAAGCTGACGGTTGCGAACAGTGACCTGACCCGGCTGGACGAGGATGGGCTGGCCCTGTTCCGTCGCCACCATGTAGGGATCGTGTTCCAGTCATTCCACCTGTTGCCGACCATGACGGCACTGGAAAATGTCGCCGCACCCCTGGAACTGGCCGGAAAGCCGGATCCCTTCACCCGTGCGGAGCGGGAGCTCGTCGCCGTGGGTCTGCAGGACCGCGCAGGCCATTATCCGAGCCAGATGTCGGGTGGCGAGCAGCAGCGTGTTGCCCTGGCCCGTGCGCTGGCTGCCGACCCGGCGCTGATCCTGGCCGACGAACCGACCGGCAATCTGGACGGCGAGACCGGCGAGAAGATCACCGAACTGCTGTTCGAGGCGCAGCGGGAGCGGGGTACTACCCTGTTGCTGGTGACACATGACGAGGATCTGGCGACGCGCTGTGACCGCATCGTGCGCATCCGGGACGGGCTGATCGCCGATGACACGCTGAACAGCCACACCACGGCGGCGGCCTGATACCCATGCAGAATCTTCAGACAGCCTGGCGCATGGCACTGCGCGACCTGCGTGGCGGCGTGGCCGGTTTCCGCATCTTCCTGTTCTCGCTGGGTCTTGGTGTTGCCGCCATCGCCGGGGTCGGCTCGCTGACATCGTCGATCCTGTCCGGTCTGCAGGCGAACGGACAGCAGATCCTGGGCGCGGACGTGGACCTGCGCCTGATCCATCGGGAGCCATCACAGCCCGCTCAGGACTGGCTTGCCGCGAACAGCGAGGCCGTATCCCGCAGCCTGACGATGCGCACCATCGTCCGCGCCACCTCATCTGATGCGCGTACCCTGTCGGAACTGAAGGCCGTGGACGATCTATACCCCCTTTATGGCCAGTTCAGGCTGGAGGGCGGCGGTGATCCGGCCGTCGCGCTGGGGCTGGCAAATGGCCGCTACGGTGTCGTCGCCGCGCCGGAACTCGCCGACCGGCTGGATGTGCGCGTCGGTGAGGTCCTGCGTGTTGGTGACGCCGAGGTGGAGCTGCGCGGGATCATCGCCGAGGAACCGGACAGGGCTTCCAGCGGCGCCGTCCTGCTGGGGCCGCGCCTGATGATCTCCGTCGATGCCCTGCCGGCCACCAACCTGATCCAGCCGGGCAGCATGATCTTCCGCCACTATCGGGTGAAGCTGCCGCCGGGTGCGGACCTGGCCGGGTTCGTATCGACATTGCAGGACCGGTTCCCTGACGAGGGCTGGCGGGTGCGTGACAGTCGTCGCGGTGCGCCGGGCGTCGAGAGTTTCATCGAACGGCTGCGGGTGTTTCTGATCCTTGTCGGACTGACGGCACTGCTGGTTGGCGGTGTCGGGGTCGGCAATGCGGTCAAGGCGCATCTGGACACCAAGCGCCGTTCCATCGCCATCCTGAAGTGCCTTGGCGCGACAGGTGGTGACATCACGCGCATCTTCATGATCCAGATCCTGGTGCTGGGCACGGTCGGTATCGTCGCCGGTCTGATTGTCGGGGGGCTGGTGCCCTTCATCGTCGGCAGCCTGATGGCGCAGGTGCTGCCCGTGGCACCGGAGGCAAACCTGTTCGCGGTGCCCCTGCTGCTGGCCACGCTCTACGGCATTCTCATCACCCTGACCTTCGCACTCTGGCCGCTGGGTTCCGCCCGCCGGACCAGCGCCGCAAGCCTGTTCCGGGCCATGCTGGGCGATGGCGGCGAACGCCCGCCGCGCAGCTTCATCATCGGCACCGTGCTGTCGCTTGTCGGCCTTGCCGGGCTGACCCTCGCCAGTTCGGACCAGCCTGAGTTCGCGGCCTATTTCGTGCTGGGTGCCGCAGGCTGCTTTGCCGTGCTGTGGCTTGCAGCACAGGGTGTCATGCGTGCTGCGGCACGGGTGAAGGGGCCGCGCAGTTCGACGTTCCGCATGGCTCTGGCGAACCTGCACCGACCCGGTGCGCCTACGGTTTCGGTCATGATCTCGCTTGGTCTGGGTGTCACGCTGCTGGCGGCCGTGGCCCTGATCGAGGGCAATGTGAAGGGCCAGGTCGACCGCCGGGTGGCGGAGGAAGCACCCGCCTTCTTCTTCATCGACATCCAGCCGCATCAGCTTGATCCGTTCCTTGCCATCGCCAATGGCATCGACGGTGTCAGCAACGTGCAGACGGTACCGACACTGCGGGGGCGCATCACCCGCCTGAAGGGGGAAGTCCCCGACGAGAGCAAGGTCGATCCCGGCGAGGCATGGGTGCTGCGCGGTGACCGCGGTCTTACCTATGCGGCCAACCCGCCGGAGAACAGCCCGATCGTGGAAGGTGAATGGTGGCCTGCCGACTATCAGGGCGAGCCGCTGATCAGTTTCGAGAAGGAAGCCGCCGTCGGGCTGGGTCTGGGCATCGGTGACACCATCACGATCAATGTGCTGGGCCGAGACATCACTGCCCGCATTGCCAGCCTGCGCGAGATCGACTGGGGCACCTTCGCGATCAATTACCTGTTCATCTTCGATCCGGCGACCCTGGCCGGGGCACCGCATACCCATCTCGCCACCGCCCACGCCGAGGGGGCTGCCGAACAGCAGCTCTATCGTGCCGTGACCGACCAGTTCGCCAACGTCAGCGCCATCCGGGTGAAGGAGGCGATGACCCTGTTCGACAAGATCCTGGGCCAGGTCGCGACGGCCATCCGTGCGGCCTCCGGCGTGACCCTGTTCGCCGGAATGCTGGTGCTGGCCGGGGCCATCGCGGCGGGACACCGGCGTCGGGTGCGGGAATCGGTGGTGCTGAAGGTCATCGGTGCGACCCGTGGCCAGATCCTGCGAATCAACGCCGCCGAATTCGCCGTGCTGGGCTGCGTCACCGCGATCGTTGCCGCCGTTGCCGGCTCTGCTGCCGGCTGGGGTGTGATCACCTTCGTCATGCAGGGCGAGTTCACCATCCTGCCCGCCCGGCTTGCCGTGGTCATCTTCGGTGCGATCATCCTGACCACGCTGCTGGGCCTGCTGGGCGCGTGGCGCGCACTGGGGCGCAAGCCTGCCGCCGAACTCAGGGTGGAGTGACGGCGTGGAATGGGTGTTGTAGCATCCTCCCGCTTGACCTTGGGGGAGGATGAGATGGCGACGGACAAGTCCGGATGGATGATCGGAAAGGTACTGGCGACGCAGGCAGAGGCGCGTCCCGACAGTCCCTTCATACAGTTCGAGGATGGTGAGCCATACAGCTACGCCGCCTCCCACCGCATGGCCAACAGCTATGGCAACGCCTACACCGGAGCCGGTATCGGCTTCGGTGATCATGTCGTGCTGATGCTGCACAACCGGCTGGAGTATATCTGGTCCTGGATCGGTCTGAGCCGCATCGGTGCGGTGGCGGTGGCCGTCAACACGGCCTACAAGGGCCGTTTCCTGACCCATGTCCTGACCAACTGCCGCGCCCGCGTCGCGGTGGTGGAGCCGGAGTTCCTGGCCTGGCTGGCGGAAATCGAGGACACGGTGCCTGACCTGCAGACGGTCTATGTGCCGAGCGACGGTGCCGATGTGCCATGGCCGGAGTTCAGCAGGATCGACGTGCGCTCCTTCGACGAGCTGCTGCATGGGCCTGATGACGAGATCACCACCGAGGTCGCCTTCAGCGATACCGGAATGATCATGTTCACCTCCGGCACCACCGGGCCGTCGAAGGGTGTGCTGATGCCGCACGGGCACCTGCACTTGTTCGGCGTCGCCATGCAGCAGTCGATGCAGCTCGGCCCCGAGGACCGTTTCTTCACCTGCATGCCGCTGTTTCATGCCCAGGGCATCCTGATGCAGACCTATGGCACGGTGATCGGTGGTGGCAGCATGGTGCTGACCCGTGTCTTCCGCGCCAGCACCTGGATAGATGAGGTGCGCCGCCACAAGGCCACGGCCACGAACCTGCTCGGCGCGATGAACGATTTCGTGCTGAGCCAGCCTGCCCGCCCCGACGATGCGGACAACAGCCTGCGCATCATGTGCGCCCTGCCGGTTACGACCGAGACCATGCAGGCCCTGTCGGACCGGTTCGGCGTGAACAAGTTCACCGAGCTGTTCGGCATGACGGAGTGCAACCTGCCGGTCTGGCGACCGTTCGATGCACCGAACGAGGCGGGGTGTTCGGGCAAGGTCTGGGACGAGTATTTCGAGGTCATCGTCGCCCAGCCGGACACCGACGAGGAACTGCCGGTGGGCGAAGTCGGCGAGATCCTGGTGCGCCCGAAGGAGCCGTTCTGTTTCATGCAGGGCTACAACGGCATGCACGACCGCACGGTGGAGACCTGGCGGAACTTCTGGTTCCACACGGGCGACGCCGGTCGTTTCGATGAGCGCGGCTATCTCTGGTACATCGACCGCATCAAGGACACCATCCGTCGCCGGGGGGAGAACATCTCCTCCTTCGAGGTGGAGGCGGTGCTGCTGGAGCATGATGCGGTGCTGGAGGTGGCGGCGGTCGCCGTGAAGGCCGAGCTGGGTGGCGAGGACGAGGTGCTGGCCTGCATCGTGCTGAACCCGGACGAACCCGCGCCGGAGCCTGCGGAGCTGCTGGATTTCTGCACCCCCCGCATGCCCTATTTCGCGGTGCCGCGCTTCATCGAGTTCATCGACGAGATCCCGAAGACGCCCTCATCGAAGATCCAGAAGAACAAGCTGCGGGATCGCGGGTTGAGCGATCGCACCTGGGACCGCGAGAAGGTCGGCTACAAGGTCCGGCGGTAGGTGGCGAGGCCGCCGCTTCTGGCGTCCGGCCCCCTTGCTGCGCCCGCACCCGACCTTGCTGTTCCGAACGGTCAGCGCCCGACGAGTGCGCTGGCCGTGGCTTCCTCGTTGGCGATATAGGCCTTCATCGCCTCCTCACCGGTCATCGCGGTGTTCGGATCCTGGCCATCGCCGTGGCTGATCAGGGCCAGTGCGAACCAGCCCATACCGGCCTTGGCCGGGCGGATTTCCTTCTCCCATGTGCCACAGGTTTCGGCACCGGCAAGCAGCTTGTTGGGTGCATCGGTCTCGACGCACATGGGACGGCCCAGCCCGATCATGTCCAGCGCACCACCGGCCAGTGCTTCCTCCATGCCCTTGCGGCTGCGGAACCCGCCCGTCACCATCAGCGGCAGGCTGGTGACCTTCCGCATTTCCTCCGCATAGGTCAGGAAATAGGCTTCCCGCCGCACGGTGCTGTCGGCAACCGTCGCGCCCTCGGTATTCTTCGATCCCATCATGCTCGGTTCTTCGTAGTTGCCGCCGGAGATCTCCAGATGGTCAATTCCGGCTTCCTCGAGCCACTGCACCACCGTCAGGCAGTCCTCGCTGCTGAAGCCGCCGTTCTGGAAGTCGGAGGAGTTCAGCTTGACCGAGATCGGGAACGCTGCACCGCAGGCCTGGCGGATCGAGCGCACCACCGACAGCAGCAACCGCGCCCGGTTCTCCAGGTTGCCGCCCCACTCGTCATCACGCTGGTTGACCAGCGGCGTCAGGAACTGGCTCAGCAGATAGCCATGGGCGGCGTGGACCTGCACGCCGGTGAAACCGGTATCCTGAGCGACCTTCGCCGCATGGGTGAAACGTTCGATCACCTCGCTCACTTCCGCAGCGGTCATGGCACGGGGGTGGGCAAACACGGATTCGGGCAGCGCCAACGGCACCGCGGACGGGGCCACGGGTGTCTCGCACACGCGCCGGGGGGTCTGCCGACCCGGATGATTGATCTGCATCCAGAGATGAGTCCGGTTGGCTGTGCCCGCCGCTGCATAGGCGCGCAGACCCGCCAGCGCCGTCTCGTCCTGGGGGCCATCGATCACGACATTGCCCGGACGCTCCAGATAGCGACGGTCGACCTGCACATTGCCGGTCACCACGACACCGGCCCCGCCCTTCGCCCAACGGCCATAGAGACTGGCATGGCGCGCGGTCGCCCGGTTCATCTCGTCCGCCAGTCCCTCTGTCAGCGGTGCCTTGCCGAAGCGGTTCTTGACGATGGCACCACAGGGCAGGGTGAGGGGGCTGGCGAGCGTGACGGACATGGCAGGCGACCTTCGAATGTTTCAGACGTTTCCGGCGACATACAGCCCCGCCCGCCGGAAACGGTCAATTGCGTTCCCGTCAGGGCAGGGTCGCCTGATCCTGATTGGACGGCACCTGTTGGCCGGTGGGTGGGCTGGGCCGGTTCTCGCGGATCCAGCGTTTCTCGTCTTCCGAGTCGGGCAGGGGTGGGCGATAGCCCTGGATCGACCAGAGGTCGAAGGCCGTCTCGTCGATGTGGAACTCCCAGTCCAGGCCACGGTCCCTGACGAAGGGCGCCAGTGCCTCGTCACATTGACCGATCCACCATTTGCGCATTTCGGGTGTCGGCAGGGTCCGGGCGATGTGATCGATCCAGATGCGGACGAAGTTGCCGTTCGGTTCGCCACCGACATAGAAGCTGTCTGCGGCCACCTCCTGAAACACGACGCCGACGTAGAACTTCGGCAGGTTGCGGTACAGCGCCGTGATCCGCTGTGACAGTTGCTGCTTGTCGTCAGCGGAGAAGGCGTCGGCAGGGTGATAGACTTTCCAGAGGGGCATCGGTGCGCTCCATGTTCGATGCTTGATAATAATGATGATCGACATTATTAAGATTGGACACGGGTCGCGATTGTCAAGTCGGGTGAGCGAAAATGCGGATCAGCAAGGAACAGGCGAGACGGAACCGGATGCAGGTGCTCGATACGGCGGCAGAGCAGTTCCGGGCGCGTGGTTTTGACGGTATCGGGGTCGGTGACCTGATGAAGGCTGCCGGATTTACCCATGGCGGCTTCTACAATCACTTCAAATCGAAGGATGCACTGGCGGCAGAGGCGCTCGACCATGCCTGGCAGGAAATGGCGGCACAACGTGCGCGGGCGCGGGATCTGGAACAACTGCTCACCGGCTATCTTTCCCGGGCAGCACGAAACGCGCCGGGTCGAAACTGCCCCGCCGCAGCACTGGGCGGTGACGTCAGCCGTCAGTCAGACGATGTTCGTACCGTTTTCGCCGACGGGCTGGAACAGATGATAGCTTCCGTCGCCGCCCTGTTGCCGGAACCGGACTCCCCGGCGACACGTGCCCGCGCCGTGGATCTGGTGAACAGGATGGTGGGGGCGCTGATGCTGTCCCGCGCCGTGCCGGACGACAGTCCGCTGGCAGAGGAAATCCTGCAGACCGCCCTGCAGTCGGCGCTGTCGGATGCGCGCGCGTGGCGCATCGTGCCGGAATCCGACTGCTGAATCCTTCAACCGGTGGACCTCACCTGGACTCAGATTGCCAGGTACTCGTGACGCAGATCGGCGTTGTCGAGCACTTCCCGCGCTGAACCGCGGAACACGATCTGGCCCATGTCGAGGATCAGGGCACGGTCGGCCAGTTCCAGCGCCGCAACGGCATTCTGCTCCACGATGATGGTGGTGATGCCCAGTCCCTTGATCTCCGCCACGATCTTCTCGATCTCCTGCACGATCACGGGAGCCAGCCCCTCGTAGGGTTCGTCGAGCAGCAGCAGTTTCAGATCCCGAGCCAGCGCCCGCGCCACGGCCAGCATCTGCTGTTCGCCGCCGGACATGGTGACCGCTTCCTGCTTGCGCCGTTCGGCCAGCCGCGGAAAGTGCTCGTAGATCCGGTCCAGGGTCCAGCCAAGCGGTTTCTCGATCTGTGCCAGCTTCAGGTTCTCTTCCACTGTCAGGCCCTGGATGATCCGCCGGTCCTCCGGCACCAGACCGACTCCGAGCTGGGCTGCCTGCCAGTCTGCCATGGTGTGCAGCGGCTGGCCCTCCAGCCAGATCTCGCCCTCATGCAGTTGCGGGTCGTCCATGCGCGCGATGGTGCGCAGCGTCGATGTCTTGCCGGCGCCGTTCCGGCCCAGCAATGCCAGAATCTCGCCCTGCTTCACATCGAAGCTGATGTCCTGGACGATATAGCTCTCGCCGTAGTAGCTCTGCAGTCCCTGGCAGGAGAAATAGGCATCCCCGGACTGTACGGGACCCGTTCCCGTTCCGGGCTTATCCGCCGTTGCGACATTCATGCGTGCGCCCCCCCGAGATAGGCTTCCTGAACCTTCGGATTGCCCTTGATGTCCTCCGGCTTGCCGCCGGCGATCACCGTCCCCTGCGCCAGAACACTTATGTGGTCGGCCAGACTGAACACGACGTGCATGTCATGCTCGATCACAATCTTGGTGATGTGTGTGCCGACACGCTGCAGCAGATCGACCGTGTTGTTGGTGTCGGCCCGCGACATGCCCGCGGTCGGCTCGTCCAGCAGCAGCAGCTTCGGATCCTGGACCAGACACATCGCCATCTCCAGACGCCGCTTGTCGCCGCGTGACAGGCTGGAGGCGATGGTGTCCCGCTTCTCGTGCAGGCCAACTTCCTCCAGTACCTTCTCCGCCATGTCCCGCACCTCACCGCGCGTACCGACGGTCTTCCAGGCATTGATCCGGAAAGCCCCGTCGACCTTGGCGAACGCAGGGATCATCACGTTCTCCAGAATGCTGAGGTCCGTGAAGATTTCCGGCGTCTGGAACACGCGGGCGACCCCGGTCTGGTTGATCTGATGCGGCTTGATCCCCAGCAGCGACTGGCCGTCGAAGATGACGCTGCCGGTATCCGGTATCAGCCGCCCGACGAAGCAGTTCAGCAGGGTCGACTTGCCCGCGCCGTTGGGACCGATGATGGCGTGAACCGTGCCCTCCTCGACGGAGAGGTTCACGGCATTCAGTGCCTTCAGTCCGCCGAAGGCCTTGTTCACGTCGTTGACTTCAAGAATTGCCATGTCCGTGTTCCTACTCGGCAGCCTGTTTCGCGACCTTGCGTCCTGCATCGCCCTGACCCCGTCTGCGATACCAGCCATGGATTCGCGCCAACCCTTCCATCAGCCCGCCGGGCAGGAAGATGACAATCGCCATGAAGACAATACCCAGCAGCAGGCTCCAGCCTTCACCCACGAACGGACCGATGACGAACACCAGGGCGTCGTTCAGGAAATCCGGCAGGAAGGAGAAACTCTCCGCCAGCAGGCCGTCATTGTAGGAAGAGAAGATGTTCTCGAAGTACTTGATCAGCCCGGCGCCAAGGATCGGGCCGATCAGCGTACCGGCGCCGCCGAGGATGGTCATCAGCACGACCTCGCCCGATGCCGTCCACTGCATTCGCTCCGCCCCTGCCAGCGGGTCGGTCACCGCCAGCAGCGAACCGGCGAGACCGGCATACATGCCGGAGATGATGAAGGCTGTCAGGGCATAGGGGCGTGTGTTGAAGCCCGTGTAGTTCATTCGCACCTGGTTGGTCTTGATCGCCCGCAACATCATGCCGAAGGGCGAACGCTGGATCCGCAGGGCGATGAAGAAGGCGATGATCAGCAGGACGCAGCAGAAATAGAATCCGGGGTAGCCGCTCATCTCCAGCCCGAACAGGTTGGTGGAAGGCAGGCCCGCCGTCTGCTCCGTGAACATGCGGTCAATCACACGGGCGTCATCCTGGCTCAGTTGCAGTCCTGTCTCGCCGTTGGTGATCGGCGTCAGCACCGAATAGGCGAGATTGTACGACATCTGCGCGAAGGCGAGCGTCAGGATCGAGAAATAGATGCCCGACCGGCGCAGGCTGATGAAACCGATCAGGGCGGCGAACATGCCCGATACCAGGACACCGAAGATCACGGCCGGGATGACGTTCATGGTCACCCCCTTGAACATCCAGACCGCGGCATAGGACCCGACGCCCAGGAAAGCCGCATGGCCGAAGGACAGATAGCCTGTCAGGCCGAACAGGATGTTGAAACCAATGGCGAAGATGCCGTAGATCGCGAATTTCTGCAGCAGGTCGGGATAGTTCGCGCCGACCGGCCAGGCCAGCAGGGGCATGGCCAGGGCGGCGATCGTGAAGCCCGCGAACAGCAGCTTGTCGTTGCGTGAGAGACCGGCAAACATCATCAGGACTCCATGACACCCTTGCGGCCGAGCAGGCCACGGGGACGAACCAGCAGAATGACGACGGCGATCAGGTAGATGATGATCTGGTCAATGCCGGGCAGGATCGACTTCACCTCGTTCATCGATGCGAACGACTGCAGGATGCCCAGCACGAATCCGGCGAGCACCGCGCCGCCGAGTGATCCCATGCCGCCGACAACCACCACGACGAAGGACAGCACCAGGAAGTCCATGCCCATGTGATAGTCGGGTGGCAGGATCGGCGTGTACATGACGCCCGCCAGACCGGCGATCACGGCGGCCATGCCGAACACGATGGTGAAACGGCGCTGGATGTTGATGCCCAGCAGGCCAACGGTTTCCCTGTCGGCCATGCCCGCGCGAACCACCATGCCGTATGTGGTCAGGTTCAGGAACGCGAAGGCCGAGGCGATCACCACACCGGCAAAGGCGAGATAGATCAGCCGCCACCAGGGATAGACCACGGATTCACCCAGCCCGACCCAGAGGCCGACATTGGCGCTGCCCGCGATCACTTCCGGGGCGGGTGTCGGAATCGGGTTGGCACCGAACTGTGCCTTGATCAGTTCCTGCACGACAATGGCGAGGCCGAAGGTGACCAGGATCTGCTCGGCGTGCGGGCGCTTGTAGAAGTAGCGGATAAGACCGCGTTCCATCCCCAGGCCGATCAGCAGCATCAGCGGGATGGCGACGAGTATGGATATGGGTACGGCGTAATCGATGATCATCGCGCCGGTATCGCCCCACCATGCCTCCAGGTAGGGGATTTCCTTGTAGGCATCGAAGAACTTGATGCTCTCGTCCTTCACCTTCTTCGAGATGGTCAGCAGGGCCTGGACCGATACGGCACAGAAAGCCCCCAGCATGAACAGCGCGCCATGGGCGAAGTTCACGACACCCAGGGTGCCGAAGATGATCGTCAGGCCCAGGGCGATCAGTGCATAGGCACCGCCCTTGTCGAGACCGTTGAGAAGCTGAAGCAGAATGACGTCCATGATCCCACCCGTCCGGAGTCAGTTCACCGTTCCGACAACCCTAGCCTGTCGCGGGTCCGAAACGAAGATGGTCCGGCCATCCCGGGGAGGTGGGGCGACCGGACCAGTCCGAATTTCCGGGGTCGCCAGCAGCGGCCCCGGAAACTTCCGTGGTTCAGACCTTGTAGGGGCCCAGTTCGCCACCGAAGATGCTCGGGTCGTAGGTGACCTGCGACGCCGGGACTTCCTGCACGACCTCGAGAAGGTCGAACTGGCTGGTTGCATTCTCGTTGCCGCGCACGACCAGCACATCCTTGAAGCACTGGTGGTCCTCGGCGCGATACAGCGTCTTGCCGTTGCCCATGCCGTCGAACTCGAAGCCTTCCAGCGCCTTGATGACCTCCGGCGGATAGAAGGTGCCGGCGCGGGCGCAGGCATCGGCATACAGGATGGTCTGCACGTAGCAGGTGTGGGCAGCCTGCGACGGCGGGAAACCGTACTCCTGGCCGAAGGACTTCACGAACGCCTGCGAACCGGCATCCTGCAGCGACCAGTTCCAGTTGGTCGTGCCGTAGATCCCCTTGATGTTCGCGCCGGCACCCTGCGCCATCAGACGCGAGTACAGCGGAACGACGATCTGGAAGTCCTTGCCGTTGACCTGCTTGTCGCGCAGACCGAACTGCACCGCCTGGGTCAGGGAGTTGATCATGTCCTTGCCGTAGTGGTTCAGGATCAGCACGTCGGCGCCGGAGTTCAGCACCGGCGTGATGTACTGCGAGAAGTCACCGGCACCCAGCGGTGTGCGGACGGCGTTGACCGTCTCCCAGCCCAGACCTTCCGTGGTGTTCTTGATCGATTCTTCCTGCGTCCAGCCCCAGGTGTAGTCGGCTGTCAGGTGGTAGGCGCGACGGTCGGTACCCATCGTTTCCTTCAGCACCGGACCCAGCGCGGCGCCGGACATGTAGGCATTGAAGAAATGGCGGAAGCCATAGCGGCGCTTGTCCTTGCCGGTGGTGTCGTTGGAATGGGTCAGGCCGTTCATGAAGACGACGCCCATCTCCTGCGCCAGGCTCTGCTGGGCGATGGCGACACCCGACGAGGAACCGCCGGAATACATGATGACGCCGTCCTTCTCGATCATCCGCTTGGCGGACGCGCGGGCGGCATCGGACTTGGTCTGCGTGTCACCCGTGACATACTCGACCTTCTTGCCCAGCACGCCGTCGCCCTTCAGCATCAGCGGCTGCATGGTGTTCAGCATGCCGCCGTCACCCTCGCCATTGATGTGCTTCACGGCCAGCTCGTAGGCGCGCAGCTCGTCAGCGCCCTCGTCGGCGTAGGCGCCGGTCTGCGGCACGTTGAAACCGAACTTCACACTGGAAGCATTGCCCGGATTGTTGCGGAATTCCTCGGCCCATGCGTTGCGCACGAAGAACGTCGGCGCGATCACCGCACCGGCACCCAGTGCGGTACCTGCCTTCAGAATGCTGCGGCGTGATACACCGCTGTCATTGGACTTGGTCATTTGAATTTCCCTCCCGGACGGGTTTTCTGGAAACGATCCCTTTTGCCATGGCTGGTGGGCCACAGGTTGTCGTTGAGGCTACGCGGCAGTGTAAATCAAGGCAATCAAGCATTGAAAGAATTGGCAAAATTTGTGAATTTCATTCAGAATGATAAGTCGATACTGTAAATTCTTTACCATTTGGCAAGGACAGGAGCGCCAGCATGGCGGTTGCCGCGCCCATCGGAATGAAGGTCAGGACACGACGCAAGGCCCAGGGGCTGACGCAGAAGTCGCTGGCGCAGAAGGTCGGCATTTCCGCGTCCTACCTGAACCTGATCGAGTCCGACCGTCGCGCGGTCGGCGGCAGCCTGCTGCAGCGGATCGCGGAACAGCTCGGGATGGAACTGGCGGATCTCAGCGGGGATCAGGAGCGTCGGCTGGTGGAGCGACTGGGGGAACTGGCCGCCGATCCGTCGATCCTGCAGCACCACATCGATCCCGGCACCGCGAACGCCCTGGTCAGCCGCCATCCCGACTGGGCCGCAGCCATGCTCAGCCTGTCACGCTCCGTCCGCGATGCGGATCAGCAGATCACGGCGCTGACCGACCGGCTTGACCAGGATCCGGCCCTGATGGAAGCGGTGCATCAGGTGCTGAACAATGCCGCCGCGGTGCGTTCCACCATGGAAATCCTGTCATCGGTGGAAGATCTGCCAACGGAGCAGCGGGCACGCTTTGTCGAGATCGTGCTGTCACAGAGTGGCGAGCTTTCCGGCACCGCCGAACGCCTCGTCGCCCTGTTCAGTGCCGGCAATACCCGCAATCGCTCCCTCTCCCCGGCGGAGGAGGTGGATGATTTCCTGATCCAGAACCAGAGCTATTTCCCGCCGCTGGAGGAAGCGGCCCGTGACCTGCGCCGTGAGATCCGGTCCTTCGGCCAGACGATCGAGGGCGCGCTGACGGCGTTCCTGCAGCAGCAGTTCGATATCTCCGTCTACAATCGCTCCCCGGTGGAGGCAGACCTGAGCCGGTTCCGCAATCACTGTCACCATGACGAAGCCAACCGGGTGCTGATCTTCCTCGACAATGCACCGCCCTCGACGCGCCAGTTCCAGCTCGCGCGGCTGGCCTGCCAACTGACAGCGCCGGATCTGCTCGACACGGTTGCCCGGGATGAACTGCTGACCAGTGACGAGGCGCGGACACGCGCCCGCGGGGCGCTGGCGAGCTGGCTCGCCGCCGCGGCACTGTTCCCCTACGAGACCTTTCTGGAGGATGCTGTCCGCCATCGCTACGACGTGGAACTGCTGCGCCAGCGCTTCTCCGCCAGCGTGGAGCAGATCTGTCAGCGGCTGGTCTCGCTCCGCAAGCCGGGGGCGGAGGGGATACCCTTCGGCTTCCTGCGGGCCGATCCCTCGGGCCACATCAGCAAGCGCTTTCCCATCGCCGGGCTGCCCGTACCGCGCAGTGGCAATGGCTGTCCCCTGTGGCCGCTGTACGGGGCATTCCAGACCCCGGACCGGGTGATCCGGCAGTTGGCGGAGTTTCCGAACGGCAGCCGCTACCTGTTCATCGGACGCACCGTGCGTCATGAACCGGCCCTGTTTCACGAGGCGCCGTTCCTGCACGCGGTCATGCTTGCCTGCGACGTGGTTCATGCCGATCAGACGGTCTATGCCGACGGTCTCGACTTCGCCGCACGTCACATGGCGACCCCTGTCGGACCCAACTGCCGCCTGTGTTCACGCAGCGACTGCCTGCACCGTGGCGAGGACTCGATCCTCTATTCGCGTTGAACGCTGTACCCGCGGGCACCGGTTCTGTTCTACACTGCATTTCAGGAACGATCCGGGCGCATGCAATGATGTCCGGGCGATCAGGGGAGGGAGCCGCCGTGACCAAATCAGGGGCGGATGGAAGCGTGAAACGAATCCTCATTGCGGAGGATGAGCCGAACATCGTGGAACTGCTGACCTTCATTCTGGAGCGCGCAGGGTGTCTCACGCGTGCGGTGACCGACGGCGAAGCCGCCATTGCCGAGATCCGGCGGGAAGCGCCGGACGTGCTGTTACTGGACCTGATGCTGCCGAAGCATGACGGCTACGCGGTGCTGAAGTCCGTGCGCGCCAGTGCCGACAATGCCGGGCTGCCCGTTGTCATGCTGACCGCGAAGGGGCAGGAGAGGGACCGCAAGGTGGCCGAGTCACTTGGTGTCAACGCCTTCATCACCAAACCCTTCTCGAACCAGGATGTGGTCGACCAGGTTCTGGCGCTGGCCGGGACCGGCGCCGCGGCACGCTGATGCCCCGGCAGAAGCTGCGTGACGCAGCCTTCATCCTGCCGTTCTTCGGTCTGATCCTGATCATGCCACCCTTCGTCGACATCTTCTTCAGCGTCCGCCTGCTCGGCGGCATTCCGATCATCCTGCTCTATATCTTCTGCGCCTGGACGGCACTGATCATCCTCGGCTGGATGATGTCGCGGCGACTGGTCACCGATACCGACATGGCGGATCCGCGCCCGCCGATCCTGCACCCCCTGCCGCCGGAACAGCGCGATGCTGACGGCTGATGTCGTTGTCGCCATCGCGCTGGGCTATGTCGGACTGCTCTTCCTGCTCGCCTTCCTGAGTGATCGCTGGAGCCGCAAGGGCAGCCGCTGGATCAGCAATTCCCCCGTGATCTACACGCTGTCGATCTCCGTCTACTGCACGTCGTGGACATTCTATGGCGCCGTCGGGTCGGCCGCGCGCAACGGTCTGGAATTCATCACCATCTACCTGGGACCGACACTGGTGTTCCTTGGCTGGTGGTACCTGCTGCGGAAACTGGTCCGCATCGGACAGGTGAACCGCATTTCCTCGATCGCCGACCTGATCTCCTCGCGCTACGGGAAGAGCAACACGCTCGCGGTCATGGTCACGCTGATGGCCGTGATCGGCACCACCCCCTATATCGCGCTGCAACTGAAGGCAGTGACCACCAGCTTCGAGGTGGTCAGCGGCGGCAGTGGTGATCTGCTGGGCAACCTGTCCGGCGACAGTGCCGGGGGGATCGATCCGGCCCTGTGGGTCGCGGTCGGCATGGCGCTGTTCACGATCCTGTTCGGGACGCGCAACCTGGATGCCAACGAACAGCATCCAGGCGTCGTCGCTGCCATTGCCTTCGAGGCGCTGGTGAAGCTGCTGGCGCTGCTGATGGTCGGCCTGTTCGTGGTGTTTTCCTTCGGCGGGCTGGAGAACCTGTTCCCGGAGGAAATGAGCCGTCGCCTGCTGGAGCGGGAGAATGTCTTCGGCGGGCGCTGGGCCGTGCTGACATTCCTTTCGGCGACCGCGATCATCTGCCTGCCGCGGGAATTCCAGGTGACGGTGGTGGAGAATTCGCGGGAGTCGCACCTGCGCACCGCCGGCTGGCTGTTCCCGGCCTATCTGCTGCTGATCTGCCTGTTCATCCTGCCCATTGCCGCCGCCGGACTGACCCGGTTGCCGGAAGGTGCGAACCCGGACATGTTCGTGCTGACCGTGCCGATGGCCGCGAACCAGGAGATGCTGGCGCTGTTCGCCTTCATTGGCGGATTCTCGTCTGCCACTTCGATGGTGATCGTCGCCTGCATCGCGCTGTCGATCATGATCTCCAACCACATCGTCATGCCGGTGGTGCTTCGGCTGCGCTGGCTGCGGCTATACGACAGCGCCGACCTGAAGACCCTAGTGCTGTTCAGCCGCCGCTTCTCCATCCTGCTGATCCTCTTCCTGGGCCTGCTCTACTATCGGCTGAGTGCGCAGACGGAGGCCCTGGCCTCCATGGGCCTGATTGCCTTTGCCGGGGTGGCGCAGTTCCTGCCGAGCCTGCTGGGCGGGCTTTACTGGCGGCAGGCAACAGCACGGGGGGCGAAACTGGGCCTGATGGGGGGCGTCGTGCTGTGGGTCTATACCCTGCTGCTGCCCAGCCTGGCGGAGGATGGCACGGTTTTCGGCGAGATCGTCAGCAACGGCCTCTTCGGGTGGGAGATGCTGCGGCCGGAGGCGCTGTTCGGCATGACCGGCTTCGATCCGCTGGTGCATGCGATCGTCTGGAGCCTGACGGCCAATACCGCCCTGCTGATCGCGGGCTCCCTGTTCAGCGAGCAGGCTCCGCTGGAGCGGCTGCAGAGCGCCCTTTTCGTCGATGTCTTCCGCAATACGCCCGGCGACGAATCCCGCGCGCTGGTGCGTTCCGCCGCCATCGACGACCTGCGTCTGCTGTCGCGCCGTATCCTCGGCGCTGACGCCGCTGACCGCCAGTTCCGCGACTTCGCCCTGCGACAGGGGCGCGATGATGGTGTGCCGGTCGCGGACACGGCCTTCATCACCCATCTTGAGCGCCAGATCGGTGGTAACGTCGGCGCCGCCTCCGCCCGGGTGATGATCTCGGAAGTGGTGTCGGGGGAGACGATCAGCCTCGACGAGATCATCCGCATGGTCGACGAGACCCAGCAGGTGATCGAATACAGTCAGGCGCTGGAGGCCAATTCCCGGACGCTGGAGCAGACCGCGGCACAGTTGCGCCAGGCCAACCAGCGCCTGATGCGGCTGGATACGGAAAAGGACGACTTCCTCAGCCAGGTCAGCCACGAACTGCGGACCCCGATGACGTCCATCCGTTCCTTTGCCGAGGCGCTGCTGAAGGCCGACGAGATGCCGCCGGATCAGGCGCGCCGCTTCATGCGGATCATCCATGACGAGAGCCTGCGTCTGACCAGCCTGCTGGACGACATCCTGGACCTGAGCCATCTGGAAAGCGGTGAGGTGCGCTGGCAGGTGGAACGCCTCGACCCCGAAACGGCGGCGACCAGCGCCATTGCTGCCTGCGAGGGTCTGGCCGCGGAAACCGGCGTGCGGGTCGATCATGTGCCTGCCGACACACCCGCCGCGATCCGGGGCAACCGGGACCGGTTGAGCCAGATCCTGATCAACCTGATCTCCAATGCCATCAAGTACAATGATTCTGCCGAACCCTGGGTCCGGATCGAGTCGCGGGTGGAGGCAGGGCGCTGGCGCGTCGATGTGCGCGACAATGGCCCCGGCGCAGGTGATGTGGCCCCGGATCAGCTCTTCTCCAAGTTCGCGCGCGGCTGGCGCCAGATTGCCAAGGGCCGTTCCGGTACCGGACTCGGCCTGGCCATCAGCGCCGAGATTGCCCGCCGCCATGGGGGCGACCTGTCACTGACCGAAAGCTCCGAGCAGGGCAGTTGCTTCACCCTGACCCTGCCGGTCGCGCAATAGACCGGTCCACTACTCGATTGGGCCGGTGCCGCAATCAGTCGGCAGACTGCGCCAGATGGTCTGCCAGGCAGGCATGGGCCTCATCGACCGCCTGCGTGATCTCCGGCAGCACTGATTCCCGTCTGGCCCGGACGGCGCTGCCCTGCAGCTTTTCCGCATAGGCCGCCAGCCGCGCGACCTCGTTCGCGCCGATCCCGCGGGCGGCACCTTTCAGCCCGTGGGCCGCATCCTTCCAGCCAGGACCATCCATCTGGTCGCGCATCTGTGTCAGGTAGCGGTCGGTGGAGACGCGAAACAGCCCGGCAAGTTCCCGCTCCAGCGCGGCGTCACCGCCGGTATAGGTGGCCAGATGCGCCAGATCCACGGCGGCGCTGACCGGCACGGAGAGGCCGAGAGCGGCCTCAATGGCAGCCGCAAGCGCCTCAAGTCCGACCGGCTTGGTCAGCCATGCCCGGATCGGAGCTTCGCCCCAGTCCGCCCGCGCGCCGTGGGCAGGTGAAAGGCCGACCATGGGTACGCCGCCCGCGCCCTGCATCGCCGCAATCTCCGGCCCGGTTGGTGCGGGCATGTCGAAGTCGAGTATCGCCAGATCGACCACGACCGCCGACAGCGCCGAGACCGCCGTCGCACCATCCTCGACAACCGTGGTCTCATGCCCGAGTTCGGCCAGCAATCCTGCAATCTGGGACCGCGCCGCCGGATTGTCATCTGCCAGCAGGATATGCAGGGCGCCGCCTGTCATGATGATGGTTGCGCCCCGATCATCTGCTGCATGCGGGCAATGATGTCGGCCGTGACTTCCGCGCGGTTGGTCTCGTTCAGGATCTCGTGGCGCGCATCGTCATAGAGGGTCAATGTCAGGTCCGTCAGACCGGCAGCGCCGTAGAGGTCATGCAGCCGCTGGACCCCCTTTCCGAAATCGCCGACGGGATCGCGCCGACCTGCTGCCAGGTGAATGGGCATGGTTGCCGGAATGCGCTGCAGGTTCTTCGGGGACGCCAGCGCCGACAGGGCATCCAGCAATCCGATCCAGCTTGCCGTCGTGGCAACGAAGCCGCATTCCGGGTCGTTGATATAGCGGTCGACCATTTCCGGGTCGCGGCTGAGCCAGTCCATTTCGGTTCTTGCAGGCTGAAAGGCCTTGTTCATGCCGTCGAACCCGAGCGCGTGGATCAGCTTGCTGCGACCCCGGGGGCCGAGGCGAAGTCTCTCGATACGGGCGATCAGGCGGCCAAGTGCGGCCAGCGGTGGCGGCGGACCGTTCGAGCCGGAGAGCATCGCGCCGTCGAATCTCTCGGGCCACGACCAGAGTGCCTGCTGCACCACGAACGATCCCATTGAATGACCGAAGAGGATAAGCGGCAGTTCCGGGCGCTCTGCACGCCAGGCCGTCACCCCGGCGCCGGCATCGCCAACCATGGATGACCAGCCGTCCCGGTCACCGAAGTGGCCGAGAACACCCCCGTCCCGTGCCGTTCGGCCGTGCCCGCGCTGGTCGTGTCCGGCCACCATGAAGCCCGCCTGGTTCAGGGCCCTGGCAAAACTGTCGTAGCGGGCGACATGTTCGGCCAGTCCATGCACCAGATAGACCAGCGCTACGGGCCGTTCGATATCCCAGCGCAGCCCGTGCAGTGTCGTGCTGTCTGATTGAAAGGACCATTCAGCCGCAGTCATCGCTTGCCTTCCCCAATGTGCGCGCCCTCGAACAGGCCTTCGATCGCTTCCACGAGTTCGCTGAACTGGAACGGCTTTGTCAGGTATCCCCGGACGCCCTTGCCGAAGGCGAAGTCCCGCGTTGTCTTCTCGCCCAGCGCGGTCAGCACGATCACGGGGATCCCGGCCAGATCGGGGTGGTCGGACAGCACCGTCAGCGTGCCGAAACCGTTCAGCGACGGCATCATCATGTCACAGACAATGACATCCACCGGGGACTGCATCAGGCTGGCGATGCCTTCCGCGCCGTCGCTCGCGCCGGACGCCTCATAGCCTGCAAACCCGAGTCCCCTGACCAGACGTTCGCGGATATCCGCCTCATCCTCGATCACAAGCACTTTTCTCGGCGGTACGTTCAACGTGACGGCTCCCTCTTTGCGGGCAGGGGCAGACGCACGGTCACGGTGGTCCCCTCGGCTTCCCTGCTTTCGATACTGAACGAACCACCAAGCAGGGCGATGGCACGATCCACGATACTCAGGCCAAAGCCAACCCCGCCGACGTCGGCAACATTGCCGCCCCTGCTGAATGGTTCGCGCACATGCGCCAGATCCTTCTGCGGGATTCCGATGCCGTGGTCAGTCACCACGATCACCAGTCGGTCATCGGTCTCCGCCAGCCGCACGGCGACCGTCGTGTCCGCAGCGGAGTACTTCAGGGCGTTCTGCAGCAGGTTCCCGATGATCTGGTTCAGCGTCCGCCGGTCGAACCGGACCGTTGCTGCGGTCGGGCGTTCGTCGGTCAGTTCAAGCGTCCGCCCCTCACTCGGCAGGTTGTGCTGCCAGTGCGCGCGGATCATTGCGGCCAGATCCAGATCCTCCGGAACGGGCTGCCGGGTTTCACCCTTCTCCAGCAGCAATGCCTCGCCCAGCAGGTCATCGATCGCGGCAACCCGGCCACGGATCGTGTCCATCTCCTTCTGGCGCTCCTCCGCCGTCATCCGGTTTCCGAAATGATCGAGCAGATCGGTAGCCGCCTGAATGGTCGCCAGCGGCGTGCGCATCTCGTGGCTGACAGTGGAGATGAAACGGGACTTCAGGTCACGCAACTCGCGCTCGCGCTCGAGTGCCATGCTGATCGCCTCGGCCTCGCGACGCGCCCGTGCCAGTCGCCGCGCGTACAGCAGTCCCAGCAGGGCAATGGCCAGCAGGCTGATCACGACCGGGACCAGCAGGTCCTGGCGTAACCGGGTCCCCGGCCTGCTCGGATCCCATGTCAGATAGGCCGTTGCCCATTCGTCCCGGGCCGAGATCGGGGCGTAGACCCGCGCCGCATCCGGCAGCGCGAGACTGACGGCCAGATCCTCCAGCAGGAAGGCATCCGAGATCTGCTCCAGAAACGCGGCGTCCATGGCGGAGGCGATGATCAGTACGGGGCGTGGCCGACGTGGCGCCCCGGCATCTTCGCCGGACTCCGGCGTGAAGGCACTCGCAGCTATCGTGTGCACCCGACCGCCGATGACGGCATAGCGCACGACCGGCTCCGGTTCCTCCATCGGTGCCGCATTTGCGCGGCGAATCAGGAAATCGAGCATGTCCGGAGACAGGAAGTCCCGGGCCTTTCCTTCGTCGTGCTGACCATCCTTGAAGAGGAGGCGCGTCTGACCCAGCACGGACATGACGATCACCAGGTTCACCCGGGAGTTCTCGTAGGCGTAGCTGCCGACATTGTCGTCCGCCCACGCCACGTCGCCGACGATCACGAGACGCTCGATGGCCTCATCCCAGAAACTCAGGTCCTTGGCGAGAAATCCGAGTCTTTCGGCCTCCGTTGCCAGGGCGGTGCGGGCCAGGGCGACGTCCCTGTTCTCGGTCTCGTGATCCAGACGCTCCGCCGCGAACCAGGAGATCGCGATGATGACGACAACCGCGATGCTGAGCAGCAGCACCATGGGCACGATCAGCCCGCGCAAGGGGTCCGCTGCGGTCAGGAACCGCGAGGTCTGAAAGTCGCCCCCTGATTCGGGCTCAGTCGTTGTCATGCCTGCTCCACCAGTGCTTCCCGGCAGTGTCATGGCATGGCAACAACGAACCCAAAGTTAACGAAGGATGTGCGAACGTCATTGCCGGACCCCGCTGGTCGAGACACATCCAACCGGTGGCTTGGGAAGAGTTGAGCATGTCTGACAATACCATTTTCCGTACCATCGTGGAGCAGACCCTCGATGGTATCATCGTTCACCAGAACTCGGCGGTCATGTATGCGAACGCGGCTGCGGAACGCATCTATGGCCACGCAGGCGGCACCATGATCGGCATGGATCCCTTCGACCTGCTGGTTCCGGCCGAACGCGCCCGGGCGCAGAATCTTGCAAGGCGCCGGTTGCAGGGCGACCGGATTCAGGAGCGTCTGTCCTTTCGCGGTCTCCGCCAGGACGGCAGGGAGATCGATGTCGAGATGGTCGGTTTCACCGTCGAGTGGGGCGGTGCGCCTGCGGTGGCCTTTTCGGTCAATGACGTAACCGACCGCAACCAGGCCATCACCGAGCGCGATGAGACGGAACAACTGATGCAGAGGTTCCTGGAGCATGCGCCGCTGCCGATCCTGATGATCATCGCGGGACGTTACGCATTCGCGAACCTTCGGGCGCGAGACCTGTTTCAGCCCAAGGGCCGGGACCTGGTCGGCATGAAGGTCGAAGCCCTTTATCAGGACCCGGCAGATCGGGCCCGCGCCCTGAGCAACATGCGCGAAACCGGGCTGCTCAACGGCATGGAAGTTCCGTTGCGGCGATGGGATGGCGTCGTCATTCCGACCAACATCTATTCCGTCAAGACCACGTTCCAGGGCAAGGAGGCCTTCTTCACGACAGTGATCGACCAGAGCGAGAAGCTGGAGAACGAGGCTCGTTCACAACGGACGGAGGCCCTGCTGACGGCGGTCATGGAACACGCCCCGCTCGGCTTTGCATTTCGTGACCCTGACGGAAGGTTCGAACTGGTCAACAGGGAAAATGCCAGCCAGTGGCAACAGCCCGTCGAGAAGATCATCGGGCGCCGTGCGGCGGATTTCGCGGCGCCGGAAGCCGCGCAATGGTGCCAGATCATGGATGATGAGGCCATTCGCGTGGGCAAGGTCGAGCGGCAGGCGACCTTTGCCTTTGACCCGAAGGCCGGTGCCCGACGGATCAGGGCAATCCGGTTTCCGGTGCGCGACAAGTCACGCGCCCTGCTGGGCGTGGCGAATTTCACCCTCGACATCACCACCGAGTGGCAGGCCCAGGAAGCACTGAAGGTGGCGGAGGCCGAGGCCAGGCGGACGGCACAGATGCTGCGCGCGATCGTCGATCATGCACCGATTGCCTTCACCTACCGCGACAGTGACAGGCGCGTGAAGATGCTGAATCCCATTGCGGAGGACTGGATCGGTCATTCCGAGGCGGAAGCGATGGACAAGCGTTTCGAGGAACTGCCGAACTATCGGGAATCGGGGCGAACCCGGGAGATCGAGGAACTGGTCTTCGAGGAACAGGGGACATTCGATGAAGACATCATGCTGCAGGCTGCAGGTGGACGTACCCTGCCCATACGGGCCATCAGGTTCCCGGTGTTCGCGAAGCAGGGTGTCCTGGCCGGTGTCTGCAACATCGGCCTGGACCAGACTCAGGCCCATACCTACCAGGAACTGATGGCGGCAACGCTTGACGCCGCGCGTCTTGCCATCGTGCGCACCGACGAGCACGGAATCATCGAATCTTTCAATCCGGCGGCGGAGGAAGCCTTCGGCTATATGGCGGATGAGGTGATCGGCAAGGATTCATTCCTGTTGCTGAACCCGGAGGAGGCGTTGCCCCATCGACAGGCTGTGCGCGATGCCATGACCGGTGGTGAACGGCGTTTCCTTGGGCGCAACATCGAGTTCAGGGCCGTGCGCAAGGACGGCACCTACTTCCTTGCGGAGGTCTGCGTCGGGGAGGCGATCGTTGGCGGTGCACGAAAGTATATCGGCACCATGCGCGACCTGTCGGAACTGCGTGCCGCGGAGCAGCAGTTGCGCCAGGCCCAGAAGATGGAGGCCGTGGGCCAGCTCACCGGCGGTATTGCCCATGATTTCAATAACCTGATTGCTGTCATCTCCGGCAATCTGGAACTGCTGGGAGAATCGTCCGGCCTGGATACCCGGCAGGAGCAGCTTATCCAGTCGGCACGCAGGGCATCGGACCGGGGGCGCGATCTGACGGCACGGCTGCTGAGCTTCGCGCGCCAGCGCCCCGTGACGATGGAAGTCTTTGACCCCTATGTATGTGCCACTGCGGCGCTCAGCATGATCACCCGCGCCATCGGGCAGGGAATCCGCCTGCATCTGGATGGTGAACCCGGGTTGTTCGTCCGCTCCGACCCGGCACAGTTCGAGACGGCGATCCTGAACCTGGCCCTCAACGCACGAGATGCCATGCCGGAGGGCGGCGATATCCGGATCGCCGTGTGCCCTGCGACGAAGGCCGGGGAGGTAGTGATCTCAGTCACCGACAGCGGGGCGGGAATGCCTGACGATGTACGTGCCCGAGCCTTCGAGCCCTTTTTCACGACGAAGGGTGTCGGCAAGGGCAGCGGGCTCGGCCTGGCCATGGTCTACGGCTTTGCGCAGCAATCCGGCGGGCGCGCTGCGATCAGGGACGGCGAGACGTCCGGAACCCGTGTCGAGATGCACCTGCCATGTGTCGATGGCCAGCCCGTCGGCGGCCCGAGCGCCGACATGACAATGCGGGAGGGTGTCGAGCCGGCAACCATTCTGGTGATTGACCCTGAGCCCGACGTGCGCAACGTGCTGACCCATGCCCTGCAGAACATGGGGCACGAGGTCATGGCGTTCATGGAGGCTGAGAGGGGGCTCGGGTTCCTGAAACTCACCTGGAACGTGGACTATCTGGTCCTTGCCGACGAACTCGCGACAACTGCGGCGGGCAAGGAACTGCGGGACTGGGTGGCGCTGAACCGACCGGAAGTCAGAACAGTGCTGCTGACCCCGCAGGAGACCACTGGCGCGGACGAAGCGCCCTTGACCGGACATTGGACAACACGGATGCCAAAACCATTTTCGACAAGTGACCTGTTGAGCAGGTTCGGATCTGCAGCGGAGGGAGGTCGCAATGTCCGGTGAGCACAGGCGTCGCGTCATGATCTGTGACGACGAACCCGATTTCCGCGCCATCGTCGTCGATGTGGTCAGGGGCATGGGCATGGAGCCGGTCGAGGTCGGCAGGCCGGAGGATTTCGCCGGGACCTATGAAGCGGGTGCGCCGGATATTGTTGTCCTGGATATCGTGATGCCCAACATCGACGGGCTGGAGCTTGTCGACTGGCTTGCAGATGCAGGCTATCGCGGAAGGCTGGTGCTGGTCAGCGGCTACAATCCGAACTATGCCCGCGCCGCGCACACCATGGCCGACCTGAAAGGCATTGCCGGCGTCACCGTCCTCCAGAAGCCGGTCTCCCTCGCCGACCTGCGCGCGGTCCTTGCCTGAGCAGGCCACGCGCCGCGTCGGACATGGGCGCGTGAGCAGAGGTCGTTCACTGGCCGCTTGTTCACCGGAGAGGCTATCTGGCCGCGTGCCCGCCGATCTGATAGACGTCGCGGCGGCAATCCCGCGCGACCTGGTCAGAAGCCGGGTCCGAGCGCGCTGAACGGACACAGGGAAGACCCATCAAGGCTTTTGAACCACTGGCAGGCGGGGACGCGCGACCATTGCGGTCTTCGGGACGTCAGCGCGGTACGGGGTGCCGGAACTGATGTTTGCACAATGGCCGATACTGGCGTTGCTGGCCGCTTTCGCAGTTGCCGCAATGATCGTGCTTTCCAGCGGACTCAGGATGACCGCCCTTGCCGATGAACTTGCGGACCGCACCGGTCTGGGTGAAGCGATTGCGGGGGGCCTGTTCCTCGGCGTGGCGACGTCGCTGGGCGGAACCGTCGTCTCCGTGACCGCCGCATACGACGGTCATGCGTCACTGGCTTACTCCAACAGCATCGGGGGGATCGCGGCACAGACAGCCTTCCTGGCTATCGGCGACCTGGCCTACCGCAAGGCGAACCTGGAGCACGCGGGGGCGGAACTGGCCAACGTCTTCCAGTCCATTGTCCTGATCGTGCTTCTGACATTGCCGCTGATCGCCGTCAGCCTTCAGGAATTTGCGGTGCTGGCGGTGCACCCGATCTCACTCGTGATCCCGGTAACCTATCTCGGCGCACTGGTCGCCACGCGACGTCTGCGGGAGAACCCCATGTGGGTTCCCGTATCGACGACATACAGCCGTACCGATACGCCGGAACAGACTTCGGATCGGGACGGTGGGACTAGCATGTGGCGGCTCCTTGCCGTCTTCCTGCTGCTGGTGGTCATGATGGGGACATCGGGCTGGGTCATTGCCGGAGTATCGGTGGAGGCCATCGGACGCTTTGCCTTGTCAGAATCCCTTGTGGGGGCGCTTGCAACGGCGGTGGTGACCTCGCTGCCGGAACTTGTCACCACGCTCGCCGCAATCCGCCGCGGAGCGCTGCAACTCGCCATTGGTGGAATCATCGGCGGCAACACGTTCGACACGCTGTTCCTGACGGCGGCGGATGTCTTCTACCGGGATGGCTCGCTCTATCACGCGGTTGGTCTGGACAGTCATTTCTGGACAGTTGTCTCCATCCTCATGACCGCCATCCTTCTTGCTGGTCTGGTCCTCCGGCAGCGCGCGGGACCAGGCCGCATCGGCTTCGAGAGTCTGGCGATCCTGCTGATCTACGCGGGCGCGACTACCCTGCAGACAACCATTGGGTCCGGTTGACGGCCCCCATGACCCGGCGATCCATCGGAAACGCGAGTCCAGCAAACGGCCTCGGGATCAATGAAGTGGCGGAGGGAGGGTCCGCCAAACCAAGGTCCAGCGGCGTCTGGCGATGGACTCGTAATGCACTGAGATATGGTGTTTTTCCCTCTACAGAGTCCAGGAAGGTCTATTGCGATCCTGCATGATCTGCCCCATGTTTGTGGGTAGAGTTGTGAGTCAACGGAGCGCGAACATGGCCAGGACGGCGAACAAGCTGACGGTGCGGCAGATCGAGACCATGAGCAAGCCGGGCAAGTATGCCGATGGCAACGGGCTCTATCTCCAGATCGCGGCAGGTGGCAGCAAGTCCTGGCTGGTGCGGTACATGCGTGACGGCAAGGCGCGGGCAATGGGGCTGGGTCCGGTGGCGGTGGTTCCCCTTGCCATGGCCCGTGAGAAGGCGCTGGACGCGCAACGGACGATCCGGGAAGGTCTGGACCCTATCGAGGCGCGACAGTCGGAGAGGCAGGCCCGTGCGCTGGCAGAGGCGAAGGCGATCACCTTTCGGAAGGCGGCTGAACAGTACATCGCCGCATACAGTCCCGGCTGGAAGAACGCCAAGCATGCGGCGCAATGGACTTCGACGCTGGAGACCTATGCCTATCCGGTGATCGGTGACCTGAGCATCGCCGCGATTGATACCGGGCTGGTGTTGAAAATTGTTGAACCGATCTGGCAGACCAAGACGGAGACAGCCTCCCGCGTTCGGTCCCGGATCGAGAACATTCTCGATTGGGCCACAACGCGTGGCTACCGGCAGGGCGACAACCCGGCGCGGTGGAAAGGGCATCTGTCAACGTCACTGCCAGCCCGCAGCAAGGTGCAGAAGGTCAAGCATCATGCGGCACTGCACTACCGGGATGTTGCGGCTTTCATGGACGATCTGAGGGCGCGAGAAGCTGTTGCGGCGCGGGCGCTGGAGTTCGCCATTCTCACGGCAGCACGGTCTGGCGAAGTGCTGAATGCCTCGTGGAATGAGTTCGATCTGGACGAGGGTGTCTGGACGATCCCGGCTGACCGCATGAAGGCTGGAACCGAGCACCATGTTCCCCTGTCGGCTCGCGCCGTCCAGATCATCAAGCAGATGGGGGAAGACTTCGGCAAAGAGGGCTTCATCTTCCCCGGACAGAAGCCGGGGCATCCGCTGAGCGGCATGGCCTTCGGCATGATCCTGCGTCGGATGGATCGTGCCGACATTACTGCACATGGCTTCCGCTCCACCTTCCGTGACTGGGTGGCGGAACAGACTGCCTATGCCGGTGACGTAGCCGAAATGGCGCTGGCACACACGGTGGCGAACAAGACGGAGGCCGCTTACCGGCGCGGCGACATGTTCGAGAAGCGCACGCGCCTGATGGCCGAATGGGCGGACTACTGCGCCATGCCGCAAGCCGCTGCGAACGTCACGCCGATCCGCAGCCAGCGGTAACTGCCCGAAACCACAACATCTTGTATCTTTCGCCCACAGAAAAGGCGGCGAGATACCACCACTGCTCCTTCGCGGGCCGATTTCGGCTTGCATTCCTCAGAACATATATGGAACATAGTGGACGTGCCGGGACCCCGGCGCAGCCGGTGGGGAATGCCCGCCGGTTTCAAAAAAGGGAGAAAGTCATGAGGCAACACCGGGAACAGCACAGGATAAGGAGATTGTGCATTGAGAAAACTGATCCGGCGCGGCGAAGTGGAAGTCAGGACCGGGCTTGCCCGCTCCACCATCTACGCGAAGGTTGCTGACGGCACCTTCCCGAAACCCGTTCCCATCGGACTGCGCGGCAAGCGCTGGTGCGGTGACGAAGTGAACGAATGGATTGAACAGCGCATCGCGGAACGCGATCAGGCGGCGTCTGAATGAGCGCCGTGGTTCACCTGCAAGGCAGGTCGAGAACCGTTGCGGATTCATGGCCCGCGCATCGTTCTGCAAACTTGCGATTGCCCGAACCAGCGCCAGGCAGTCGCCTTGCCAGCGAACCCCTTGAAAACCGGGCCTCACAGCCACGGCGGACCACAGGCATCAAGCCCCAACGCTGGCGAACCTCTCTTTATGTAGTAAAGGGCTCCAGCCTCTGCACACTGGACCCGGCAACCATCATTCTACCGTTGGCCTTCTCGGCTGCTGTCCGGGCGGTGTTTCCGTGAGCGCCCCTGTCCAGCAATCCCGTGGCCGAAAGCGGGGCAAGTTCGGCAGGATCAAACGTCGCGAGGCCAGTCGGCTTGTCACTTCAACCGAGATCGCCATCGCGAAGGCGGAACCGCTGATCCTGGCCGAAGCCCATGCTGCCAGTACCGGGCGGCGGCTCAATCGCTTCGTGACCATCGCATTCGCCGCCAACCTCTGCCCGATGCGAACCATTGAGGCGCTGGGTCTGTACCTGAAAGCTGCATCGGATTGGCTCAACACCCAGGGCGTTCCGCTGGTCTGCATCTGGGTGATCGAGAACCCGGCGCACAAGGATGAGCACGTGCATCTGCTCATCCACCTGCCCACTGAACTGGAGAAGCGGTTCAGCGAACTGCAACGCGGCTGGATTGCCCGAACCGGCACACGGTGGGGCAAGGGCGTGGTGAAGTCCAAATGCGTCTATGACAGCCGGGAGGCCAGGGCAGGCATTGTTCGGTACATGCTCAAAGGATGCGATGCCGAAGCCGCCAAAGACTTCCGTGTCATCCGAACCAATGAGGGGGCGATAGAGGGCAAGCGTTGCGGTTTCTCGGAATCACTGGGTCCGACTGCCCGATGGCGCGAGAACGGCGTTGTGGGGGCCTCTGAGCGGCCACAGACCGGCAAGAGGCCACCCGGACGCAGCCGGGAGACCACGCGGCCCACAACAGCGCCTGCATCGCCATGACCAACTTCGCAGATGATTTCGGAAAACACGGGGGCCGGTCATGGGCGGCTTGCTGAGCGGGCGTTCCGGGTGGCGTCGGAAGTGCGAGCACCTGCATGCGGTGGATATCCGCAAGCTGAAGCGCTGGGGCCTGCTTCGCGATGGTGCGGCAAGCGAGATCGTCTGGTCGGTCGATGGCAAGGCGACCGGGCGGGTGCATGTGCGGTCCACTGGTCCGTTCGTCCATTTCCGGTATCAGTGGCAGGCATCAGGCGGTACGGACTGGCATCCGGTCCAGCTTGCTGTCGCGACGGAGACCACGCCATGCAATTTCGGTGGGCAGCGCCACTGGTTCACCTGTCTCTGCAACCGGCGCTGTGCGGTGCTGTACGTCTCACGGGACAGGATCGCCTGTCGTGACTGCCTGAGGCTTGCCTACGCCAGCCAGTCCGACGACGCCATAGACAGGGCCTGGAGGCGCGTACACAGGCTCCAGCGGCGTCTCAGGGTGCCAGAAAGCCAATTGGGCTGGTCAGCCAGCCTGACGCGCCCCAAGGGCATGCACAGGCGCACGCATGACCGGGTCACGGATCAGATCATTGACGGCTACTGCGAACTGGAAGATCTGATTGAGGCGGGGGCGAAGCAGCTCTCCGCAAGGCTGGCAGCCTATGACGCACGCCATCGGTAACAGTGGGTCAGATTGGGCCGGGCGGTCTTTTTCCCACACACTGCATGGCCTTTGCGGGGATCACGGATAGCCGGACCTGAAGAAACCTGAGAAGCGTCCGTCGCGGGGCCGATGGGCCTTGATCCCTAGCTATGGTTGCAGCCTCCAGCCTCGTTTGGCTCTTCATTTCGTAGCTGACTGGTGACTGGTAGCCGAGGGCTGAATGTCGCGTGGAGTGGATTGCACCAGCCCTCGATGAACTGGACAACGGCCAGGCGCGCTTCGATTCTACTTTGCATCCTTTGGCTGTTGTCGTTTGTTTGCGATCCACCAAAGCCACGAACACGACGAACTTGCGGCGTGGCCTCGCCTTGCAACACTGAGAAAACGAACTTTGGGGCTTTGCCGGATGACAATTGTATCTGACTTCATTACCCGGATAGAGACCATCCATGCGACTGGTCAGGCAACGGAACATTCCTATCGTTCAGCCTTCGAGCGCCTGTTTGCCGACTTGGACGCAACGGGATTGAATGAGCCGAAACGCGTCAAATGTGGCGCGCCTGATTTCATTGTCTCGCAGGGCGAGATCGTCGTAGGTCATCTGGAAGCCAAGGACCTTCACATCCCTATCCGGGGCATGAAAGACGCCAACAAGGCACAACAGGAACGGTATCGCGCGGCGCTTCCGAACCTGATCTATACGAATGGACTAGACTGGGACTTCTACCGCGACGGTGAGCTTCTGGCATCGGTCACCATTGCCGATCTCGTCACGGGCATCGTAGCGAGGCCCGATCAGTTTCCCGCCCTTGAAAACTTGCTTCGCGATTTCATCGCGCAGAAGCCGCAGACGATAACATCTCCAAAGGACCTTGCGGAAAGAATGGCTGGCAAGGCCAACCTGATCAAAGACGTTCTGAGCAACACCCTCCGCGAAGATACAGACTTCCGGACCGAGCTTGCCGCGCAGTATCAGGCATTCAAGGAAAATCTGATCCACGACATCACTGCTGAAGATTTCGCCGATATCTACGCTGAGACTATTGCCTACGGTATGTTTGCGGCTCGGCTTCACGATAAAACGCTCGACACCTTCAGCCGTCAGGAAGCGCTGGAGCTTCTGCCGAAATCAAATCCATTCTTGCGCTCGCTCTTCGGCTACGTTGCAGGTCATGACCTCGACGACCGGATTGCCTGGATCATCGACGATCTGGCCCGCGTCTTTCAGGCGTGTGACGTCGCGAAGATCATGCAAGGTTTTGGCAAACTGACAGGCCAGAACGACCCGTTCCTGCACTTCTACGAGACCTTCCTTGCCGCCTACAACCCGGCCAAGCGCAAGGCGCGCGGTGTCTGGTACACCCCCGAGCCTGTGGTCAATTTCATCGTTCGAGCGGTCGATGAAGTGCTGCAGACCGAATTTGGCCTGGTGGATGGCCTGGCTGATACGTCCAAGGTGACAATTGACTGGGATACTGGCCAAACGGCCATGACAAAGGCGGGGAGGCTCAGAAAGGACGGCAAGAAGGCCATAGAAAAGCGCGAAGTGCATCGCGTTCAGATCCTTGATCCCGCAACCGGAACCGGCACATTTCTGGCTGAGGTCATCAAGCAGATCGCCCCCAAAATTCAGGGTGTCGCACCCGGCATGTGGTCCAGCTACATCGAGAACGACCTGATCCCTCGCCTGCACGGCTTCGAGCTGCTGATGGCGTCTTATGCCATGTGCCACATGAAGCTGGACATGATCCTGACCGAACTGGGCTACAAACCCACCAACACCCCGCCGCGCCTCTCAGTCTATTTGACCAACAGCCTTGAGGAAGGCGAACCGGCCAACCAGACCCTGCCCTTCACGCAATGGCTCTCCCGCGAAGCCAAGGGAGCCAACACGATCAAGCGTGACATGCCCATCATGTGCGTGATCGGCAACCCGCCCTATTCGGGCATCTCGCACAACATGGGCGAGTGGATCACCAACCTGATCGAAGACTACAAATACGTCGAGAGCCAGCACTTCGGCGAACGCAAGCACTGGCTGCACGACGACTATGTGAAGTTCATCCGCCTCTCCGAGAGCCTGATCGAGAAGAATGGAGAAGGCATTCTTGGTTTCATTACCAACCATGGATACCTCGACAATCCGACCTTCCGTGGAATGCGCTGGCACCTGCTGAACACCTTCGACCGAATCCACGTCATCGACCTCCACGGCAACGCCAAGAAGAAAGAGATCACGCCTGAAGGCAAGCCCGACAAGAACATCTTCGACATCCAGCAAGGCGTGGCGATCATCATCGCAGTGAAGACCGGCCAGAAGAAGAAGGGACTGGCCGAGGTCTGGCATGGCGATCTCTGGGGCACCCGAGAAGGCAAATATGCCAGCCTTGAAGCAGGCAGGATTGGAGCACCTATCACCAACCGGATCGACTATACGGCCCCTCAATACGCTTTTGTGCCACGTGATCACACCCTGAGCGCGGTCTACGAAAAGGGCTTTGGGATAGCGGAATTTATGCCCGCCAACGTCACCGGCATTGTGACGGCAAAGGATGGCCTTGTGATCGACTTCACCAAGCAGGGTCTCAAAGACAGGATCACACGCTTCGCTGATCCAGCCAAAACCGACGATCAGGTTCGTGCGGAGTTTTTCCCGAACAAGAAGGCTGGAAAATTTCCACCTGGTGACTCTCGCGGATGGAAGCTCCCTGCTGCGCGTGTTGTGCTTCAAAGTGCCGATTGGGCATCAGACATCAAGCCCATCGCCTACCGCCCCTTCGACACCTGCGCGATTCTCTACCGCAAGGACATGGTGGATTGGGGGCGGTTCAAGCATATGCGTCACATGATTGCGGGCCAAAACCTCGGCTTAGTGGTCTGCCGCCAAAGTGCGGTCTCGAGTTGGGAACATGCACTCATCACCAGCGGGATCGTCGATGATAGCTACGTTTCGAATAGAACGAAGGAAAGAGGATATCTTCTTCCCCTTTACCTATACCCCGACGAACAAGACCTCGACCAAACCTGCAGGGCCAACTTCGATCAAAAGCTCTACAATCGTCTGCAAGAGATGGCTGCAAACCCTGACAAGGGCACTCCGGACGAGATCGCCGTCTTCGATTACATATACGGCGTTCTGCACTGTCCCGCCTATCGCGAGACCTATGCTAAGTTCCTGAAGATCGACTTTCCCCGCATCCCATGGCCCGCTAGCCCACACGAGTTCTGGGACGTATCGGCCAAGGGCACCGAGCTGCGCAAGCTGCACCTGATGGACCCGGCCACCATTGGCCAGACCCCGTTCCCCTTCACCGGGGACGGCGACAACGTGGTGGAAAAGCCCAGGTTCGAAGATGGCCGCGTCTGGATCAACGCGACCCAGTATTTCGACTGCGCCCCCGAAATCTCATGGGGCTTCTACATCGGCGGCTACCAACCCGCCCAGAAATGGTTGAAAGATCGCAAGGGCCGCACCCTAAGTTTCGATGACGTGAAGCACTACCAGCGCATCCTGAAAATCCTGTTCGAAACGGACCGGGTCATGCAGACGATCACCATGAAGCTGCAACCTGCCGAATAGCTATGTGACAGGACGCTATCCCAGACGCATCATGCACGCGGCATCAAGACGCAAAGGGCGGTCGGGGCTCGGACCGGACAGAAGCTATGTCGGAAGCTTGTTTGTGCGCAGAATTGTGAGCAAATTCCGAGGTAATTATAAATTATCTTTTAATATCAAATATTTAGATAGCAAAAGTGGCGGAGGGAGGGGGATTCGAACCCCCGAGGGCTTGCACCCAACACGCTTTCCAGGCGTGCGCCTTAAACCGCTCGGCCATCCCTCCTGCGGCGGCGGACTATAGTCATTGAAGTCCCGTTGGCAATGCGTGGCGGCGCCGTCTGCGGCAAAAAATGCGGCGCGGGTGACGATGTGTGATGCTCAGGTGCTGCTGGCTGCGGCTTTTCTGGCCCGGCTGTAGGTGCTGTAGAGGCTCTCCGTGTCCACTTCCGTGTAGATCTGGGTTGTGGAGAGGGAGGCGTGGCCGAGCAGTTCCTGGATGCTGCGCAGGTCTGCGCCCGCCCCCAGCAGGTGCGTGGCGAAGCTGTGGCGCAGGGCGTGCGGGGTCACTGAATCCGGCAGGCCGAGACTGCCGCGCAACCGGCGGATCGCGGCCTGCACGGTCTCGGGTCGCAGCGGCCCGCCGCGTGTGGCGACGAACAGGCTGCGTTCGGGGCTTTCGGCATGGGGACAGGCCTGGCGCGCGGTCTCGACCGCATCACGCAGGATGGGCAGGATCGGGACGATGCGCGTCTTGTTGCCCTTGCCGGTGATGCGAAGGGTGCGGGGCAGGGGGGCATCACCGACCTGCAACGCCAGCACTTCCGAAATGCGCAGCCCGGCACCGTACAGCAGGCAGAGCACGGCATGGTCCCGTGCCGCCTGCCAGTCCACGGCGCCGCCCGCGCTGACCGGTGCCGCAACCAGATCGAGGGCCTGTTCGGGCGTGATGGCCCTTGGTGTCCGGTGGGGCTTCTTCGGAGCCTGCAGCGACAGGGCGGTCGCATTGTGAACCAGGCCCTGCCTGTCCAGTCGCCGGAAGAAGCTGCGAATCGCGGAGATGGCGCGCGCGTTGGTCGCCGCACCGAGCCCCCGCCGCCGCCGGCCCGCGATCCAGGCACGGAAATCGGCATGGCGCAGATCCTTCAGCGCCGCCGCATCGAGCCTCCCGGCCACGTGCGTTGCCATGAAGTCGGCGAAATCATCCAAGTCGCTGACGTAGGCCTTGATCGTGTTGGGTGCCGCCCGCCGTTCATCGGTCAGCCACCGGATCCAGTCCTGTCGCGCCGCATGAAACATGATCTGTCCCGAATCGTTTGTGGTCCCCGGCCTGCCCTCTCCCCCTCCCGACCACCCACTGGATTATCCTGAATGGGTGTCCGGGAGGGGGAGAGGGCAGGCCGGGGACAGTGAAGAACCGCCGCCCTTACCCCGGTGGCAGGTCGAGCCAGCGTCCGAGGCAGCGTTCCAGTACCCCGGCCAGGAAGCCGAGCAACTCCGTTCCCTGACCGCTGTGAAACCGGTCAGGCTCCCGACAGCCGATGGCGAGCAGGGCCAGCGGTGCCTTGGGGCTTACCGCGAGACGGGCCAGCGCGTCGGAGGCAACCAGCCCGGCGGCGGGGCCATGCACGACCTCCGCATCGCTGATCCGGTCACGCAGCAGAATACGGGTGTCGTCCCCCAGCAAACGGTCGACCGCCCCGCGGGTCATGGCACGGACGCCGGGTGTTGTACTGGGACCGTCATGGCCATCGCTCTCGACACAGAGCGTCACCGTATCGACATCCAGGATCAGCGGCAGCTCGTTGGTGACGATATTGATGAAGTGCTCGAAGTCCCGTGCATCCAGCACCGCCAGTACCGAGCGATGCACCTGGTCCTGACTGGAGAGGTTGGAGCGCGCAGAACTGATCAGCGCATCATGGTTGTCCCGGGCGCGCGCCAGATCGGATTGCAGGCGGCTGACCATGAACCCCTGCATGTCAACGACGCTGTCGGATTCCTCCACCGCCTCGAAGCGCGACGGCGGAGTCAGCAGACGCACCAGTTCCGGATGGCGCAGCAGGAAATCCGGGTTCTGCTGCAAGTGAGTCACGACCGTGGCATCTGTCAGTGTTTCTGCCCCACTGGTCTTTCCGCCGGTCGTCTTGCCGCTTGAACGGGCCATGCCTCAGACCGCCCTGGTGTCGGGATCCAGGATCGACTGGCCGGTGCCCTGCCAGTCGGCGAGGAACGCCGCCAGTCCCTTGTCGGTCAGCGGATGGTCGGCGAGCTTCTTCAGCACGTCCGGCGGCAAGGTGACCACGTCCGCGCCGAGCCGGGCGGATTCCAGCACATGCACGGGGTGCCGCACGGAGGCGACCAGCACCTCAGTCTCGAAGGTGTAGTTGTCATAGACTTCCAGGATGTCGGAGATCAGCTGCATGCCGTCCTGTCCCAGATCATCCAGCCGCCCGACGAAGGGGGAGATGAAGGTCGCGCCGGCCTTGGCGGCCAGCAGCGCCTGGTTGGCGGAGAAGCACAGGGTGACATTCACCATGGTGCCTTCCGACGTCAGGACCTTGCAGGTCTTCAGCCCGTCCATCGTCAGCGGCACCTTGACCGCGATATTGTCGGCGATCTTCGCCAGCTTGCGGCCTTCGGCGATCATGGTCGGCGCGTCGGTGGCGGTGACTTCGGCGGATACGGGGCCATCGACCAATGCCGCGATCTCCGTCACCACCTGAACGAAATCCCGCCCGCTCTTGGCGATCAGGGACGGATTGGTGGTGACGCCATCGACCAGTCCGGTGTCGTTCAGTTCCCGAATGGCATCAATGTCGGCGCTGTCGACAAAAAACTTCATGATTCCTGCTACCTTGCGATATCGCACGTGAGGCCCGACACGATTCGGCCCTGATTCGCTGATTATCCCTGAGTTGGCAGAATATGAAACCCCCCGCCCGGCAGCCGGAAACAGCATCGGAAACACCGGATTCGCAAGGGCAGCGGGTCCGTGTCCTGCTGCCCTTGCCGCTGGGTGCGCCCTACGACTATCTGGTGCCCCTCGGCATGGAGCCACCGTTGCCCGGCACCCTGGTCCGGGTGCCGCTGGGTCCGCGGGAGATGGTGGGCGTGGTCTGGGACCCGGACCCGGAAACGGATGATGCCGTCACGGACACGGCGCGACTGAAGCCGGTTCTGGAGACCGTTCGTGAACTCCCCGCGCTGGATGCCGACATGCGCCGCTTCGTCGATTGGGTCGCCCGCTATTACCTGCGCCCGCCGGGGGACGTGCTGTCCATCGTCCTGCGCCGCTTCAGCCTGTTGCGCCCGCCCCGGCCCCGCATCGTGCATCGCCTGACCGGCACCGAACCGGACCGCATGACCCCTGCGCGGCGACGGGTGCTGGAACTGGCGGCGGAGGGGCCGCCCCGAACCGCAAGGGATCTGGCAGAGATTGCCGGTGTCGGCACCTCCGTCGTGCGCGGGCTGGTGGAAAAGGGCGCACTGCAGGCCTTCGAGCAGATGGTGTCGGCTCACAGGGCGCAGCCGGAGCCGGATTTCGCCGTCCCCGAACTGGCGGCCGACCAGGCGCGCGCCGCCGATGCGTTGAGGCAGGGCGTGGGTCAGGGTTTCTCCGCCACCCTGCTGGAGGGGGTGACCGGTGCGGGCAAGACCGAGGTCTATTGCGAGGCCGTGGCGGAGGCCCTGCGTCAGGATCGGCAGGTGCTGGTGTTGCTGCCGGAGATCGCGCTGACACAGCAGATACTGGGCCGTTTCGCCGACCGGTTCGGCACCGCGCCCACTGCCTGGCATTCCGGCCTGTCGGACCGGGACCGGCGCAGTGCCATGCGTGATGTGGTCTCGGGGCGGGCGCGGATCATCGTCGGTGCCCGTTCCGCGCTGTTCCTGCCCTGCCGCGATCTGGGACTGATCATTGTCGATGAGGAGCATGACGGATCCTTCAAGCAGGAGGACGGCCTGCACTACCACGCCCGCGACATGGCGGTGCTGCGCGGCTCCATCGGGGCGTTCCCGGTCATTCTCTCGTCCGCCACGCCGTCGCTGGAGACGCTGGCCAATGTCCAGGCCGGCCGCTACGGCCATCAGAAGCTGGAGCGCCGCTATGGCGCCGCCGAACTGCCGACGGTGGAGATCGTGGACATGTGCCACGACCGCCCTCCGGGTGGGCGCTGGATCGGCGGCAGGCTGGAGCAGGCGGTGCAGGAAACCCTGGCCGCCGGAGAGCAGGCCCTGCTGTTCCTGAACCGGCGGGGTTATGCGCCTCTGACGCTCTGCAATACCTGCGGCCATCGTATCGAATGTCCCCACTGCACGGCCTGGCTGGTCGAGCATCGCTATCTCGGGCGCTTGCAGTGTCATCACTGCGGCCATGAGGTCCGGCGCCCCAGCGTCTGTCCCAAGTGTGGCGATACCGACAGCCTGAAGGCATGCGGTCCGGGCGTGGAGCGCCTGGCGGAGGAGGCGAAGACCGTCTTTCCCGATGCCCGTGTCGCCCTGATGACCAGCGACCTCGTGACCGGGCCTGCGGCGGCGGCGGAGATCATCGGTGCCATGGCACGGCGGGAGGTTGATCTGCTGATCGGTACCCAGATCGTCGCCAAGGGTCACCATTTCCCGCATCTGACGCTGGTCGGCGTGGTCGATGCGGACCTGGGCCTGGCCGGTGGAGACCTGCGGGCTGGGGAGCGCACCTGGCAGTTGCTGCATCAGGTATCAGGTCGTGCCGGTCGGGCAGAGCGGGCTGGCAGGGCGCTGATCCAGACACACCAGCCGGACGCCCCGGTCTTCAAGGCGCTGGCGGCGCATGATTCCGCTGGATTCGTGGCGGCGGAGATGGCCGCGCGGCAGGCGGCGGGGATGCCGCCGTTCGGGCGGCTGGCGGCATTGATCCTGTCGGCGCCGGAAAGGCCGCAGGCACAGGATCTGGCCACGGCGCTGGCGCGGCGCATCCCGGCGGCGAGCGTCGAGAGCGGCATTCGTGTCCTGGGTCCGGCCCCGGCCCCGATCGCGGTCGTGCGGGGACGGCACCGGTTCCGGTTCCTGGTCGTCAGTCGTCACGGGCAGCCATTGCAGCGATTCCTGTCGCGCTGGCTCGACGGTTTTCGCCTGCCCGGCAAGGCCCGACTGGCCATCGATGTGGACCCGCAGTCATTTCTTTGACCAAATCATGCGACGTGGAAATTGCTCCGGAAGCCCGGTTCTGCGCCCTGCACGGGCCGATGTTGCGGTTTTGGGACAGAATGCCGCAAAGATTCGTCGTTGCCGGGTTTCAAGGCACCATGGTAGGAACCGCGCGTTCGTTGGGTCGATGGTCTCCGTCGGCCGTGCGCTCATGTCTGGGAACCGCGGGCCTGCGGGCTTTTGTATTGACCGAGGGGGTCGGTACGGCCTGACGCCCCTGAACCTTCGAGGACCGTTTCTTGGCTGGCGATACGTCTGTTGCAACCGGCATAGCCGGACGATACGCGAAAGCCCTGTTCGATATGGCGAACGAGCAGAAGGCATTGGACCAGGTGCGGGATGATCTCGCGCAGGTGCAGGCTCTTCTGGATGAGAGTGATGACCTGCGCAGGGTCGTGCTCTCTCCCGTTCTTGACCGGACTCAGCAGGGCAAGGCGATGCTGGCGGTACTGGATGCCGCTGGCACCAGTGCGCTGGTGCGCAATTTCATCGGTGTGGTGGCACAGAACAGGCGACTGTTCGCCCTGTCGCCGATGATCCGAACCTACAATGCGCTGCTGGCGGATTTCCGGGGCGAGGTGGTGGCTGAAGTCACTGCCGCGACAGCCCTGACCGAAGCTCAGCAGGACAAGATCGCGGCAACGCTGAAAAGCGCGATGGGCCGCGATATCAACATCGAAACCCGGGTTGATGAGAGTCTGATTGGCGGAATGGTCGTACGTGTCGGCTCCCGCATGATTGACTTCAGCCTGGCTACGAAACTCCAGGGTCTCCGACTTGCGATGAAAGGGGTTGGATGATGGACATCCGCGCCGCCGAAATTTCCGACATTCTCAAGGGCCAGATTGCAAACTTCGGCACTGAAGCCGACGTTTCAGAAGTTGGCCAGGTGCTCGCCGTCGGTGACGGTATTGCCCGTGTCTATGGGCTGGACAACGTCCAGGCCGGTGAGATGGTCGAGTTCCCCAACGGGATCAAGGGCATGGCCCTGAACCTGGAAAGCGACAACGTCGGCGTCGTGATCTTCGGGTCCGACCAGCAGATCAAGGAAGGCGATACGGTCAAGCGCCTCGGCACTATCGTGGACGTGCCCATCGGGCGCGGCCTGCTGGGCCGTGTGGTTGACGGTCTCGGCAACCCGATCGACGGCAAGGGCCCGCTGGAGGATGTGGTTCGCAGCCGCGTCGAGGTGAAGGCCCCGGGCATCATCCCGCGCAAGTCGGTGCATGAGCCGATGCAGACCGGCCTGAAGGCGCTGGACGCCCTGGTGCCTGTCGGCCGTGGCCAGCGTGAGCTGATCATTGGTGACCGCCAGACCGGCAAGACCGCCGTCGCGATCGATACCTTCATCAATCAGAAGGGCATCAATGCCGGCGACGACGAATCGAAGAAGCTCTATTGCATCTACGTCGCCATCGGGCAGAAGCGCTCGACGGTCGCGCAGGTGGTGAAGGCGCTGGAAGAAGCCGGTGCCATGGAATATTCCATCGTGGTCGCCGCCACGGCGTCGGAGCCTGCCCCGCTGCAGTTCCTGGCCCCCTACACCGGCTGCACCATGGGTGAGTACTTCCGCGACAACGGCATGCATGCCGTGATCGTCTATGACGATCTGTCCAAGCAGGCCGTGGCCTATCGCCAGATGTCGCTGCTGCTTCGCCGCCCGCCGGGACGTGAAGCCTATCCGGGTGACGTCTTCTACCTGCATAGCCGCCTGCTGGAGCGTGCGGCGAAGATGGGTGATGACGCCGGTAACGGTTCGCTGACGGCGCTGCCGGTCATCGAGACCCAGGGCGGTGACGTGTCGGCCTTCATTCCGACGAACGTGATTTCCATCACCGACGGCCAGATCTTCCTGGAGACGGACCTGTTCTACCAGGGCGTTCGTCCGGCCATCAACGTCGGCCTCTCGGTCAGCCGTGTGGGTTCCGCCGCGCAGACCAAGGCGATGAAGAAGGTGTCCGGCTCGATCAAGCTGGAGCTGGCGCAGTATCGCGAAATGGCCGCGTTCGCCCAGTTCGGTTCCGACCTCGATGCCTCCACCCAGCGTCTGCTGAATCGTGGTGCGCGTCTGACGGAACTGCTGAAGCAGCCGCAGTTCTCGCCGATGAGCGTGTCGGAGCAGGTGGTTTCGATCTTCGCCGGTGTGAACGGCTTCCTCGACGGTATCGACACCGCCAAGGTGACGGACTTCGAGGCGTCGCTGATCGACGAGATGCATGCAAAGCATCAGGCCGTGCTGGATGACATCGAGAATTCAGGTGCCCTGTCCGACGAGACGGCAGAGAAGCTGAAGACCATTCTCGGCGATTTCGCCAAGACGTTTGCCTGAGGAAACCGGACCGGGTCGGAGAAGATAGCCAATGGCAAATCTCAAAGCCCTGCGTGGCCGGATCTCTTCGGTCAAGTCGACGCAGAAGATTACCAAGGCCATGAACATGGTCGCCGCGGCCAAGCTGCGCCGGGCGCAGGATGCCGTCGAGGCGTCCCGGCCCTATGCGGTGCGGATGGAGCGTGTCATCGGCACGCTGGCGTCCGGCATGGCCGGGCGTGACGACGCGCCGAAGCTGCTGGCGGGGACGGGCGCTGACCAGAAGCATCTGGTGATCGTGGCGACGGCGGAGCGTGGTCTCTGCGGTGGTTTCAACACCAATATCGTCAAGGCCGCCCGTGCCAAGATCGCGGACCTGCTGCAGTCCGGCAAGGACGTGCAGGTTCTCTGTGTCGGGCGCAAGGGGCGTGACGCCCTGCGTCGGCAGTACGGCAGCCTGATCATCGAGACGATCGAGTTCGCCGGCGTGCGCAACATCGGCTTCGAACATGCCCAGCCCGTCGCCCAGAAGGTTCTGGCGATGTACGAGGATGGTGCCTTCGACGTCTGCCACCTGATCTATTCGAAGTTCGAATCGGTGCTGGCCCAGGTGCCGTCGGTGGCGCAGCTCATCCCGGCCCAGGTGGCCGATGCGGACACTGTGGAACAGCCGGATCTGGACGGCGCGGTCTATACCTACGAGCCGGACGAGGAAGACATCCTGCGGGCGCTGCTGCCACGCAACGTCGCGGTTCAGATCTTCAAGGCATTGCTGGAGAACGGCGCATCCGAACAGGGTGCCCGCATGACGGCGATGGACAATGCGACCCGCAATGCGGGTGACATGATCGACAAGCTGACGCTGATCTACAACAGGCAGCGCCAGGCGGCGATCACGACGGAACTGATCGAGATCATCTCGGGTGCAGAGGCACTCTAGGCGAGACGTAACGAATTGAGGACTTTCCCTTCGGGAAATCGGGAGCGGAAAAAAATGGCTACCAATGTTGTCGGCAAGGTGACCCAGGTTATCGGCGCTGTTGTGGACGTGCAGTTCGGCGAGCATCTGCCCGCGATCCTGAACGCCCTGCATACGGAACTGGATGGCAAGCGCCTTGTGCTGGAAGTCGCCCAGCATCTGGGTGAGAGCACGGTCCGGACCATCGCGATGGACTCCACCGAAGGTATGGTGCGCGGTCAGGAAGTCACCGACACCGGCTCGGCGATCCAGGTGCCGGTCGGACCGGAGACGCTGGGCCGCATCATCAATGTCGTGGGCGAGCCCATCGACGAACGCGGTGAGGTCACCACCAAGCAGACCGCGCCGATCCATGCGGAGGCACCGTCCTTCGCCGATCAGGCGACGGAAACCGAGGTGCTGGTCACGGGGATCAAGGTCGTCGACCTGCTGGCCCCGTACTCCAAGGGCGGCAAGGTCGGCCTGTTCGGCGGTGCCGGCGTGGGCAAGACCGTGCTGATCATGGAGCTGATCAACAACGTCGCGAAGGGCCATGGCGGCTATTCGGTCTTCGCCGGTGTGGGGGAGCGTACCCGTGAGGGTAACGACCTCTATCACGAGATGATCGAGTCCGGCGTTATCGACCTGGAAGGCGGCAACTCCAAGGCGGCACTGGTGTACGGCCAGATGAACGAGCCGCCGGGTGCGCGTTCGCGGGTGGCGCTGACCGGCCTGACCCTGGCGGAATACTTCCGCGATCAGGAAGGCCAGGACGTGCTGTTCTTCGTGGACAACATCTTCCGCTTCACCCAGGCCGGTTCGGAAGTGTCCGCGCTGCTGGGTCGTATCCCGTCCGCCGTGGGTTATCAGCCGACGCTGGCCACCGACATGGGCGGCCTGCAGGAGCGTATTACTTCCACCAACAAGGGCTCGATCACGTCCGTGCAGGCCATTTATGTGCCTGCTGACGATCTGACCGATCCGGCGCCTGCCACCTCCTTCGCCCATCTGGACGCGACCACGGTGCTCTCGCGCCAGATCGCGGAGCTGGGCATCTACCCGGCGGTGGATCCGCTCGATTCGACCTCGCGCATTCTCGACCCGCGCATCGTCGGCAACGAGCATTACGAGACCGCCCGCCAGGTGCAGGAAGTGCTGCAGCGCTACAAGGCCCTGCAGGACATCATCGCCATTCTGGGCATGGACGAGCTGTCGGAAGAGGACAAGCTGGCCGTGGCCCGTGCCCGGAAGATCCAGCGCTTCCTGTCGCAGCCGTTCCACGTCGCGGAAGTCTTCACCGGCTCCCCGGGTGTGTTCGTGCAGCTCGAGGAAACCATCCGCGGCTTCACCGAGATCCTGGCCGGCAAGCACGATGACCTGCCCGAGAATGCCTTCTACATGGTCGGCACGATCGACGAAGCCATCGAGAAGGCGAAGAAGCTGGCAGCGGAAGCGGCCTGACCGGACGTTTTCCGAGCCGCGTAGAAGATTAGCAAACGGGAGCCACAGCCTTGGCCGACAGAATCCAGTTCGAACTGGTATCGCCCGCGCGATTGCTGACCTCCATGGAGGTTGACATGATCGTGGTGCCGGGGACGGAAGGCGACTTCGCCGTCCTGCCCGGCCACATGCCGGTCGTCTCCACCCTGCGCCCCGGCGCGGTGGACGTCTATGTCGGCAATACGGACAAGCCGTCCGAGCGCTTCTTCGTCGCCGGTGGCTTTGCCGAGGTCGCGCTGGACACCTTCACGGTGCTGGCGGAGACTGCCATCCCGATGGCGGATCTGGACCGCAGCGACCTGGAGCAGGAAATCAGCAACACGCGGGAGGATATCGAGGATGCCCGCTCCGACGAGGACCGCCAGGCCTCCGAGGAACGTCTCACCCAGCTCGAAGACATGCTGAACAGCCTCGCGGAGTTCACCCGGGTCTGACCCGGCGACAGATTTGATCGCACAATAGGGGGCGCGGCAGCACAAACTGCCGCGCCCCTTCTTTGTTGTCGGCCATTCGCCAAAGCTGTGTGGCCACGCCAGCCGGTCCGAAGCCCTGCCGAGACCTGGGCTCGCGGATCAGGTCCGCGAGCGGCGTGGAGGGGGTGGAGAGTTTGAACCGCGCCAACCACCGCCAACCACCCCACGGACGTCTTGCCCGGACTTGATCCGGGCATCCGGCGTGCCGCCGAGGAGTCGGCGATTGGCCACGGCTACGCAACCGTGCAAGCTGGTTCGACGCGCTGCCGAGATCTGGGCTCGCGGATCAAGTCCGCGAGCGACGGGGAGGTGTGGAGAGTTTGACCCGCCCATGCCGCCCCCACAGTTGTCTTGCCCGGACTTGATCCGGGCATCCAGTCTCCGACGTCCATGAGGGATACAGTGGCCAGTCGGGACGCGCCGCCGCCTGCTGCCGCCCCTACGCCGCCTCGCGGGCCAGGGCGTCCTCGATCAGGGTGATGCTTTCGGGCAGGCCATAGAGGGCGACGAAGCTGCCGAAGCGGGGACCCTGGCTCTGGCCGAAGAGGACTTCGTAGAGCGTGCCGAACCAGTCGCGCAGGTTCTCGAAGCCGTGGTCCTTGCCAACGGTATAGACCAGGTTCTGGATCTCCGTCGCATCGCTCTCGGCCGGCAGGTCGCGGAACCGGCCAGCCAGGTCCTGCAACGCCTCGCGCTCCTGCGCTGTCGGATCGCGGAACTGCTTCTCCGGCTTCACGAAGTCGCGGAAGTAGTTCAGGGCATAGCCGACAAGGCTGTCCAGCATCGGGTTGGTTTCCGGCGTGGCGTCGGGGGCGTAGCGGGTGATGAAGCCCCAGAGCACCGCCTTGTCCTCCGTATTGCAGACGCTGGCCAGGTTCAGCAGCATGCCGAAGCCCACCGGCGCGGCGTCACCCGGTGGGGTGCCGGCGTGAATGTGCCAGACGGGATTCTGGATCTGCTTCGCCGGATCCTCCGCGGGGAACTTCGCCTTGTGGGTCAGATAGTCGTCGACGGTCTTCGGGATGACATCGAAGTGCAGGCGCTTGGCCCGGCGCGGCTGCTGGAACATGAACAGCGACAGGCTCTCCGGGCTGGCATAGGTCAGCCATTCGTCGATGGTCAGGCCGTTGCCGGTGGTCTTGGAGATCTTCCTGCCTTCCTCGTCGAGGAACAACTCGTAATTGAAGCCCTCCGGCGGGGTGCCGCCCAGGATGCGGCAGATGCGCCCCGACAGGCGCACGGAATCGATCAGGTCCTTGCCCGCCATCTCGTAGTCCACGCCCAGCGCGCGCCAGCGCATGGCCCAGTCGGCCTTCCACTGCATCTTCACCTGACCGCCGGTGACGCCGGTCTCCACCATCTTCCCGTCAGCGTGTTCGTAGACGATCGTGCCGCGCTCCGGATGCACTTCCCGGATCGGCACCATCAGCACCTGGCGGGTGTCGGGGTCGATGGGCAGGAAGGGACTGTAGGTCGCCCGCCGCTCCGGCCCCAGCGTCGGCAGGATGACGTTCACGATTTCCTCGTGATGCTGCAGGAACAGCGTTGCCACCGCGTCGAACTCACCGGCGCGATAGCAGTCGGTGGCGGAGCGGAATTCATAGTCGAAGCCGAAGGCATCCAGGAAGGCGCGCAGCCGCGCATTGTTGTGGTGACCGAAGCTCTCGTGCGTGCCGAAGGGGTCCGGGACCTCCGTCAGCGGCTTGCCGATGTGCTGTTCCATCATCTCCCGGTTCGGCACATTGCCCGGCACCTTGCGCAGCCCGTCCATGTCATCGGAAAAGGCGATCAGCCGTGTCGGCACGTCCGACAGACAGGAGAAGGCATGGCGCACCATGGTGGTGCGCGCCACCTCTCCGAAGGTGCCGATGTGCGGCAGGCCGGAGGGGCCGTAACCGGTCTCGAACAGGATGTGGCCCTTGTCGTTTGCGCGGTTCTCGTAGCGCTGCAGCAGTTTCCGCGCTTCCTGGAACGGCCAGGCGTTGGATTCTTCCGCGAGTTTTCTGAGCGACGACATGGTTATGGCCTTGTTGCACGAAATACCGGTTGGAAGGTGGGGATTACAGCGCCATGACAGGCTTGTCACGCCGCGAATGTCACGTGTGGGTGGGTTGTCTGTGGACCGTTCCGCCCCTCTCCCCCTCCCGACCACCCACGGGAGTATTCTTATGGGTGGTCGGGAGGGGGAGAGGGGCGGAACGGTCGGCGAATGAATCCCCCCACCAACGCGCTCAGGGCGCGCGCAGGCCCATGGACCAGAAGTCCGCTTCCAGCCGGGTGGCGGTGGCGAACAGTTGCGCCAGTTTCGGGTAGCGCGCCTCGGTCAGCCGCTCCGTGCCCAGCCGGTCGAGATGGGCGGTGGCGCCGGTCATGACAGCGGCATAGTCGTCGCCGGAATACATCTCGATCCAGCTCAGATAGGGGTTGTCCGCCCGCTTCGTTGCCGGGTCTGCGGCCAGCCGCGCACCGATCTCGCCATAGCCGATGACGCAGGGCGACAGGGCGACATGCAGGTCCAGGATGTCGCCCGCCATCCCCGCCTCCAGCACGAAGCGGGTATAGGCGGTGCACTCGGGGGCTTCGGCGGCCTGCTCCATCTCGTGCTCTGCAATGCCGTATCCGGCGCAATAGCCGATATGCAGTTGCATCTCCGTGTTCAGGATGCCGTTCATGGTCTCGGCGGCGGCGCGCATGTCCGCCAGGCTGCCGGACTTGTAGACGGCCAGCGCGTAGGCACGCGCGAACTGGATCAGGAACAGGTAGTCCTGCACCAGATAGTGCCGGAACGCGGCCTGGGGCAGGCTGCCGTCGGCCATTCCGGCGACGAAGGGGTGATGGGTATAGGCCTGCCAGTCGGCCGCCGTGTCGGCCTTCAGCCGTTCGAACAGGCTCATGCGGGAATGGTCTGCTGTTCGGGCGGCCAGACCACGGGGAAGGTCGGACAGTCCATCAGGTCACCGGGTTCCAGGCCCACGTCAGGAAAGGGTGGTGACATCTGGCCCTTGCGGCGGGCAAAGCGGGCGTCGTCGCCGGTCCAGCGGAACGCGACGGCGCGGCGGCGATGCTGGCCCCGATTGCCGGGTGCGCCATGCAGGGTGCGGGCGTGGAAGGCGATGGCGTCCCCCGGCTCCACGGCGAAGCTGAGAATGCGATAGTCCTCGGGACTGGCATCGATATCTGGCACCGACGGGCCGTCATGATCCTCGTAATCGCGCTGGTTCAGGAAATAGCGCGGGCGATAGTGGATGCCCGACAGGTGCGATCCGGCGACGAAGGACATGGTCACGTCCGCAGGTACCGGATCCAGTGCCACCCAGGTCGATCCGACCTGGTCACCGTCAACGGCCCAGTATGGCTGGTCATGGTGCCAGGGGGTAGCGGTCTGGGTGCCGGGATCCTTCACCAGCACATGCTCGTGAAACAGGTTCACCTTCTCGCTGCCGAACAGGGCCGCGACCTTTTCCGCGATACCGCTTTCCCGGACGAAGGCGCGATAGCCGTCGATCCGGTCCCAGTTGCAGTAGTCGCCGAAGTAGAAGCCGTCGGCTCCTTCCGGCGTGTAGACCTTGCCGAAGGGTCCGGGGCTGGCGATGTTCTGCTCCACCGCCTCGCGCAGCCGCGCCAGCCAGTGCGCATCGGCCGCGCCCTTCAGCACCACCACGCCGTCGCGCCGGAACGCCTCGATCGTTTCATTGTCCAGCATGGCTGCGGCTCCCTTCGTTTGCGTCTCGTCGCGGGAATGTAGCGCCCGGCAGCGGCTCGCGCCACGATCAAGCCATGCAGCGGGGCGGCTGATGCGGCGGCGCGCTACTTGGTTGCGACCGCGTCCCCGACCGGCAGTTCGCGCGCAGCGATCTCGTCCAGCCAGGGCAGGCTGGCCGCCCTGGTATCCATCTCCTCCCGGTACGCCAGGAAGGACTTCAGGTTGGCGCCCGCGAGCTTGATGCCGGTCGGCAGCTTGATCGACAACGGGTTCACCTGCTGCCCGTTCTTCAGCACTTCGTAGTGAAGGTGCGGACCGGTGGAGCGGCCACTGGTTCCGACATAGCCGATGATCTGGCCCTGCGTGACCCGGCTGTTCTTCTTCAGGCCGCGGCGATAGCCGCGCATGTGGGCATAGGCGGTGGAATACTCGCCATTGTGGCGGATGCGGATATAGCGTCCGTAGGAACCCTTGGTCCCGATGTAGTTGATGACGCCGTCACCGGCGGCCTTGATCGGGGTGCCGTGCGGAGCGGCAAAGTCGGTGCCCTTGTGCATCCGGGTATAGCCGAGGATCGGGTGCTTGCGCTTGCCGAAGCCCGATGACAGCCGTGCTCCGTCGATCGGCGTCCGCATCAGCGTCTTGCGCACGCTCTGGCCCTTGGCATTGAAATAGTCGGCGCGAGGCTCACCCTTCGGATGGAAGTGGTAATATGTCAGGGGCTTGCCGGAGAGGGTCAGCGAAGCCGCGAGTACCTGACCCGTCTTGGCAACGTCACCGTTCTCGTCGACGAACCGCTCATAGACCAGTTCGAATGAATCGCCGGTCCTGATCTCGCGCTGGAAATCGACATCGAAGCTGAAGATGCGGATCAGTTCGATCAGCACCTCGTGCTCCAGCCCCGCCCGGTCGGCGGCAAGGAACAGCGAATCCTCGATCACGCCCCGTCCGCGCACCAGCTCCTGGGCGAACTCCCGAAGATCCTCACGGCTGTCGAAACCGGCCCTGGCCGCTTCCTCTGTGTCGAGCCCCTCGATATCGCGATGCGCAATGACGGTACGCTCGACATTCTCCTGAATGCGCACTTCCGCCAGCAGGTCGTTGTTGCCGTTGAACAGGATGGTGAGCTGCTGTCCGGGCCGCAGGCGCCGGAGGTCGGTCAGTTCGCCCAGGGCGCGGGAGGCATTGTGGGCGCTGACGTTGTCGGCACCTGCCCTGGCCAGCGCGGAGGCGAGCGTGTCACCGCTCTGGATCACTGCATCTACCCGCCGCGCGGTGGCCGGAACGTCGGTCTCCGACACGCCATCGTTCTCCAGGCCGAAGGAATCCCGTTGCCGTTGCAGGCGCTCGAAGAATGCGTCCAGGTCGCTGTCGCGGCGCGGCGTCAGAAGCATGTCCGACGGGCCGGGCCGCGTGGTATCGACCGCAGCCAGCGCGCCGCTCGTGCCATCATCGTTCCGGGTCGCGACGATGAAGGCGATCAGACCGGCCGTGGCCACGCAGACAGCGCCCATGGCGATCCAACGGCGGCTGGTTCCTGTTGCGGAGGTCTCGGTAGTCATGGGCATTCACCGGCTGGTTCTGGGTTGGCGACGTGTCCGAACCATCGCCGGACGAATCACGCTTGGAATCCAAGTGTTTCGCGCAGGAGGGGAAGATGCTCGCAATCCCGTGGAACTGTCAAGATCAGCGCGAAGCCCCGGCTGCTGCGGGTCTTGCGGGGGAAATGTGCGGTAATGCAAAAAAACTGTCACGGGGGCTGTTGACAGGTTGGGCGGCAGGGGCCTATAAGCCGCCTCCGCTGCAGGGCAATACGCCCCGACGCGGCACCGGGTGCCTCGGCATCCGAACCTTCCAGAAGCCTCTTGGCCACGGAATTCGCCGACCACTCGCTGGTTGGCCTGCTGTTTGACATGGTTGGATTGAAGGGGATGTGAGGCTGGCGGTTTTGCCTGGTTTCGGTCTTTGTGGCTGGTCATGTGTGACTGTCTGTTTTGCATCCTTGTGTTGTTCGACGGTTTGGCTGTCGGTCTGGTCTTTGGGTCGGGTTGATGGTTATTCCGGATGAAACAGGACGATGTGCATTTTCTGGTTGCCGGTTTCGGCTGGCAATTGGAGATGGACAATCACATGTGCGGGACGTTCGCTGGATTTTCGGATCTGGTGGATTGTTCGACGTTCAAACTTGAGAGTTTGATCCTGGCTCAGAACGAACGCTGGCGGCAGGCCTAACACATGCAAGTCGAGCGAGACCTTCGGGTCTAGCGGCGGACGGGTTAGTAACGCGTGGGAACGTGCCCTTCTCTGCGGAATAGCCACTGGAAACGGTGAGTAATACCGCATACGCCCTTCGGGGGAAAGATTTATCGGAGAAGGATCGGCCCGCGTTAGATTAGATAGTTGGTGGGGTAATGGCCTACCAAGTCTACGATCTATAGCTGGTTTTAGAGGATGATCAGCAACACTGGGACTGAGACACGGCCCAGACTCCTACGGGAGGCAGCAGTGGGGAATCTTAGACAATGGGCGCAAGCCTGATCTAGCCATGCCGCGTGTGTGATGAAGGTCTTAGGATCGTAAAGCACTTTCGCCAGGGATGATAATGACAGTACCTGGTAAAGAAACCCCGGCTAACTCCGTGCCAGCAGCCGCGGTAATACGGAGGGGGTTAGCGTTGTTCGGAATTACTGGGCGTAAAGCGTACGTAGGCGGATCAGAAAGTTGGGGGTGAAATCCCGGGGCTCAACCCCGGAACTGCCTTCAAAACTACATAGCTAGAGGATGTGAGAGGATAGTGGAATTCCGAGTGTAGAGGT
>BQJF01000022.1 GCA_021604565.1 Minwuia thermotolerans | reverse complement strand
GACGGACGTGGCCGAGGCGACGCTGGACCTTGATGGGGACGGCAATCTGAATGCGCTTTCGGATGGCCTTATCGCGCTGGGCCGGATGTTCGGCGCGCCGGTGCAGCAGCTTTCGGGATTTGCGGCGGGCGGGTCGCCGGGTGCGGACCCGGCGGAGCTGGAACTCCGGCTGCAGGATGCGGAGGCGGGGTTCTTCGATGTGGACGGCGACGGGGTGCAGAACGCCCTGTCGGACGGTCTGATCATCCTGGGCCGGCTGTTCGGTGCCCCGGCCTCCCAGCTTGCCAGTTTCGCCAACCCGGACGGGCTGCGCACCACACCAGAGGACATCACCAGCTTCCTCGATGCCGTCGATATCAATGTCGCACTCGCGGATGTTGGCGATGCGGTTACCGCGGCGAGTGTCCAGTGAGGCGGGAAACCATGAAGCAATCATCGAAGCGCAGGCCGGACCAACCGTCCGCACATGAAGCAGCAGGGGCACGAGGGGCCAGGTCATGAACATCCTAATCACCACCAACCCGGGCGTTCTGAACGATGTCGTCGCCGGGGATCAGATCAGCTTCACGGTCATCTACGACAATGATGTCGGGGACGTGACCACGACGGGCCTTGGGTTGCGCATACATTTCAATTCGGCAGAACTCGAGGGGATCGACTTCTCCAACGTGTTCCAGCAGGACCTGCAGACCTTTGGGCAGGTTGTTGTTGATGATGACCTGGACGCGGACAATGACGCGAACACGGACAAGTTCATCCAGTTCAGTTGGGCAAGCTTTGGCAACAATTTTCCTGGTGCGGGGAATCTTCCTCAGGATCTGGTGACATTCACGTTCGATGTCGGGGCGGCATTTGACGGAGAGCTGGTGAATTTCTCTGCCCAGTCGCTGCCGATTGACCTCGGGGGGTTCGGGCAACCTGGATTTATTCCGACTTCGCTGGCCATCAACCCTGGACTGTCGGCGCTGGATGACGCCGTCACGACGGACGAGGACAATGCCGTTGCAGGCGATGTACTGGCCAATGATGTCGGCGGGCAGGGGGCACTGACCGTCGCCGCCGTCAATGGCGTGGCCGGTGACGTGGGCAGTGAGGTTGTTCTGGCTTCAGGCGCGCGCCTGACAGTCAACAGTGACGGCACCTTCAACTATGATCCGACGGGGCGTTTCGATGGTCTGGCCGTCGGGGCGAGCGATACCGACAGTTTTGCCTATACGGCCACGGACACCTCCGGATCGACGAACGACGCGACCGTCACCATCACGATCAATGGTGTCAACGATGCGCCGGTCGCGGACCCGGACACGATTGCAGCGACGGAGGACGCCGTCGCGACCGCCAACATCATCGCCAATGATCAGGAGCTGGATCAGGGTGATGTGCTCACTGTCACTGCGGTCGATGGTGTGGCCGGAAACGTCGGGCAGCAGGTGACCCTGACCTCCGGTGCCCTGCTGACCGTCAATGCAGACGGTTCCCTCGTGTTCGACCCCAATGGCCAGTTCGAGACGCTGGGTGCGGGGGCAAGTGCGCAGGAGCAGTTCTTCTACACGATCTCGGACGGGAACGGTGGTGCCGACGGCTCGACTGTCACCATCGACATTGCCGGTGTGAACGATGCACCGGTTGCTGGTGATGATGCAGTCACGACGACGGAGGATGCCGCTGTTGCCGGTTCCGTTCTGGGCAATGATGCGGACGTCGATCAGGGCGATGTTCTGACGGTCGGCGCCGTGAATGGAGAGGCGGGCAGTGTCGGCAGTCAGGTGACCCTTGCCTCCGGCGCCTTGATTACGCTGAACGCGGACGGCACCTTCGACTATGATCCGAATGGCCAGTTCGAGGCGCTGGCCATCGGTGCCAGTGCCGCCGACAGCTTCAGCTACACGGTGCAGGACGGCAACGGCGGGAATGACACCGGAACGGTCAGCGTGACGGTCAATGGCGTCAACGATGCGCCGGATGCAATCGACGATGTCATTGCGACCGATGAGGATTCCGGCACCACAGGCAGCCTGATAGGCAACGACGTGGATGTCGATGGCGATCCCCTCGTGGTCTCCGCGGTCAACGGGCAGGCGGGTGATGTCGGTTCGGCGCTGACTCTCGGGTCCGGCGCTGCGCTGACCGTCAACGCCGACGGCACCTTTGTCTTCGACCCGAATGGCCAGTTCGAAAGCCTGGCCGCGGGCGCCACGGCGACCGACAGCTTCACCTACACGATCAGCGACGGCAACGGTGGGTCCGACAGCGCAACCGCCACGGTCACCATCACAGGTGTCAACGACGAGCCCGACGCAGTCGATGACGCGGTGACCGTGACCGAAAGCGGAACCGTCACAGGCGCAGTCCTGACCAACGACGTGGACGTCGATGACGGGGATGCGCTGACGGTCACGGCAGTCAACGGGGTTGCGGCGTCTGTCGGCGCTTCCGTTGTCCTTCCCTCCGGCGCGACGCTGACGCTTAACGCGGATGGCACATTCAGCTACGACGCGGCCACATCGGCCCTGTTCGACGCGCTGGCGGCGGGTGCCACGGGCAACGACAGCTTCACCTACAGCATCAGCGACGGCAATGGCGGAACCGATACGGCCTCGGTCGATGTCACGGTCACCGGGGAAAACGATGCGCCGGTCGCGACGGATGATCAGTTCACCACGGATGAGGCTACTCAGATCAGTGGCAACGTCATCACGAACGACGTGGATGTTGATGCCGATGTGCTCGCCGTTTCCGCGGTCGATGGTGTGGCTGCCAATGTCGGCAGCCAGGTCGCCCTGGCTTCGGGGGCGCTGCTGACGCTGAACGCCGATGGCACCTTCGACTATGATCCGAATGGCCAGTTCGAGGGGGTTGGCGTCGGCCAGACGGCAACCGACAGTTTCACCTACACGGCGACCGATCCGGGCGGACTGACGGATACCGCGACAGCGACGGTCACGATCAATGGTCTGAATGATGCTCCTGATGCCGTCGATGACACCTTCTCCATCCCGCAGAACGGGCTGTTCACCGGCGATCTGATCGCCAACGACATTGATGTCGATGGTGACACGCTGACGCTGGTGGCCTTCGGCAACAATGACCTGACCGGCGGCGTGACGACATTCGTCGATGTCGACGGGTCGGTGCTGAACTTCAATGCCGACGGGACCTTCACCTTTGACCCGAACAATGCCTTCGACGATCTGGGGCAGGGGCAAACGCGCGACGTCAGTTTCACCTACACCATCGACGACGGAAATGGCGGTACGGACACGGCCAATGCAACGATCACGGTGAATGGCCAGAACGAGGTGCCGGTCGCGGCCGATGATGCGGCGACGACGACCGAGGATGCGGCAATCACCGGCAATGTGCTGGCGAACGATGACGATCCGGAGGGCGATGCGCTGACCGTCGCGGCGGTGAACGGGGCCGCCGGCAATGTCGCGACACAGATCGTGCTGAACTCCGGTGCCCTGCTGACCATCAACGCCAATGGCGACTTCAACCTTGACCCGAATGGCGCGCTGGAGGCGCTGGGAACCGGTGATACGCAGGTCGAGACGGTGACCTACACCGCTGATGACGGCTTCGGCGGTCAGGATGATGCAACCCTGACCATCACCATAACGGGTGTGAACGACGCGCCTGTTGCGGGAGACGATGCCTTCACCACAACCGAAGACGACGCCTTTGCCGGCAGTCTGCTTGGCAATGACGCGGACGCGGAGGGCGATGTCATCACTGTTGCCGCCGTCAATGGTCAGACAGCGGATGTCGGCAGCCAGGTGACACTCGCCTCCGGTGCCCTGCTGACGGTGAATGCAGATGGCAGTTTCAGCTACGACCCGAACGGACAGTTCGAGCTGTTGCGCGCGGGCGAGAGCGACACCGATGCCTTCGATTACACGGTGACCGACCCTGAGGGTGCGACCGACGACGCGACCGTGACGTTCACCATCCAGGGAGTGGATGAGCCGATCATCACGACGAACGGCTCCGCGGGCGAGGATCTGCTGGCCGTTGACAATGGCCGGGACTCGCTGACCGGCGAAGCAGGTGATGACACGCTGGCGGGTGGCGCAGGCGATGATCTGCTGGACGGTGGTACAGAGAACGACATCCTGATCGGACAGGAGCGCGCCACCGCGATCTTCAGCGGGTCGCACGAGGATTTCGAGATCACCGCCATGAATGCGCGGGACGTCGAGCTGTTCAACCGTCTGCTGGGTCTGGATGGTCAGGCGCTGGATGCGAACAGTCCTGCATTCGTCGTGCGAGACACGAATGCGGGTGACGGTGACGCCGGTGACGACCGTGTTCAGGTCGGTGCGTTGCAGTTCGACGACCGCAGCTTCCAGATTGACGACAGCGGTCTGCTGACCCTGTCGGATCAGGATGACACGTTCAATGGCGGCAATCGCGGGGAGGCCGTGGATGGCGGCGCCGGCTCCGACACCCTGAATGGCGGATTCGGCAACGACCTGCTGGCGGATCGGGCAGGTGCGGACCTGCTCGACGGCGGCGGCGGTATCGACCTGCTGGTCGCCGGACATTCCGATGGTGCTGCTGTCAGTTTCACCGGCGGTGCGGACGCCGACGTCTTCCAGTTGCGTGCGGCGGACGGCAACGACCTTTCAGTCAATCTCGGCATCACGGACTTCGCGGATGGGACGGATCTGATCGACCTCAGCCAGTTGCGATCCGGCGCGGCGCAGGAACTGACCTTCGCCGACCTTCTGATCAGTGACGTCGCAGGGGATGCGGTGATTGATCTGAGCAACCTGACCACCGCTGACGGAGGCCAGGTCTCGGGACAGGTCACCGTGACCGGTGCAGGGGGCACGCTGGATGCAGCGGACTTCTCGTTCGACGGGGACGGTCTGCCCGGCGGGCTGGCGGACTTCGATCAGTTCCTTGGCGCTGCGGAACAGGTGGTCTGAGACATGGAAGAGACAGGAAAAGCAACTGCGGTACGCCGCGAACAGGGTTCGGTCGAAGGGGAGTTGGGTGTGATGGCGTGCGATGGCCGGATTGACATGTCAGGGGTGCCGGAAGCGCGCATCTCCGGGATTCTGGGCGATGTTCTGATTGCACGGGACGACCTGTTTGCGGAACCGGTTGACCGGCCCGCTGGATTTGGCGGGATCGCACCGCATGCGCTTGAGGCGACATGGGGAGAGGGCGCGACGCGTGGCCGTCTCGCAAACGGCATCGCGCGTGCCGTTCAGGGATCCCCGCGCTGGATGGTGCAGGGTGGTGCCATGACGGCGATGGCTGCGGCACTGGCCGCATGTGGTGGCGGTGGTGGCGGCAACGGCGGTGGTGGCGGCGGCGCCATCGGTGTGCAGAAGGGACCTCTGGTCAACGCTTCCGCCTTTGCCGACGCGAACAATGACGGTGTCGCCGATGCGGGCGAATTTGTCACCCTGACGGACGCCAATGGCCAGATCCCTGCGGGTCAGGTTGCCAACTTCGGCAACAACGACATCATCATCGTCACCAACGAGAATACCTTTGATGCCGTGTCAGGTGCGGCGGTTCAGGCCGGGCTGGTGCTGACGGCCCCGGCCGGGTCGACCGTGGTCACGCCGCTGACGACGCTGATCGAGCAGGTGGCGGCCCTGAACGGCAATGACGCTGACGCGGCAGAGGCTTCGGTGCGGCAGGCACTGGGCCTCGGCAATGACGTCGATCTGCGCAATTTCGATGCCTTCAATTCGGTCGGTGCCGACCGGGCGAATGCCCTGGCGGTTATCGAGGCGGCGGAGCAGGTCGCCGCCGTTGCCGCATCGTTCGAGACGGTCACGGGTGTCGAGGGATCGAGTGGTAATGCGTTCCAGGCTACGGCTGCGCTGATCCAGCAGCGGGATGCGCTGGGGCAACAGGTCGATCTGGATGACGCCGGGGCTGCGGACATCGTGACCGTGCTGACCAATGCGGCGGCCCAGGTTGATGAAGCGGGCGCGCTGGATGCGCAGGTCATCGCCGCCGCTGCCAACGTGGTGCAGGACGTGAACGCCCGCATCGCGCAGGTACGTGCCGCCGATCAGGCCCCTGACTCGGCGGAAGGGCAGGCGGTTCTGGCTGCGGTGGTCAACGACCTGCAGGAAGCGGTGGGCCAGGTGGCGGCGCTGGATGCCACGGACGCGAACTTCGCCAATGATGTCGCCAACATCCAGAACAATCTGGATGCTGCGGTCACCCAGTCGGCGGTAGACTTCGCGAGCGACCAGCCGCGCAATCTGAACGGCGACGCGGGCGACAATACGCTCACCGGCGGCGCGGTCGGCGACCGGTTGAGTGGCCTTGCCGGGAATGACAGCCTGATCGGCAATGCTGGTGCCGACTTTCTGGATGGTGGTGCTGGTGATGACACGCTGCTTGGTGGCGCAGGCAACGACACCCTGCGGCCGGGCGCGGGCAACGACAGTATTGATGGCGGTGCCGGTACTGACTTCCTCGACTTCTCGACGGCGACCGCCGGCGTGACCATTGACGCGGCTGCCGGTACTGCGGCCAGTGGTGCCGACAATACGGTGATTGCGGGCATCGAGAGGTTCACGCTTTCCGCCCAGGCTGACCAGTTCAGTGGTGCTGCGGCGGCCGAGAATGTTCTTGGTGGAGCCGGTGGCGATGTCCTGAATGGCGGAGACGGCAATGACTCCCTGTCAGGCGGCGCGGGTGATGACACGCTTGCAGGTGATGCCGGGCGCGACCAGTTGATTGGCGGTGCAGGCTCCGACAGCCTGAGTGGCGGCGACGGCGTGGACGCACTCTTCGGCGGCGCGGGGGCGGACATCCTGTCCGGCCAGGTCGGCAATGACATTCTTTCCGGTGGTGCCGACGCAGACACGGTCTCCGGCGGCGACGGCGCGGACAGTGTCAATGGCGGCGCAGGGGCAGACCGGCTGCTGGGTGATGCAGGTGACGACACACTGTCCGGCGACGCCGACGATGACGTCATCCTGGGCGGCCTTGGCAACGACAGCCTCGTTGGGGGTGACGGTACGGACACCGCTGATTTCTCGGACCTGGCGGTCGGTGTGGTGCTGGACCTGGTTGCAGGCACAGCGACGTCCGGTCAGGACGTCGACAGTCTGAGCGGCTTCGAGGCCTTTGTCGGTACGGCACAGGCAGATCGTCTGTCCGGCGATGCCGATGCCCAGTCCCTGTCCGGCGGCGCCGGTGATGACACGCTGTCCGGCGCGGGTGGTGCGGACAGCCTGGACGGTGGCGACGGCACCGATGCGGTTGACCTGTCTGCCGAGGTCGGGCCGGTCACCGTTGATTTCGGTGCAGGTACCGCGGTCAGTGCCGGCGAAACCGATCAGCTTGTCTCCGTGGAGGCGGCGATCGGCTCTGCGGCCGATGACACGTTGCAGGGGGGCGACAGCGCAGATGGTCTGCGTGGCGGTGGCGGAGCCGATGCATTGCTTGGACGCGGCGGCGATGACGTGCTGGTCGCCGATGGCGGTGCGGACATCGCCAATGGTGGTTCAGGCGATGACAATATCCGGGTGATCGGCAACGACGGTGCCACCGTGACCGCATTTGGCGGCTCCGGTGCGGATATCTTCTCCATTGCCGCTGCGGGCAGTACCGCGACCGATACGATCAGCGCCCTGCTTGACCTGGCGGATTTCAGTCAGGCCGACGGCGACAGGATCGACCTTTCCGGGCTGCGCAGCGGTGCCGGGGCGGAGCTGACACTGGCGGATGTACTGGGCAGTGCGTCGGACCAGGATGGCGATGCGGTGATCGACCTTTCGGGCTTCCTGACCGCAGCGGGGGCGACGGTTGCCGGTCAGGTCACGATCTCCGCACTGGGCAGCAACCAGCTTGTCGCCGGAGATTTCATTTTCGATCAGGCGGGCGCGGATACGGCCCTGGGCGATCTGCAATCCCTGATCGACGTACTTGCGACACCGGAATGATCAGGACCCCGATCAGGTCTGTCGCGACCGCAAGGCCATCATGTTCGGTCCCTCCGCAGTGATGGCCTTGCGGATTCCTTCCCTGCCGGGCGTGTTGATGTTCGCGGTGCTGACGGTCTCCGTCTCCGGCGTCAGGGCAGAGATTCCACTGCCCTACGAACCGGTAGCGGCATCGAAGCCGTTTCGCTTTCTCGACTTCTTCCGCGCGGTCATTGCAGGTGAGCCGGCATCTGTTTCCACACCGGCGACTGCACCCGACATTGACAGTGCGGCGGATCTGATCACCGGGCTGGCGGCGGATGCTGAACAGACCCGCCAGTTCCGTGAGAAGGTGATGCGTGCCGTGACCGCCAACCCGGAGTTCGACGAGCGACACTGGCGTGGGCGGGAGGCCGCGGGCCGGACGGCGGAGGCCCGTGCGGCCCTGAAGCCCCAGTTGTCGGGCGGATTGACCACAGGTCTGGGCTTCTTCGACGGCGACGCGAACGACAATCGGCGTTCGGTCGCGGACGAGGGCACGACGACGGAGGCGGACCTGTTCGTCAATGCGGAACAGCAGCTCTACGACTTCGGTGCAACCGGTCATCAGATTGCCGCCACCGAGGCCGCGCGCAGGGGAATTGAAGCGGAGACACGCACGATTGCCGGGCGCCTGACATTCGATACGGTCTCCGCCTGGCTGGACATGGCACGGGTAAATGCCCGTGAAGCCCTGATTGCGGAGAATCTCGCCATCCATGAGCTGGTGCTGACCTATGCGGAGCAGCGTCGGGAAGCCGGGGTTGGCGCGACGACGGATGTCGTGCAGGCCAACGCGCAGTTCGCCAGTGCGCGGGCCAGTGCCGCCGGATTTTCGGCCGGAAGGGTCGATGCACGCAGCCGCTTCTTCGAACTGTTCAGCGCGCCGCCTGACGGGACGGAGGGGCTTCCCGCACCGATCCTGGAATTGCCGCTGCATATCGACGATGCACGTGAGCAGGCTCTGGCCAGCAGTCCCCGGATGGCCTCGGCCCGGCTGATCTCCGCGCAACGCCTGCATGAAAGGCGGGCGGCGGATGCGGCCTATCTGCCAAGCCTGACCCTGCAGGTGCGGGCAACCCGCTTCGATGTCCTGAACGGACAGGGGGACTATGAACTCTCCGGACGGGTCGTCGGGCAGGTGACGATCGATACCAGCGGCGCCATCGGCGCCCGCGCGGACCAGGCCCATGCCCGCCATATCCAGGCGACACGGGTGCTCGCGACGACGCGCCGCTCCCTGGAGCGGGAGGTTACCACCGCCTTCCAGACGCTGGCCGAGCGCCGGGACGAGGTCGCGTCCTACGAGAGCGCTTTGCTGGAGAACCACCGCTCCCGCATGGCGGTGCTGGAACAGTTCCGGCTGCGCGGGGTCAGTTTGCTGCAGGTCCTGCGGGCGCAGGAAGATTATTTCAGCGTCGCCATGCGCTACATCGATGCGCGGGTTTCTGTGCAGGTCGCGCGCTTCGAGCTGGCGCGTGCCCTGGGGCGCATCGGCGTGGCCTTCGACGTCAGCAGAGGAAGCGGCGAATGAGCAATCCGACGGACATCGGGCTGAAATCGCACTGGTTCTGGGGGCCGTTCTGGTTCAACCGCGGCATCTATGGCCAGGTCATTCTGGCGGCCATGGTCTCCAACCTGCTGGCACTGGGTTCGTCCATCTTCATCATGGTCGTCTACGACCGGGTCATTCCCAACAATGCGATCGATTCCCTGGTGGCGCTGGCGCTTGGCATGGTGGTGATCATCGGTTTCGACTATGTGCTGCGAACCCTGCGCGGGTATTTCATCGATGTCGCCAGCCGTCGGGCGGATCTGGTCATCGGCCGGGCGCTGTTCCAGCAGATGATGAGCATGGATCTGGCGGCGCGACGTGGCAGTACCGGCGGCTATGCCAACACGATGAAGGAGTTCGACACGCTGCGGGACTTCTTCGCCTCCGCAACCCTCGCCGCGGTGGTGGACCTGCCGTTCATCTTCCTGTTCCTGGGGGTGATCTGGGTCATCGGTGGACCTGTGGCGCTGGTACCGGCCATCGTCGTCCCGGTGGTGTTGATCTATGCCGGACTGGTGCAGCCGATCCTGTCGCGGCTGATCAGCCGCAGCTTTCAGGAAGGTGCATCAAAACAGTCGGTGATCGTGGAGGCTGTTTCGGGCCTCGAGACACTGAAGAGCGTCGGTGGCGGCAACTTCATGGGTCGCCGCTGGGAGGAAAGTGTTGACCGCCAGTCGGCGCTGGGCCTGCGCACCCGCCTGACGGCGCAATCGGCGACCAACCTGACCAACAGCGCCCAGCAGGCGGTGCAGGTCGGCATCGTGTTCTACGGTGTGTTCCTGATCCAGGACGGGCTGGTCACCATGGGGGCTCTGGTTGCCTGTGTGATCCTGAGTGGCCGCTGCATGGGGCCGCTGGCGCAGACCGCGAATATCCTGACCCGGGCGCAGCATGCACTGATGTCCTATCGGGCGCTGGATGCCCTGATGAAGTCGGGCAGTGACCGCAACCGGAACCGCGCCTACCTGCGGCGGGAGAAGGTGCAGGGACAGGTGGCGTTCAAGGGAGTGCGTTTTCGCTATCCGGATGCCCATACCCCGGCGATCAACGACATCACCTTCACCATCAATCCGGGCGACCGGGTTGCGATCCTGGGTCGGATCGGATCGGGCAAGAGTACCCTGGCCCGTCTGGTTCTGGGCCTCTTCGAGCCGGAAGACGGCTCCATCCTGATCGACGACACCGACATTCGCCAGTTCGATCCGGCGGACCTGCGCCGGAATGTGGGCGCGATGCTGCAGGACACGCAGCTCTTCTCCGGCACGATCCGGGAGAACATCGCCATCGGTCATCCGGATGCGACGGACGCGGAAGTACTGCAGGCTGCGCAGACGGCCGGGGTTCATGATTTCGTCGGGCATCTGCCATCCGGCTATGACCTGCGCATCGCGGAGAAGGGGGAAGGTCTGTCCGGCGGCCAGCGGCAGGCGATAGCGCTGGCCCGTGCGCTGGTCGCCAACCCGCAGGTGCTGGTGCTGGATGAACCGACCAGCGCCCTCGATACCCGCAGCGAAACCGCATTGATCGAGCGCATGCGACAGGCCGCCGAAGGCAAGACCATGCTGGTGGTGACGCACAAGTCGAGCATGCTGCGGCTGGTCAACAAGATCATGATCGTGGAGGGGGGACGCATCTTCGCCTATGGCCCGCGGGAGGAGGTGCTGCGCCATCTCGCCAGTGCCGAGCCGGTGCCGGATGCGCCGCCGCCACAGCCGGATCCGCCGACCGAGACCGGTGCGGATGCCCGTGACTCGGAGGCGGGTGATGACTGATCTGGCGACACAGGACTACATGGCAGAGGTGGCCACGAGCGTGAAACCGGCCGGAGCGGCGCGGATGCTGTTGCTCGTCATCCTCTGCTGTTTCATCGCTGTCGTGGTCTGGGCTCACCTGACGGCCCTCGATCAGGTCACGCGCGGCCAGGGCAAGGTCATCCCGTCCGGTGAACTGCAGGTCGTGCAGAACCTGGAGGGTGGCATCATCAGCGAGATCCTGGTCCAGGAAGGTGACCGCGTCGAAGCCGGTCAGGTGGTTCTGCGCCTCGACCAGACAGTCTTCACCGGTGACTTCAATCGCCTGCGGCAACGCTATTTCGCTGCACAGGCGCGCATCTCCCGCCTGATGGGTGAAAGCGAACTGGTCAGACCGGCCTTCACCGCGGAGACCCGCGACGGCGCAGCCGAGATCGTGGCGCGGGAACTGATGCTGTTCGACGCGCGCTGGTCCCAGTTGCAGGCAGAACTCTCGGTGCTGCAGTCGCGGTTGCTGCAACGCCGACAGGCGCTGGCTGAAGCGAAGCTGGCAGCGGCGAATGCCGAGCGTTCGGTGACCGTGGCGCAGCGGGAATACAGCATGATCGAGGGGATCGTGAAACGCGGGCTGGAACCGGAGATGCACCTGATCGAGTCGGAGAAGGGATTGGTCGCCGCGGAATCGGAACGCGATATCGCTCGCCTGTCACTGCTGCGCCACCAGAGTGCGCTGGAGGAAGTGAGACTGGAGATCGCGGCGACACGCAGTCGTTTCCAGGCCCGTTCGTCCGAGGAACTGACGAAGGCGCGACAGGAATACACGGAAGTGGTGGAGGCGCTGCCCGCGCACCGTGACAAGCTGGCGCGCACGTCGATCCTGGCCCCGACGGATGGCATCGTGAACCAGGTTCTGGTCTCGACCATCGGCGGCGTCGCCCAGCCGGGACAGTCGCTGGTCGAGATCGTGCCCGATGATGACCGATTGCTGGCGGAGGTTGCGATCGAGCCGTCGCAGATCGGTTTCGTCTATGTGGGTCAGCCCGCGCGGGTGAAACTCACCGCCTATGACTTCACCACCTACGGATCCCTGAAGGGGCAGGTGACGCACATCAGTCCGGACGCCATCGAGGACGAGCGCGGCAATGCCCGCTACCTCGCCCATGTCCGGGTGACCGAAAACATCCTCACCGACGATGATGGCGATACCCTGCCGATCCTGCCGGGCATGGTCGCGGAGGTCGATATCCTGACCGGCAAGCGCACCATCCTGCAGTACCTGCTGCAACCCCTCGCCGCCCTGAAGGACGACGCGCTGCGCGACCGGTGAGCCGCGACAGCAATGTCACTTCATCTCCGACAGCACTGCCGGATCGCGCACGGCGCCGTGGGCGGCGGAGCGGGTGAGGGCGGCGTAGGCCTGCAGGGCGCGGGAGACCTTGCGGTCGCGACCCACGGCCTGCCAGCCGCCGTCGCCACGCTTGTTCATGGCATCGCGACGGGCGGCGAGGGTTTCGTCGTCCACCAGCAGTTCGATGCTGCGGCCCGGAATGTCGATGCGGATGCGGTCACCGTTCTCCACCAGCCCGATGGTGCCCATTTCCGCCGCCTCTGGTGAGGCATGACCGATGGACAGGCCGGAGGTGGCGCCGGAGAAGCGACCGTCGGTCAGCAGCGCACAGGTGGTGGCCAGCCCCATCGCCTTCAGCATCGACGTGGGCATCAGCATTTCCTGCATGCCGGGGCCGCCGCGCGGGCCTTCATAGATGATGACGACGACATCGCCCTCGACCACTTCCCCGCCCATGATCCCGGCGGAGGCGGCGTTCTCCGAATGGAAGACCTTTGCAGGGCCTTCGAATTTCAGGATCGACGGGTCGACCCCGGCGGTCTTCACGATGCAGCCGTCCACGGCGAGGTTGCCGCTCAGTACGGCCAGGCCGCCATCCTGCGAATAGGCATGCTCCACATCGCGGATGCAGCCCGCCGCCCGGTCGGTGTCAAGGGTTTCGTAGTAGCTGTCCTGCCCGAAGGCCTCCAGCATGCGGCGGCGACCGGGTGCAGCGCGGTAGAAGTGGCGGATCACCTCATCCTTCGTGACACGCACGTCATACAGCGCCAGCTTCTCCTCCAGCGTCAGGCCCAGCACATCGGTGGTGGAGGTGTCGAGCAGCCCGCCACGCGCCATCTCTCCCAGGATCGCCATGATGCCGCCTGCACGGTGCACATCCTCCATGTGATAGTCGGGGACAGACGGGGAGACCTTGCACAGGTTCGGCACATTGCGTGACAGGCGGTCGATGTCCTCCATCGTGAAGGGAATTTCTCCCTCGAACGCCGCGGCCAGCAGATGCAGCACCGTGTTGGTCGATCCCCCCATGGCAATGTCGAGCGACATGGCGTTCTCGAACGACGTCCGGTTGGCAATGGCGCGCGGCAGCACGTCCATGTCACCGAGTTCGTAGTGTCGGCGGGTCAGTTCCACGATCTGTCGCCCGGCCTTCTCGAAAAGACCGCGCCGCAGCGCATGCGTGGCGAGAATGCTGCCGTTGCCGGGCAGACCGAGACCCAGCGCCTCCACCAGGCAATTCATTGAATTTGCCGTGAACATGCCGGCACAGGACCCACAGGTCGGGCAGGCAATGTCCTCGATGGCCTGGACATGTTCATCGGGCATGTTCGGGTTGTTGCCCGCGACCAGCGCATCCACCGCATCGACGATCTGCTCCCGCCCCGCGATGACGGCCTTGCCGGCCTCCATCGGACCCCCGGACACGAAGATCGTGGGGATGTTCAGACGCATGGCGGCCATCAGCATGCCGGGGGTGATCTTGTCGCAATTGGAGATGCAGACCAGCGCGTCGGCACAGTGGGCATTGACCATGTACTCGATACCGTCAGCGATGAGTTCCCGGCTCGGCAGGCTGTAGAGCATGCCCTCATGCCCCATCGCGATGCCGTCATCGACCGCGATGGTATTGAACTCCTTCGCCACCGCGCCGGCCTTGTGGACTTCCCCTGCCACCAGTTGCCCGAGATCCTTCAGGTGCACATGCCCGGGCACGAACTGGGTGAAGGAGTTGGCGATGGCCACGATGGGCTTGGCCATGTCCTGCTCCGCGGTGCCCGTGGCCCGCCAGAGGGCGCGGGCTGCGGCCTGGCGCTTGCCCTGCGTGGTGCGATGCGAACGATATTCAGGCATGACTTCCTCCCGGTCTGAACAGGTCATTTCTACCGAATCCCGGCGCAGGTCACCAGATATGTTGGAGCAGGCCGGATCAGCGGGCGAAGGCACGCATGTGGAACCCTGCATGGGCAGGTGTGTAGCGCCACGCCGTGCCAACCGGGCAGGCCCGGCGGGCGCGGCAGCCCTGGGTCATGCAGTCATCACCGGCTGTTGTCGCCAGATGGTCGCGGCATCCCTCCGCGTCATAGGCCGTGCCCGTGAAGGCACCGACCGGACAGGCCGAAAGACAGGGTCGGTCGCGGCAGGTCTCGCAGGGGGAAGCCGCATCAGGCGGGTCCAGCACCAGCACCCGGTCGAACAGCAGGGCCGCGCGCAGGGCAAACCAGAGGCCGTAGCGCGGATGAACAGCCAGGCCGAGCGGGGAGATGAATGCCTGTCCTGTCGCCAGCATCCAGCTCACGAACGGATGCCAGGGCGGCCCATCGAAGGGGTAACTGACAGTTGCCCCGAACTCTTCCGCGATCGGTTCCATGACCTGCCGGGTCCAGCGGTTGACGGGATCGTCGCGCGGGTCGGCTTCGGGCAGGCCCGGCACGTGCGGCACCATCCGTGAACCGGCGTTGCCGACCATGACACGGGTCCGCCCGCCTTCGACGATGCTGCCCAGCAGCACAAGCCCATTGGCGTGCAGACGTGTCTCCAGCCCGGTCACCTGATCCTTCCTGTCGGTCATGGCCTGCGTGTCCACGGGTTTGCTTGTCTCATGCGTCACCTTCTGCTTCTATCGCGGAATACGAGAACATAAAAGGAACAAAGCCATGATTGCATCAGGACCTGTTCGCGGCAGATGTCTCTGTGGCGCGGTGGCATTCGAGATCAATGGTCCGATGAAGCAGATCATCGGTTGTCACTGCACGATGTGCCGACGGCAGACCAGTCACTTTCTGGCTTTCACCGCGGCGTGGGACGATGATCTGAACCTGACGGGGGAGGATTCACTCTCCTGGTATCGCTCCAGCGCGGACAGCCAGCGCGGGTTCTGTCGCAAATGTGGATCCATGCTGTTCTTCGCGACCGATGGCGCGGGCAGGACGTCCATTTCGGCGGGCGCGCTTGACAAGGGTCACGGGCTGAAACTGGCGGCGCACACCTTCACGGACGACGCGGGTGAATATTACACGCCCGATGATGGTGTCCCCTGTTTCGGGGCAGGTGGAGATGATGTTCCCATGCCGCCCAGACGGCAGAATAGCTGAGGAGTCCTTGAGAATCAATTAGTTGCCCTGGCATCTATTCGAGTTTGGCACATGGCTTGCCTGTCAGCTCCCTGGAAGCGGCCCACATGCATGCCGCTCGTAAATGGAGGGGAATGATGAGGTCTTTCACAAAGGGAACAGGGCGGACACTGATCCGTGGTGCCATGGTCCTCACGATCATGCTGGGCGCGGCGCAGGCTCAGGCGCAGCAAGAAGAGGACGAGCGGAGCCAGGATGAGAAGCTGCTCTGGGAAGAGACGCTTGTCGCGGCGAAGGAAGGCAGTTCAGTTGCAATGTGTGATCTGGGCGAATTGATCGTCCGGGGCAAGGAGGCGCAGCGGGGCCTGAAGGTCGCCGCCAAGTGGTTTGGCAAGGCCGCCGAGCAGGACGCACTCTGCGGTCTGTTGCGTATGGCGGAGTTCCATCGTCGGGGCAGAGGGGTGGAGGAGAACGTCGCGCTTTCCGACAGCTTCTTTGCTCGGGCGTTGCCGCAGGTTTCGACGCTGGCACGCGGCGGAGATATCCAGATGCAGATCCAGTTGGCCAAGATGCACCACAAGGCACTTGGCACGCCGGAAGATCTGGAACTCGCGGCACTCTGGTACCGCAACGCGGCCACACTGCTTGAACCGCTGGTCAAGGCCGGCGACATCGACGCGCACAAGAAGCTCGCGAACATCCTGATCATCGGTGTCGGTGTTGATCGCGACGTGGTCCGGGCCGGAAAGCTCTATGAGGCTGCGGCGACAGCCGGCGACCGCGCCGGCCAGTTTCTCGCCGGCCGGATGTTCTTCACCGGCAAGGCAAACCATCCGGTCGATCACGAACGCGGCTTCTACTGGCTGTTCAGGGCGGCGGAGGCGGATCACCCGCGCTCCCAGGCCTATATTGGCGCTGCATTTGCACAGGGTCTGGGCGTTGAGCCTGATCCGGTCGAGGCCGTGAAATGGCTGCAGCTTGCCATTGATCGCGGTGTCGGCGCCGCAAGGCCTGAACTGAAGGAGCTGTCCCAGGATATCACGGAGAAGCAGTTGCAGCAGGGCAAGGACCTGGCAGCCGAATGGATTCCGATCTTTGATCGTGGTCTCGCAAAGAGCAGTTGACGACACAGTCACTCCGGGCACCTGGAGAAGAAAAATCCACGTGTCCGGAGTGAGTTATTTTTATTTTTTCAACGAATTTATCCAGTTGAGCAACAGGTGCGTGACCTGTTCCGGGGCTTCCTGCTGGGTCCAGTGGCCGATGCCTTCCAGCAGCACGGCGTCTGAAAGGTTCGGTATCAGTGGCGTCATGGATGCCACCATGTCCTTGCCCGGCAGCATCTTCAGGACGAGGTCGCGCGTGCCGCCGATGTAGAGCGCGGGCTGATGGATGCGCTTGTCGGGCAGGGCATTCAGCAAGGCGAAATCGCGCTGGTGGTTGCGGTATCGGTTCAGCGGCCCGCGAAAGCCTGACTGTTCGAATTCACGAACGAAGAAGTCGATGTCGTTCTCCGTCAGCCAGGCCGGAAACGGGTCGGGGTCGGGCAACCGTTCCAGCAGCGTTGCGCCATGTGGCTTGTCGGTCGGCCAGGTGCCGTCGGGGGCGTCACCGGAGATGGCGTAATAGACCCGCCGCAGCCCACCGCGAATGTCTGCCTCCAACTCGGCCTCACCCACTCCTTCATCCTGGAAATAGACCTGGTAGAAGAAGCGTCCCTTGGCCGTGAAGACCTGTTTCACGATATCGATGAAGGGTGCCGGGCCGGGGCCGAGATAGGGAACCGAAAGCCCGGCGACGGCGCTGACCCGCGCCGGATGCAGCAGGGCCGTGTTCCACACGATGGGTGCACCCCAGTCATGGCCGATCAGGATGGCAGTCTCGTGACCCAGCGCCGGGATCAGCCCGGCCACATCGCCGGTCAGGCTCTCCATGTCATAGGCCTCGACCGCGTGCGGCTTGCTGCTGCCGCCATAGCCGCGTACGTCGATTGCCGCCACCTGATAGCCCGCGTCTGCGATGGGACCCATCTGATGCCGCCAGGAGTACCAGCTCTCCGGCCAGCCGTGGACCATGACCACCAGCGGGCCTTCACCAGTGATTGCAACGCGCAGTTCGACTCCATTCGTGGCGACGGTGCGGAACTGGATACGGTCGAGAATGCTGCTCATGGTTCGTCTCCCCGGCGGCCATGCATGTCTGATCCCCCATGGTGGCACAGGTTCAGGTCATGAGAAGGATTCAATCGCCCTGCAAAGTGCACTATAAGGCGCGGGCACTTCACTTGAGACTCAGTCTGGAATTGATCCCATGCACGATATTCGCTGGATCCGGGAGAACCGGGATGCCTTCGACCAAGCCATGACAGCGCGCGGCCACGTCGCCCGCGCCGCCTCGCTTGTGGAGATGTACGAGGCAAGGCTGTCCATCCAGAACGAGATGCAGCGCAAGCAGTCGGAGCGGAATGCGACCGCAAAGGCCATCGGCAAGGCCAAGGGCAGCGGCGACGAGGCAGAGGCACAGCGCCTGATGCAGGCCACTGCCGACCTGAAGACGGACGTGCAGCGCCTTGAGGAAGAGGATCGGGAGCGCGAGGCGGCGCTGACGCTGGAACTGGCCGGTATTCCGAATGTTCCCGCCGCCGATGTGCCGGTCGGCGCCGATGAGGACGCCAACGAACTGGTGCGCCAGGTGGGGGACGCCCCGTCATTCGACTTTGCACCGAAGGAACATTTCGAACTGGGGGAGGCGCTCGGTCTGATGGATTTCGACCGGGCCGCGGCCATGTCCGGTGCACGTTTCGTCGTGCTGCGCGGCGGGCTGGCCCGGCTGGAGCGCGCACTGGCGAACTGGTTCCTGGATGTCCAGACGTCGGAGTTCGGGTTCGAGGAAGTCAATCCGCCGCTGCTGGTGCGGGATGAGGCCGTGTTCGGGACCGGTCAGTTACCCAAGTTTTCGGAAGACCTGTTTCACACCGACAATGGCTTCTGGCTGGTGCCGACGTCGGAGGTGCCGCTGACCAACATGGTGCGGGAGCAGATCGTCGATGCGGCAAGCCTGCCGATGCGCATGACGGCGCTGACGCCGTGCTTCCGGTCGGAAGCGGGTTCGGCCGGGCGGGACACGCGCGGCATGATCCGCCAGCACCAGTTCATGAAGGTGGAAATGGTGGTGGTCACCACCGACGACCAGTCGGAGGCGGAGCTGGAGCGCATGACAGGGTGCGCTGAAACCCTGCTGCAGCGACTGGGGTTGGCCTATCAGGTCATGAAGCTCTGCAGCGGTGACATGGGTTTCACCGCCACCAAGACCTATGATCTGGAAGTCTGGCTGCCGGGGCAGCAGCGGTACCGCGAAATCTCCTCCTGCTCCAATACGCTGGACTTTCAGGCGCGTCGCATGAATGCCCGCTATCGGCCCGAAGGCGAGAAGAAGACCCGCTTCGTCCATACCCTGAACGGATCGGGGCTGGCGGTGGGCAGGGCGATGATCGCGGTGATCGAGAACTATCAGCAGGCCGATGGCTCCATCATCGTGCCAGAGGTCCTGCGACCCTACATGGGCGGACAGACCGTCATCGAAGCCGCGAAGGGCTGAACGACATGCGAATCCTGCTGACCAATGACGATGGCGTCGAAGCTCCCGGCCTGAAGGCCATGGAGCGGATCGCGCGCGAACTGAGCGACGACGTCTGGATCGTCGCGCCGCAGCAGGAACAGAGCGGGGCAGGCCGCTCGCTCAGCCTGACCAACCCGCTGCGCCTGCACAAGCTGGGGGAGCGGCGCTTTGCCGTCGGCGGTACGCCCACAGACTGCGTGATGATGGCGGTGCGGCAGGTGCTGGACGGGCGGCCCGACCTGATCCTGTCCGGCGTCAATCGCGGTGCCAACATCGCCGAGGACATCACCTATTCCGGCACGGTCGCGGCGGCGATGGAGGGGACGTTGCTGGGTATTCCCTCGATTGCCATGAGCCAGATCGGTTTCGCCGATCAGGTCATCCGCTGGCAGACGGCGGAGCAGCATGCGCCGGGCATCGTGCGGCGCCTGCTGGAGAGCGGCTGGCCGAAGGATGTGCTGATCAACATCAACTATCCGGATGTGGAGCCGGACGAGGTAAACGGGGTGCATGTGGTGCCGCACGGGCGCCGCGATCAGGCGGACGTGACACTGGATGCGCGGCACGACGGGCGCAATATCCCCTATTACTGGATCGGCATGCGGCGCCAGAAGGCCATGCCGCCGCCGGGCACGGACATTGGCACCATCTGGCGCGGCGGAATCTCGGTAACGCCGATCAGCCTCAACCTGACTGATCGGGACGCGCTTGATCCGCTCGGGCGCGTCTTTCAGGACTGAGGCAGCGCATGACGGATGATGTACGAAAGATCCGGCTGCTGATGCAGTTGCGTCGGGAGGGCATCACCGATTCCCAGGTGCTTGGCGCCATCGAGCGGGTGCCGCGCGAACAGTTCGTGGATGCCAATTTCCGCCATCAGGCCTATGAGAACATGCCGCTGCCGATCAAGCAGGGGCAGACCATCAGCCAGCCCTATGTGGTGGCCTTCATGACGGAGGCACTGCGCCTGTTCCCGCGCGCCAAGGTGCTCGAGATCGGGACCGGTTCCGGTTACCAGGCTGCGGTGCTGGCGATGCTGTGCCGGCGCATCTACACGGTGGAGCGGCACAGGACGCTGTACCGCGACGCCACGGCACTATTCAGCAGGCTCGGCATCACCAACATCATCGCCCATCTAGGGGACGGCACCCGGGGCTGGTCCGCGCAGGCTCCCTTTGACCGGATCATCGTGACTGCGGCAGCCTTCGGGGAGGTGCCGGCGGCCCTGGTCGAGCAGCTTTCGACCGGCGGTATCCTGATCGTGCCCGTCGGACGCAGCGGTGCCGACCAGATGCTGGTCCGGGTGACGCGTCAGGCAGATGGCAGCACGACGCGGGAAAACCTGCTGCCGGTGCGATTCGTGCCGCTGCTGGATGGTGTACCGAATGAACAGCGCGGGGAGGGCTGACGGCTATCGCGGCTCAGCCGCATTCCCTTGCCGCCCGTCGCCCGGATTCATACTCTGGCCCCATGTTTCACCCGCGCGCGCTCCTCCTTGTGCTGGCCCTGCTGCTCGCCGCCTGCGGGCCGCGCAGCACGCCCGCGCCGGTTGAGGACCGCAGCGCCTTCACCGGTGGCACGGTCATCGTCCGACCCGGCGACACGGCCTATGCCATCGCCCGCCGAAGCGGCGTGCCGGTGCGGGATCTGATACAGGCCAATCAGCTGCAGGCTCCCTATACCCTGGCCATCGGGCAACAGCTTCGGGTGCCGCAGTTGCGGCTGCACCGCGTGCAGCCTGGGGAGAGCCTGACAACGGTCTCCGAACGCTTTGGCGTGGGCCGAAGGGAGATCGTGCAGCTTAACGGACTGGTTGCGCCGTTTCGCCTGCACCCCGACCAGATTCTCAAGATCCCCGGCGGCGGCTCACGGACGGCACCGACCCGCATCACCCGCGTTGTCGCGGGCGCGGAGGTCGTGCCCCTGCCACCACCGAGGCCGCCGGGACGCGTTGCACGCGCGGGCGGAAGTGCCAGACCCGCAGCGCCTGTCGCGGCGGAGAGAGCACCGGCAACCCCTGCGCCTGCTCCCGCGCCCAGCAAAGTCGCGACGACGGCGAGCGGTCTGGTGTGGCCTGTTGCCGGTCAGGTCGTTTCCCGCTTCGGCCCGAAGCCCGGAGGACTGCATAACGACGGAATCAACATCCGCGCGCCGCGTGGCACGCCCGTACGTGCGATGACGGACGGGGAGGTTGTCTATGCCGGCAACGAATTGCGCGGCTTCGGCAATCTGGTCCTGATCCGCCATCCGGGCGGTCTGACCACGGCCTACGCCCATCTCGAACGGATCGCGGTGCAGCGCGGCGACCGGATCAGTCGTGGTCAGGCCATAGCGACCGTCGGAAGCACAGGCGGTGTCGATCCCGCGCAGTTGCACTTCGAGATCAGAAAGGGCCGCAAGGCCATAGATCCGGTGACCAGGCTCGGCAGCAGCCCGCCACGCAGCCTGGGCTGAGCAAGCCGTGTTTCAGGTCCACGCACTGCATGCTATGGTTGCGTGATGATTGATTGGGACTCAGGCATCAAGCCCTGGCATCTGGTCGCCGACGCCGGTTTCGGCGCGGCGATGGAGGAATGCGGCTTCCGCAAGGTCGGCCGCAGCATGTGGCGCCGCGACGGCGACCGCATCGCCAGGCGCTGATAGAAGGGAGATGCGGAAGAATGAGGGGCGCTGTCGAGAAACATCAACTTGCCCACTTTGCAGGGAGTTCGTTTGAGAAGGTTGTTCTGCCGTGGTAATATCATTCTTTGAAATTTGACAATGGCACGCTCGTATATAATTTTATTGAAACAGCAGTATCGAGAATTTGAAAAAATTCTTCGATTTCTTGAAGAAAGGAGCGGAAATTGATTTCTCTGGCAATTATTGTTGTTGCGATGGCAATAGCATTGTTAAATGCGACTAATTTTTATATAGAAATGAAATTGCCGGGATTGATTTTTTCATCTTTTGAGCGGGCAAGTGTTATTTGCATAGTGTTGGGTTTGATTGGAATGTTCACAGCTAGATTTGGTATTTAGGGAATGATTCTGATGCAGATATCGAGGCAATACCTTCGTATTGCATAAATTTTTGCTGTGAAATTTCAATGCCATTATTTGGATCTTCTGAATTTGGTGTGGCGCTCAACGGAACTCAAATAGGAGTTTTCGTTGATCATAGCATGGCCCCTTCCGATGCTGTTCTCACAGCGCTACGATTGGCAAACGAGGTCACCAGGGTGCATGGGCTCGGTTATGTCGTGGACCCGAAGGTCATAGAATTGTGGGATACATTGAATGGTGAGGGGGGCGTATTTCAGTCGTTCCATGGACTGACCGGAGGCGGGTATCTTGGTACAATTGAATATCTGAATACAATGACAGGACGAGCGGTTTCGCACAGTCTTTCGGTGCCAAGTGCGTATGGTGGACCGATCAAATAAATTTGTCGCCTCTTGGTGTTCCGAATGGTTCCTGCATAGTATTTGGTGTTGGATACGGACTTGGTTTCAGTGCTGAGGCGCGCAACACTTTTGCGATTCCACTCGTCGGCGAAAGCGGTGGCTCGTTCGCCAAGAAAAATCCTCACTCTGTAAGAGAAATTATTGCTGCAATGTTGGATTCTTCTGGTTGTGTTACACTGGATATTCAAGAATTTTTGTTGGAAATTTCGGAATTAGCGAAGAAAATTATAGAAAAATATGCGGTTCTTAATAAATAACAACTCGAATATCTTCGATGCAATGGGCAGTGCCCTATGAATTTGCTTCCGCGTTGGAGAAGGAATATTTAAGTTTGATGCGTGAATGTCTTGGTGCTGGGACGCCAGTGACGATGGCGGACGGGTCCATGATGGCAATTGAGGACGTTCGATCAGGCAACGAGGTGCTGTCCTATGACGGCGAGGGAAATATGTTGCCTGGCCGCGTGACGCGGACCTTCAAGAATGAGGCCCGTTGTGTTCTGGACCTTCACGGCCTCTCGGTGACACCTGGTCATGGCATTTATCGTGCTGATGGTCGTTTTGCCGGTTGTCACGTTCCGGTCATCGACATCTTGCGGGCTGACGGAGCTTTGATGCGCGCGGACGGAACATTGATCCGTGCCTCGACGGGGGCTGAGGTCGGCTCCATCGATGACCGAATGGTACACTGCGTGTTGACCCGTCCGGCGCAAGGCGGGAAGAGCCTTTTGGCCGTTGGTGACCATTTCATGCGGTATGGGACACGTGTCATTCTGGAGAATGGACAAGACGTATCGATCCACGAACCGGTCGAAGTGGAAGAGGGGCATCTGAACGAGGTGGGAGAGATCGAGATGCCCGGCGGTGTTTGTGGTCCGTTTGATTGGTCAGTAGTTCAGCCTATGTTCCCGAGGCCCGAAGACTATGTGCTGGCACGTTCCAGTCTGACGCTGAAGGCGATCTACGAAGCTGATGAGTGGGAGACCGCTCGCCCCGAAATGCCAGCACCGAGCGGGGCGCAGAAGCCGGATTCTGACGGGTCCAGCATCGGTGTTGAACTCGAAGGGGCACGTAACGCTGTTGGGTCAATTGATGCCCAGTGCGTGCTAACCCAGCGGCTTGCCGAGACGCCCGGCCAGGTCCTGGATGTACTGCCACGCCACGCGGCCTGACCGGGCGCCACGGGTGGTGGCCCATTCGACCGATTCCAGGCGCAGGGTTTCCGGGTCCATTTCCAGCCCGTAGGCAGCGCAATAGCCGTTCACCATGGCGAGATATGCCTGCTGGCTGCAGGTATGGAAGCCGAGCCAGAGGCCGAAACGGTCGGACAGCGATATCTTCTCCTCCACCGCCTCGGCCGGGTTGATGGCCGTGGAACGCTCGTTCTCGATCATGTCGCGCGGCATCAGGTGGCGACGGTTGGAGGTGGCGTAGAAGATGACGTTGGTCGGGCGTCCTTCCAGCCCGCCTTCCAGCACGGCCTTCAGCGACTTGTAGCTGGTGTCGTCGGTGTCGAATGACAGGTCATCGCAGAACAGGATGAAACGCTGGTCCTGGCGCGGGCGGAGCACATGCAGCAGCCGGGGCAGGGAGTCGATATCCTCGCGATGGATCTCGATCAGGATCAGCTTGCCGCCGGTCTCGCGGTTGACCTCCGCGTGCGCTGCCTTGACCAGGGAGCTCTTGCCCATGCCCCGCGCGCCCCAGAGCAGCGCATTGTTGGCCGGCAGGCTGGTGGCGAAGCGTCGGGTATTGTCGGTCAGGATATCCCGGACCCGGTCAATGCCCTGCAGCAGGGCCATGCCCACGTGATTGACGTCCGGCACCGGGTCCAGCCTGTCGGGGTTCGCGTGCCAGACAAAGGCGCTGGCCGCGTCGGTATCCGGCTGGGTGGCGGCGGGCGGGGCCAGCCGTTCCAGTGCTTCCGCGATGCGGGTCAGGGTCGGCAGCAGGTCGGTGTCGGTCATGGTCACTCTCGATCAGTATCTCTTGCCGGGCGGAAGTACCGCAGTTCCGTCCCGCGTGCCAGTCCGGGAAGCTGCCTGAGGGCGATGCGGTCCGCGCAGACCGGCCCGACCCGCGACAATCGGTCGGTTCACGGCAGGCCCGGCGGAGTCCACGCTGGCAACCCATTGCGGCAACATGTGGGTGTCATGCCCGGAACCGTTCCAGTCCGTCCCTACAGCCATCGTCAGGATCCGCATGTGCCGGATTTCGACGATGCAAGGCCTGTCGCCTTCATGGATGGGGAGTGCGTGCTCTGCACGCGCGGCGCACGCATGATCGCGCGGCTGGACCGCCGTCTCGGCATCCGCATCTGTCCCGTGAAGAGTCCCCTTGGCCAGGCCATGCTGTGCCACCTCGGCCTTGACCCTGACGATACGGAAACCTGGGTCTACCTTCGGGACGGGGTGGCACACACGTCGCTGGCCGCGATCATCCTGCTCGGTCGTGATATTGGCGGGCCGGGCCATCTGCTCGCGCCGCTTGCCCTGCTGCCGCGTGTCGCTCAGGACTGGCTGTACCGCCGGATTGCCCGGAACCGCTATGCCATGTTCGGGCGTACCGACATGTGTGCTGTACCCGACGAGAAGCTGCGCCACAGGTTGCTGACATGAAGGTGCTGATCATCGGAGGGACCGGCGTCTTTGGCAGCAGGCTGGCGGAGCTTCTGCATCGCGATGGTCATGAGGTCACGTTGGCTGGTCGCTCCATCGGTAAGGGGGAGCTTGCTGTACCGCTGAATTCGATGGCGTGGTTGCGGCTGGATCGGGATGGCGACCTGACGCCTGTCCTGCACGCCGGAGCGGAGGTGGTGGTTGACGCCTCCGGCCCGTTCCAGGCCATGCGGGCATCGCTGGAGGATCCATGGCGGGTGCCGCGGTTCTGCATCGTGCACGGGCTGCACTATCTCGATCTTTCCGACGATGCCGATTTCACGGCAGGGATTGGCGCGCTGGATGGTGCGGCACGGGCGGCGGGGTGTGTTGTCCTGTCCGGTGTCTCCAGCGTGCCCGCCCTGTCATCGGCCGCCGTGATGGCACTGCGGGACGGCATGACGGACCTGGAACTGGTGGACATTGCCATTCTGCCCGGCAATCGCGCGCCGCGTGGCCGGTCGGTGGTGGAGGCCATCATGCGGCAGGCCGGGACGCCGCTGAAGGTCTGGCGCGGCGGCGACTGGGTCGAAACACGCAACTGGTCGGAAGGGCGCCCCATTCGCCTGGCCGACGACATGATACGACGCGGATGGTTGCTTCGGGTGCCGGACACGGTCCTGGTGCCGGACTGGTCGGGGGCAAGATCGGTCGTGTTTCGGGCGGGCATGGAGCTTTCCATACTGAACCTGGGTCTGGTCGGACTTGGGCTGCTGCGACGCTTCTGCCTCATCCGCAGGATCAGTCGCTGGCAGGTCAGCGGCACACTGTTGTTCGCGCGTCTGCTGGAGCGGTTTGGCTCGGACCGTGGGGGCATGATTGTCAGTGTGGTTGGACATACAGCCGGATCAGCGCTGCACCGACGGTGGACCTTGATCGCGGAGGCAGGCGAGGGCCCCTATGTCCCGACCATTCCGGCAAGGACCCTGCTTCGGCGGTTCGACAGATGTAGTCCCGGTGCCAGACCATGCCTGGCCGAATTCACCCTCGCTGACGCGGAGGCGGCGATGGCTGATCTGGAGATCCGATTTCATCGTGACGACCGGGCCGCACCCTGTCTGTTCGAGGGCGCTCTTGGACCGGACTGGCTGCGTCTGTCGCCGGAGATCAGACGGCTGCATGCCTTTCGCGATGGCGAACCATTCTCGGGCGCGGCTGAGGTGACACGGGGGTCCGGATGGCTGCCGCGCCTCGCCGCCGCCTTCTTCGGGTTTCCGCCAGCGGGCAGGGACGTCCCGGTCCTGGTCACCATGCGGCGTCTGGACGGTATGGAGTCCTGGGTCCGGCAATTCGGGGAAAGGCGCTTTCGGTCCCGTCTGAGGCCTGGTGGCGCGGGACGGGTCTGGGAGCGCTTCGGCCCCTTCAGCTTCCTGATTGCGCTTGGCGTATCTGATGGGGCATTGGACTTCCCCGTGGTCGCGGGCCGTTTTCTCGGCCTGCCGATGCCGGGGTTCCTGCTGCCGCTCAGCGAGTCCCGCGAGTCAGCCCGTGATGGGCTGTTTCACTTCGACGTCGCGCTGCACCTGCCACTCACAGGACAGTTGATGGTGCGCTATCGCGGATGGCTGAGTCCGACACCCGGTACCTGACGAATTCGTCAGTGCATCGTCACGCCGAATTTCGCGCGGTCGATGATCACGGGGGTGACCGTATCGCGTGTGGAGATTCGCACCGAGTGAAGGTTCGCCCTGATCTCGTCCCGCCAGTTGGCAATGAACTGCATCACACGCGGAAATTCCGGTGCCAGATCGAGCGTCTGCCAGACAAAGGTCTGAAGAAACTGGGGCTGATCCGGCATGTGGTAGACGATTTCGGCGGTCGCCAGACGATACGCGCCGGACTGCTCATCCTGGCTCGTCTGTACTTCAAGGCTGGACATGGTGAACTCCTTCACTCGTCACCAGTTGCTGAACCCCCACCCAATCTGAATCTGATTCTGTGCTGTATCCAATAATTTTCGGTTAAGTCAGGGACTTGAATGCGCATGGTGACCTTTGGGCAACGGACGCAGTTCGTCCGACCTCAGCCTGAAACCTCAGCGCAACCTGGTGAAGTCCGGCTTGCGCTTCTCCTGGAACGCGGAGATGGCCTCGCGATTGGCAGGGCCTCCGACGAGGCCGCTGAAGGTCGGTACCTCGCGGGCGCGCGCGTCGTTGACGCCGGACGCGCGCGCGTTCAGCAGCAGCGTCTTCGTGGCAACGAGGGAGGTGACCGGCATGCGCGCGATCTCTCCGGCGAGTGCCATGGCCGCCGGCATCAGTTCCGCATTCGTCACCTTGCGCCATGCAAGGCCGACCTCCACCGCCTTGTCAGCATCGATCCACCCGGCAGTATAGAGCAGGTGCGCCGTCTCGGCCCAGCCGATGGTTGCGGGGAGCAGGTAGGTGCTGCCCGCCTCCGCTGTCAGCCCCAGCTCGACGAACGGTGCCCGGAGGCGCGCGTCCTCCGCCATCAGGACCAGGTCGCAGTGGGGCAGCATCGTCAGGCCGATTCCGATCCCGATGCCATTGACGGCAGCAATCAGCGGCTTGGGGAATGTCTGCAACGTGTCCATGAAGGGTTCGAACCCATGGGGCTGGCTGTCTTCTGGTTGCGGCGGGTTTGCCAGTTCGCCGAGATCCGTGCCTGCGCAGAATGCCCGCCCTTCGCCGGTGATCACCACCACTGCGATGTCGTCCCGGACAGCGGCTTCGTTCAGGCCGTCCCGGATCGCATCGTAGAGGTTCATGTTCAGGGCATTCAGCGCATCCGGACGGTTGATCACCATCAGGCGCACGCCGTCACCATCCTCAATTCGAAGCAGGCTGCTCATTGTCTGAATTCCTCGCGTCCTTCTGGAATGGCTCTGTGACCGGTCAGCAGTAGAATGACCGGTCGTCGGCGATCGTCAGGCGATGCAGCAGGCGATCATGGCCTTCGTAGCCGCCGGTGGCCTTGTGCAGGACGGAGCGGTTGTCCCAGAGCACCAGCATGTTCGGTTGCCATTGGTGGGTGTAGGTGAATTCCGGGCGGCTCTGCCAGCGATAGAGTTCCTTCACCAGTTCCTGCGACTCGGCTTCCGCCACCCCATCGAAACCTGTCACGTAGGCACCACCGTACAGACCGGTGCGTCCGGATTCCGGGTGCTTGCGGATCAGGGGATGACGCCGGATGTCCCGCGCAGTTTCTGACGTGGTGATCGCCATGCTGCCCTTGTTGCCTTCTTCCGAATAGAAGCCGTCATCACCATAGGCCGAGCGGGCGGAATGCAGCGCCGTCCGCCCTTCGAACCGCTGGCGCATGTCGCTCGGCATCTCCTCCAGGGCCTTGTGCTGGTTCGAGAAGAGCGTGTCACCGCCAACCGGAGGTACAACGACACTCAACAGGCAGGTGCCTGCAGGCGGAGTTTCCTGGAAGCTCCAGTCCGAATGCCAGACATCGGCAAAGATGCGGCCCGTTTCATCCGCCCGCCGCTGGATGGCGGCAATGCGCTTCTTGCCTTCCATGGCCTCGATGAACGGGTCGTCACCAATGGGGCCGATGCTCTCGGCAAAGCGCTCGAACTGCGGATCATCAAGTTCCTGATCGGGAAAGACAAGGACATTATGCTCCAGCCACGCCGCGCGCAGATCGGCGACGGTGTCCGGATCCTGCTGCCGGCGCAGATCGATGCCGGTCACGAATGCGCCACAAGCCTGACCCGTCGGTTCAATCGAGAACATCGAAACCCTCCCACCTGTCTATTAGTTGTTGAACAACAACTAAGCATTTCGTAGGTTATCCGGGTGGCGGGGTCAACCGCTCACGCGACACATGGGGAAGTGCGGTAACTCAGACATGACAGTCAGTGAAACAGCGCGCCGCACACAGGAAGAGCGCCGGAACGAGTCCGACGCGCGGATCATCGCGGCAGCAATCGAGCTGTTTGCGAGCCAGGGGTATCGCCAGACCACGCTGATCCAGATTGGCCAGGCAGCAGGCTACACCGGCACCCTGATCAGCAACCGCTTCGGTTCGAAGGAGAAACTGCTGCGTGCGGTGCTGGCGCATATCCTGGACCGCTTCTACCCGGAATCAGGAAGTGTCGAGGCCGGTCGGGGAGGGGGCGCTGAAGCGGCTCCTGCTGCGGACGCGCAGTTGCTTGGTTTCATCGCGCAGTACCTGATGGACGTGAACGACCGGCAAAGCCGGATTCGTGCCCTGCATGTCATCATCGGCGAGGCGCTGGGCGGCATGCCGCAGGTGCATGATCAGATCGTCAAGGTGAACCGGGCCTTTCGCAGACATGTTGAGGGCTACATTGTCCACGGGATCGAAACGGGTACATTCCGCGCCGACCTGGATCCGACCGAGGCGGCAGTCATCATTGTCGGCCTGTTGCGGGGGGTGACGATGCAGGCGCTCGCTGAACCCCGGACAATCGAGATCACGTCAATGATCGGCCCGCTTCAGGAGTCAGTCCGCTCCTACGTCACCAGCAACGCGCCGACCGGCCCTGACCGCCTCTAGTTTCCATCGCGCGGGTTTCGGGACCGTCCGGATCAGGGCTTGAGCACCTGCCGCCCGCTGACCTTGCCATCGACCAGGTCCTGCAGCGCCGCGTTGGCTTCGGCCAGCGGGCGGGTGGTGACCGGAATCGGTGGCACCTTCCCGGCGCGGACAAGCGCCATCAGTTCCGTCATGTCCTGCAGATCGCCGACATAGGATCCCTGAACGGTGAGTTGGAAGATCGGCATCCGGGGCAGGGCCAGGGGCAGCGCCTCACCATACAGGCCGACAATCACCAGCTTGCCCGTCTTGGCGAGACAGTCGAGGCCGAAGGATGCGGTCTCGGGCCGCCCAACGAAATCAATCACGCCGCGGACGCCGCCACCCAGCATCTCCTTCAGTTTCTCGGCCGCCTGCGGCTGGCTGTTGTCAAAGGTCTCGTCCGCACCGGCCTGGCGCGCGACGGAGCGCTTTTCCGGGTCGACATCGGCCACGATGACCTTCGCACCCGTCACGTGTTTCGCCAGCATGACCGCCGACAGACCGACGCCGCCGGCACCGACGATGACGATGTGGTCCTTCGCCGTCAGATGCGCGTGCTTCTTCAGCGCGCTGTAGGCCGTCAGCCCCGAACAGGCGTAGGTGCAGGCCAGATCCACCGGCGTGTCGCCATGGTCGAACAGGTAGCGCTTGTCGGGGCAGATCACGTGGGTGGCATAGCCGCCGTCACGCCGCGTGCCCAGCGGTCGCGTCGTCAGGCAGTCGATATCGCGCCCAGTCTTGCAGTGTTCGCATTCACCGCAGCCGATCCAGGGGTAGACGACATAGGACTTGCCGGGCTCCACGCCCTCGACATCCGGTCCGACCGCTTCGACCACGCCCCCGATCTCGTGCCCCATGGTCATCGGCAATTCGACGCCCATGTCAGCCAGGCGGGCGAAGTTGCCCTGGCCCATGTTGAAGCCACCCTCGTGAAGGTGCAGGTCGCTGTGACAGACACCGCAAGAGGTGATGCGAATCAGGATCTCGCCGCCAACCGGTTCGGGCGTGTCGCTTTCCCGTTCCTGCAGCGGCTCGCCCCATTCGATGATCTGCTGTGCTTTCATGGCTCGTCCCTCCCCGATGACTCCCATCTTCACGGATGACGGTAGCCAACCGGGTTTCACATTGGAACCGTCGAACGTGTCAGGGGAGGCGGCAGGGCTGTGCAGGTATGGGGTATTCGCAGTCCGAACCGGGAATGCGTATGATTGCGGCATGAGTCTTACCTAGGGGGTTCCGATTGATGACCTTGTCCAGCACCGGCCCGACGTCCCGGACCTATTTTTCCCAGCGCCTGCGGCTGCATTATGTCGACTGGGGCAATCCGGAGGCGCCGCCGCTGCTGCTTGTCCATGGTGGCCGGGATCATTGCCGCAACTGGGACTGGGTGGCCGAGCGCTTCCGCGATGACTGGCACGTCATTGCGCCGGACCTGCGCGGCCATGGCGACAGCCAGTGGTCGGCGGACGGCAATTACCCCATGAGCAGTTACGTCTATGACCTGGCGCAGTTGATCCATCAGCAGGAACTGGCGCCGGTGACCATCGTGGCGCACTCGCTGGGCGGCAATATCGCGCTGCGCTACACGGGCATCTATCCGGAAAGCGTCCGTCGGCTTGTCGCGATCGAGGGGTTGGGCCCGTCACCGAAGATCCTGCAGGAGAGGGGCGAGACACCGTTCGCGGAGCGCATGCGCGACTGGGTGGATGAGCAGCGCAAGCTGTCGGGTCGGATGCCGCGACGCTACGCCTCCATTGAGGATGCGTTCCGCCGGATGCAGGAGGAGAACAAGCACCTCTCGCCCGAACAGGCCCGCCACCTGACCGTGCAGGGCGTCATTCAGAACGAGGACGGGACCTATTGCTGGAAGTTCGACAATTACGTGCGCACCTGGCCGCCCTATGACATGCCCGGTCGCGCCATCCAGGAACTCTGGTCCAGGATTACCTGTCCGGCACTGCTGGTCTACGGGTCCGAGAGCTGGGCCTCCAACCCGGAAGAGGATGGCCGCCTGAAGCATTTCAGCACGGCGGAAGTCGTCTCCTTCGAAGGTGCAGGCCACTGGGTGCAGCACGACCGTCTCGACGGTTTCTGCGACAAGGTGCGGGACTTCATCTCCGTTTAGGACGTTCCATCAGATGATGGAAACGGTCCCGGCCCGGTGATGCGATCAGACATCTAGGTCAGGCATTGCGCGACTGTGCACACTTGCGGGCACGCGCATCCTTCCTCAGGATACCGGTGTTCTGGGGAGGACAAGACATGCTTGATGAAGACAAGGCCGCCAGCGGACCGCTGGACGGCATCCGGGTTCTGGATCTGACGCGTTACGTTTCGGGGCCGCATGCAACACAGATGATGGGCGATTCCGGTGCCGACGTGGTCAAGGTCGAGGGCTTTGCCGGCGATGGCATGCGGATGGCCGACAGCAGGCTGGGCCAACCCGACAGCATGCTTTTCATGACCATCAGTCGGGCCAAGCGCAGTCTGTCCATTGACCTTCGCAAGGATGAGGGCAAGGCGGTGTTGCGCGACCTGGTGCAGCAGGCCGACATTCTGGTCGAGAATTTCCGGCCCGGCGTTCTGGAGAAGATGGGCTTTGGCTGGGACATGCTGCAGGAGATCAATCCACGGCTGATCCTGGTCCGGATCTCCGGGTTCGGGCAGGACGGCCCCTGGGCCGAGCGGGCATCCTATGACCCGGTTATCCAGGCGCTCAGCGGTATCCAGTCGCTGACTGGCAAGGCTGACGACTCGCCGACAGTGTGCGGCACGGTGGTGACCGACTATCTGGCCGGGTTGCACGCCGTCATCGGCGCCGTATCGGCGCTTCAGGGTCGGCAACGGACCGGACGTGGCCAGTGGGTCGATGTCTCCATGCTGGATGCCGCCACAAGTATGCTTCTCTCCGCCATCCCGGAGTATTTGAAGCTGGGAGAGACCCGCACGCGCCGCGGCAACAAGAACCCCGTCTCGGTACCTTCGCACTGTTTCGAGTGCGGCGACGGACGTCATGTCCACATCACGGCGTGGACAGACTCAGAGTTCGCAAAGCTGGCGCAGGTGATGGAGATGCCGGAACTGGTCGGGGATCCGCGTTTTGCCGACATTGAAAGCCGGGGAGCCAACGATACGGCGATCGAAACCATCATTGCAGCCTGGATGAAACGTTTCGATGCGGCCGAGGCCGAGCGCCGTCTCATGGCGGTCAACCTGCCGGTCGCCCGTGTCGCCACGCTCGACGAAGTGGCGGAGAATCCGCAATTGCGCCACCGTGGCCAGTTCATCGAGGTTGAGCATCCCGTGCAGGGTCGCGTCCCGGTCGCTGGGCCTGCCATCCGCTACTCGGACAGCCCCCCGGCAGGGACACCGCGAATCCCGATGCTGGGCGAGCATTCCGCTGAGGTGCTGCGGGAGTGGCTGAACTATGATCCGGCAAGGATTGGTGCTCTAACCGCGTCTGATGTCATCCGTGGAACGGCGGCAGCGGAAGCCGAGGCATGAAACGGGCGGAGCCCGGCCTGCGGAAATGATGCGGAGTCATGCGCGCAGGGCGAAACGACCGACCCGCCCACAGGGCGCCCCCGATCAGCATCTGATGGGATGCACGTATGTCACAGGCATGATTTCGATCGTGTCTTACGCATGGTAAATTACCGAGTTGGATCGGCATCCGTTTTGTGGAGGAGACGGATTGCCTGAAGGATCCGGATCGACGGGCGTGCTGCCAGGCTCCTTCCGTTCGCGGGACAGGGCTGGCGGGTGCGTCAGGGGCAATGATGCCCGCAAAGGGGAGGATTGAAATGAATTCAATGTTCAAGAGGCTTGTGCCGTTGGGCGTGGCGGCAGCGATCATGGCTGTCAGCGCGTCGCATGCTCAGGCGGAATGCGACGAGGTCTTCACGCTGAGGTATCACAATGCCTATCCGCCGACGCTGGCGCTCTACAACAAGACCGGCGCAGGCTTCAGGGAGCGGGTCGAGGCGTGGTCGGACGGCTGCATCAAGTTCGAGAACTACGATTCCGGCGCACTCACTTCCGTGAGCGGCATGGTCGATGCGGCTGATCAGGGTATCATCGATATCAGTCACAGTTGGGGCGCCTTCTATGTGGGCGACATCCCGGAGGCGGATGTCGAGATCGGCCTGCCGCTGGCCTGGGGCGAGACCTACGAAGCCTATGACGCCTACTACAACCGCGGTCTGAAGGAAGTCATCGCTGAAGCCTACGAAAGTCGCTTCAACGTCAAGCACTTCCCGTCGATCATCGGGCTGGAGTATGTCATCGCGACACGCGACGAGATCAGCAGTCTCGACGACCTGAAGGGCAAGAAGCTGCGTGCGCTCGGCGTCTATGGCGAGGTTGCGCGGGAACTCGGAGCCTCGGCTGTCGTCATTCCGGGCGGCGAACTCTATACCGCCCTGCAACTCGGCACCATCGACGGCCTGATCTACGGTGCGGAAGCCATCGTCGCGCAGGGGCTTCAGGAATTCCTGAAGACTACAATTGCCGAGCCGAACCTGAACGCGGGTGCCGGTCACTGGCTGATGAACCGCGACACATGGGAAAGCCTGCCGCCGCATCTGCAGGATGTCATCACCCTTGCGGTCGATTACGGCAATCTTGCCGGTGCGATGCAGTACCGGATTGTCGAGGCGAAGAACATCGGCGTTCTGGCCAGGGATGGCGTCAAGCTGCTGGAACTGTCTCCGGAGGAGAATGCCAGGCTGAACGAGATTGCCGTCGGGCTCTGGGACAAGATCGGCGAACGTTCCGAACTTGCTGCCAAGGCGGTGGGCATCGTGAAGGAGCAGCAGCGCGAATTCGGCCAGATCGAATAGCGCGGGCGATAGATACCGGCGGCGGTCGCGTGACCGCCGCCGGAATTTCCCGATCACCGGCCCTTTCGCAGGGCCGGTGCTTCTGTTTCCTGTCTTCTGGGAGAATCGTCTGATGGATCGACTGAAGTCGATCGACCGGATCAGCGGCTGGATGTCGGTGATCTCCAGTTGGACCTTGCTTGCGATGACACTGATCGTCGGTTTCGAGGTATTTTCGCGCTATGCACTGAACAGTCCGACAATCTGGGCCTGGGACGTGAACGTCCAGCTCATGCTGTTGCTGCTCATGTTCGGCCTGGCCGAATGCTATCGCCGCGATGCGCATGTGCGCGTGGACATCCTGACCAGTGCGCTGTCACCACGCGGTCGCGCCATCCTTGACGTGCTTTACGCGCCTGTCTTCTTTCTCATCACGATCATCGTGGTCTGGACGGGATGGGAGTACTTCCATCAGGCATTCGAGCGCAACCAGACCGCTCCGACGATTTTCGCGCCGCCGCTCTGGCCCATCAAGTTTGCCATCCCCCTTGGCGGTGCCGTGCTCCTGCTGACGGGCGTCACCAAGCTGATACGCGATCTGCGGATCGCTTTCGGTGGTGCCGCGGATCGATTCGAGGCGGGACAATGAGCGCGGAACTCACCACCATCCTGATCTTTGCCAACCTGATCCTCTTTCTCGCGACAGGGTTTCCGGTGGCGCTCTCGCTGATGGGCGTGTCGCTGATTTGGATTCTCATCCTGCACGGTGACCGTGCGCTTGGCATGGTTCCATCGACGATCTTCGACACGGCGACGACGGACATCTTCATTGCCGCGCCCCTGTTCATCTTCATGGCGATCGCGCTGTATCGGGTCGGTATCGGCAATCTGATCTACGAGGCGATCCATCACTGGACCGCCGGTGTGCCGGGCGGGCTTGCCATCGGCACCGTAGCCGCCGCCGCCCTGATCGCCGCAATGACAGGCATTGGCGGCACCGCAGTGCTGGTCCTGGGCGTGCTGGCCATTCCGGAGATGATCAGGCGCGGCTACAACATCCGTCTCGCCATCGGCGGTCTGCCACCGGGGGGCGCGCTGGGGGTACTGATTCCGCCCACGGTCATTGGTGTGCTGCTGGGTGGCTTTGCCGGCATCCCGGTCGGTCATCTGTTCTTCGGGGCGGCCGTTCCCGGCGTGCTGATCGCCGTTCTGTTCTGCCTCTACATCCTGATCCGCTGCACCATGGACCGCTCTCTCGCGCCCGTCATTGCCAGGAAAGACCGGCCGTCGTTGCGCGAGAAGCTGCTGGCCACCAGCCGCATTGCCCTGCCTGCGCTGCTGATCGTGGTCGTGCTCGGCAGCATCTGGCGCGGCGTTGCCACACCGTCGGAAGCCGCCGGCATCGGCGCGCTGGGCACACTGGTGATCGCGATAGGCATGCGGCGGCTGAGTTTCCGTACCCTGCGGGAGATGCTGGCCGATGCCGGTCAGGTCTCCGTCATGGTGCTGACGCTGGTGGTCGGTGGTGCACTGTTTTCCCGCCTGCTGCAGTTCTCCGGCTCGGCCCGGATGATCGCCGACATGATGGTCGGTATCGATCTGGGCATCTACGGTACGCTGCTGATCTTCCTGGGACTGGCGATCCTGCTCGGCATGTTCATCGATGGTGCCGCCATCATCTTCATCGTCACACCGATCATGATGCCGGTGATCAAGTCGATGGGCATCGATCCGGTCTGGTTCGGGGTCATGCTGATGATCTCCGTGGCGATCGGTTACGTCACCCCGCCCTTCGGCATGAACCTCTTCTACCTGAAGGGCATCATCGAACAGATCAAGGGTTCGCCGGGGTGCGAGGTGCTGGAGCGTGCGGGCGTTCGCGACATCTGGATGGCGTGCCTGCCCTATGTCGCGATCATGATTTTCGCACTGGGACTGGTGCTGATCTTGCCGGGTCTGGCGACCTGGCTGCCAAGTCATATGTAGGTCGCGCAGGCCGGGGAGGGTCTCACGCGACGAAATCAAGGGGAGAAACAGGTCATGACCGGGGAAGTCATCAGGACTGACGGCGCGTCGCATTATCCGGAAGGGGTTGCCGTTGTCGTCGGCGGGTCCGGCGGAATAGGTCGGGGCTGCTGTGAACGTCTGGCAGCACATGGCACGGACGTCGCGCTGACCTATCGCAGCAACCAGGCCAAGGCCGACGACGCGGTGGCCGCGATCGAGGCTGCCGGGCAGAAGGGTCACGCCGCGCCGCTTGACCTGTCGGATCGCGATGCGGTGCAGCGCTATTTCGACGATGTGGCGGAGCGTTTCGGCGCGATCCATACCGTTGTCTTTGCCGTCGGTGCCGATATCACCATGACCTATGTCGGCGATATCGACCCGGATGAATGGGAGCGCACGATCGATGGCGACCTGAATGGTTTCTATCGTGTGGTCCGCGCCAGCCTGCCGCATCTGCGCAAGCAGGGTGGTTCCTATGTGGCGCTGACTTCCGCCGGTATTCCCCGTCATCCGCAGCGTGACATCCTGTCGACTGCACCCAAGGCGGGTATCGAGGCGCTTGTGCGGGGTGTCGCCAGGGAGGAGGGGCGCTATGGCATTCGCGCCAACTCGATCCAGCTCGGCGTCATCGATGCCGGTCTGTTCGACCGCATCCGTGATCAGCTTTCCAGCTCATTCGTCGAGGCGATGAAGAACAATACCGCGCTGCGCCGCTTCGCATCCGCTGAGGAGGTCGGCAATGCGGCGGTCTATCTCTCCTCCTCGGTCGGCAGCTTCATCACGGGCCACAGTCTGCTCTTCGACGGCGGATATGCGGTCTGAAGGGCGGCGAGTGATCAGAAGAGGGGACGGGCCATGGCAGAGAAGAAGGGCATCCTGCCCAGCATGAGACTGGACGGCATGACAGCGCTTGTCACGGGCGCAGGTCGCGGGATCGGGCGAGGCTGCGCCATGGCGCTGGCCGAAGCGGGCGCGGAGGTGATCTGCGTATCACGCACACGCTCGGAGCTCGACGATCTGGTGAGTGAAATCGAAGGCCTCGGCGCACGGGCCCGGGCACTGACATGCGATGTCTCTGATCCTGAAGCCATAGAGGCCCTGTTCGCGGGACTGGACCGTCTCGACGTGCTGGTCAACAACGCCGGGATAAGCACGGTCCACCCCGTCACCGAAATACCGGTGGAGAATCTGGACCGCATGCTGTCGGTGAACTGTCGGGGCATGGTCCTGGTCGCGAAGGGCGCGGCGCGGATCATGGAGGCTCAGGGCAGTGGCGTGATGATCAACCTGTCATCGACCTACGGCAAGGTCGGCCGGGCAACCAACTCGGTCTACGCCGCCACCAAGCACTTCGTCGAAGGCTTCACCAAGTCCATTGCGGTTGAACTGGCGCCGAAAGGCGTCCGTGTCTGTGCCATCGGACCGACAGCCATCGAAACACCGATGACACAGGAACGGCTGAACGACCCGGTCTACGGCCCCGACCTTCTGTCGCGCATCCCGATGGGGCGGTTCGGCAGGGTCGAGGATGTTGTCGGGGCCGTGGTCTTTCTGGCCTCTCCTGCCGCGGCACTGATCACCGGCACGACCATCATGATCGACGGAGGCTGGACCGCGCAGTAGCGGGCAAACAGGCAGAACCCCACGACCGCAGGTCGGCCCGCGCTGCGAGTCCGCCGTAGTTCCTTGCTCGCGGGAGAGGGCGCTGGAACCGCCAGCCCTTATCCCGGTCGTGCCAGTTCCAGCGCCTCATCTTCCAGACCGCGGATCAGTTCGACAAGTTGGTCTGGAACCGGCACCGGCCTGTGGGTTGTCTGGTTCGTGTTGACCCAGATGTTCTCGCCCGTGGCGCGGGGCCGGGTCTCGCCCTTGCCGAAGATTCCGAGTTCGAAGATCAGCGATGACCGGCCGATCCGCGGCACGCGGACGCCAACCTCGAATTCCTCGTCGAACCGGATCGGCGCCAAGTACTCCACGGTCGACTTGACGAGGTGGAAATCGTCGCCGGTCTGTTTGACCTCGGCTTCGTAGTCAAAGCCCAGATGGCGCAGATACTCTGTGATCGCGGTGTCGTAGTAAGTGAGGTAGTGGGCGTTGAAGACGATGCCCTGACCGTCAATCTCGGCATAGCGGACGCGGAACGGATGGGCGAACCGGAAAGCGCTGCGCTCACTCATCAGTGGCCTCCTCTGGTGGTCTCGTCGGGCAGTTCGAAGGGCTGCGGATCGATCAAGCGGCGGAGCACGTTCGTCGTGATCCGGGCCACGTTGTTGTTCCAGTCTTCATGGCCCAGGCTGCCGGCCCAGCTTATCGATCCGGTAGAGAACACCGCGCCACCGTTGGGGCATTCGAAGAAGGTAAGATCGGCGCGCACCTTGGGATCCTCGAACCATGGAATGGTCGACAGGAACTCCTCCTTGGTGCGGAGCATCTGCTTGCCGTGGTCCTCCGATGTCGCGACCACAAGGGCATGCCGCGGCGAGCCGATGCGGACGTCGTGACGATCGATCTCCTCTCCTGCCGCGCCACCACCCACCGTGCCGAAATCGCCGATGATCTCGTCGGGGACGCCTTCCATGATGAAGGCGGCGCGCGGATCGTCGGCTTCCGGTCGGCGGCGGAAATAGGTGCTCCGCTCGAAGCCCTGGGCGGCAAAGCCGACGCCGACAAGCCGGTTCGGCGGTCTTCCCTGCCGACGCCACAGGCCGCCATATTCGCCGTTGAAGGCGTGATAGTACTCGCCGGGTTCGGCGATCCATGCGCGGGTTCCGTCCTCGGCGCGGCGCACTTCCAGTACGCCCGGCAGATCGTCGCGGAAGGCAACGCGCCAGTAGAAGCCGTTACCTCCCATGTACATCAGTCGCCCGCCCTGGCCGGTGAAGGTCTCCAGTGCGTCCAGCATGGCGGTCGAGTGGTATTCCGGATGCGAGCCTGTGATCACGCAGCGGTAGGGTGCCAGCAGGGCTGCGCCATGCTGGTGCAGATCTTCGTCGGTGATGATGTCGAAGGGCTCGCCGACATGGTCGAGCCAGGCGAGGATGTTGCAGTCCGCCGGCATTCCCCAGGTGCAGTTGTCGCCGGGCTTCATGTTGGTCACAGGCCTGAGCCTGGAAGAATACTGCACGCCGGAGCGGTCGTTGTGGAGATCGTAGGTCGAACCGCCCAGTTCCGGATGCGCGCCCAGGAAGGCATCGTTGACGCACATCGGCTGCCCGTCGCCGAACAGCGGGTTGGCCCTCAGGCGCTGCCGGTAGTTGGCATAGGCAATGTAGGAGGCCGTCGGCATCAGGAACACCGCTGGCGCTGTTGCCTGGCCCAGTGGCGGGCGGACGACGAAAGGAATGCGATCGACATCGTCGCCATGGCGCAGACGGACCGCGTAGAGCCCGCTTGGCAAGTCCGCCTGCACGGTGAAGGTGAAATCCTGCTCCCAACCCGCATCGTAGAGGTCGTCGTCGTGAAAGTGCACGGCGCCATAATGCTCGGGCTTCTCGCGCCAGTCATGGGCTTCGCCCGTCCAGTTGAACCCGATTGACGCTCGTGCCGGCAGGTTGACCAGCTTTCCATGTCGTCCCGCTGGTCCGAGATCGGTGACACGATCCGTGACCATGTCACGGCTGAAATCCCAGCAGCCGATCAGGTCGCGGCCCAGCGATCCGTCTGGGTCGGCGGCCATCAACTGTGCCACACCCGCCGGATCAAGCGCGCGCGCGGCAATGCGTGGCCGGTCGATCTTGCCGTTGTAGTGATCAGTCGGACCCTCGGCGCCGGTGCTGGCTGCGAACATGACCGGGGACCCGTCCGGTTCCGGCTGCAGACCTTGCTCTAGCGTTGCCTGCGTCTCGGCAGCGCCGGTGGCCACGCTCTGGCCCGGCGACAGGCCGTCGGGCTGCTGGCTCAAACGGGCCTCACCGGTATTCGCGTCGTAGCTGGCGGACACGCGGTACCACTGACGCTGGACCAGAGGCGATCCGGTGGTAGCGATTGCCGTGCCGCCCTTGCCGTCGCCGATCTCCAGCGCCAGCGAGCCGTCGGCGTCGATCAGCAGGCGGAATCCCGCTTGCCGGTCGGTGTCCCAGCATCCCATGATCGTCTGCGTCCGGCCACCGGGCAGCGTCGGCCAGATCCAGGCGGCGACGGTCAGGGCACCGAGCGCGCCAATGCGGTCGCCGTCCCCGATCACGCCATACGAGCCGGGCCGGAGCGGCTGATGTCGGCCCGGGTAGCGGCCCGCGAAATCCGCCGGGATCACATCCTCGATCACGCCTGTGCTTTCATCGCTGAAATCGTCGCCGGCGCGAACCCTTACCAGTTCGGCCTCGTAGTCGCCCGGCGCATATGTCGAGACCATGAAACCGACAGTCTCGCCCGGCGTCGCCGAGAATGGATTGCAGTAGCCGGTGATCGTCTTCTCGCGCATTCCATATCTCCCCGAACGCGATTTCTCCCCGCGCGGGATACTAGCGGTCCCGCACGACGGGCGCGAGCGGGAGAGAACAGGATCTGCCCTGCGTTGCGCTCACCGGCACCTCGATATGTCAGCGCTCGCAATCCGGCTGGTGTCCGTTCACTCCTGCTGTCCGGGTGCGCGCGCCGATCGCGATCAGGGAGGCGGCGCCGAGGAGCAGGCTCACAACGGCGAAGGCAATCGCCGGACCATATCCTCCAGTCATGTCAAAGATCAGCCCGGCCAGCGTCGGTCCGCCAAGCACGCCCAGCCCAGCGGCGGAATAGTTGACGCCAAGAATGCCGCCCAGATGCCGGACCCCGAAGATGTCCGCCAGGAGCGCAGGCATGAGTGGCGCGAAGCCGCCGTAGAGCGTGCCGAAGATCACGGCGAAGAAGCCGAGCGTCCATACGTCATGTGCGAGGTGCCAGAAGGCCATCATCACGGCGAGACCGAGATAGACGCCTGTCAGCGTGCGCAGGCGGCCAAGCCGGTCGGCGACCACGCCGACAAGGAACCGTCCCCCGATGCTGGATACGCCGATCAGGCTGACCAGCCAGGCACCCGTGCCCTCTGTCATGCCATGGTCGAGTACATAGGGCACCATGTGGACGAGAGGTACGAAGAGCGAGAACGAGATGCAGAGACCCGCACCACTGAGCAGCCAGAACTCCGGCGTCCTGATTGCCTCGCGCAGTGTCGAGGCTGGCCCGACCGGCGCTTCCGGCGAAGGGGGTGCGCCACCATCAGGGTTGAGCCCGTACCTCTCGGGGGAGTGTCGCAACATCAGCATGCAGAATATGCCGATGACGCCGACGCCAATCCCCATATAGGTCATGGCATCGCGCCAGCCGTAATCCTGAATGAGCCAGTTGGCGGTTGGTGGGGTCACCAGTGTACCCACACCGATGCCCATGACAGCCAGGCCGGAAGCAAGGCCGCGACGGCGCACAAACCAGCGCTGCAGCGCGCTGATCACAGGCACGTAGATGCAGCCTGCACCGACACCGACGCCGAGACCGTAGGCGATGTAGATCTGCCATAGCGTAGTCGCCTGCGCGGCCACGATCAGTCCGGTGGCAAGAAAGACCATGCCGGTTGCCGCGACCACTGCTGGGCCGACGCGATCTGCCAGGGGGCCGCTCACCGCGCCCAGGCTGAACAGCAACCCCCCGGCGATGGCCGAAACCAGGGCGACGTCGGACCGGCTGGCCTGAAAGGCATTCTCGATTGCAGGGAAGAACGGACCGAAGGAATAGGCAATGCCGAAGGCGAAGAAGGTGCCGACGAAGCTGGCGCCGACCACGATCCATCCATAGAACAGCTTCTGCCCCGTCCCCGTCGCAGACGTCACGACCGTCCCCCGTCAATCGATATGCAGACCCGCTTGCGTTGCTCCTCCTCGGATGATGCGCAGGAATCGCGCGCTCTGGAAGCCGACCGGTCGCTCGGCTGCCATGCACGCACTTGTCGGAGCGACTGCCTGTTGTCTTTCAGGCGTCATTCATCTTGGCACTGACCCAGCTCAGGTGATGTGAGCATCCGGGTCGATGCCTGAAGTGCGTGCGGTCTCGACGATGTCGTCCCAAGCCTGACGCGCCAGCGGCAGGCCGCTGGCGAGACGTTCGGCCATCAGTCGCCGTTCCGGTTCACCCGGAACCAGAACTTCTCCGCCGGGCGTGGTCGGTACGGCGGATTTCACGAAAGCCAGGTAGTCCAGAACTTCTGCTGCGAAACTGTCGCCCATTTCCCGCGGCGTGCCGTCCATTGCCTTCAGGTCTATGTAGAATGACAGCATGCCGTTGCAGAACCGGCGTCGTTCCGGTTCATCCAGCTTGCCGGCGGTCCCCGACCCGGTCAGCGCACCGGCCATGACTTCCATCATGAAATTCATGCCGAAGCCCTTGTGATCGCCGAAGGCCCGCAATGCGCCCGGTCCCTGCGACGGATCCGGATAGATGCTGTCCCCGGTGGCGCCGTAGAGCGGGCGCGGATCCGAGGTGATGGTGCCGTCGCCGTCCACGAGCGCGCCCGGCGGCAGCGGCTTCCCGCCCTTCAGCGCCACGAGTGCCTTTCCTTCGGCAACCAGCGAAGTCGCGAAATCCAGCACGATATGCTCACTGCCCTCGATGGGCGCTCCAATGCAGAACGGATTGGTGCTGCTGCGACGACTCACACCACCAAACGGCGCAACCAGCAGCGAACCCCGCACATTCACCATGTGAACCGAGACCAGTCCTGCGTCAGCCGCACGTTCGGCCCAGTCGCCGATCCGGCCGATGTGTCCGGAATTGCGCAGCGCGACCATTGCTACACCCTGCGACCGCGCCTTCTCGATGCCGATATCGACGGCCTGTTCACCGATGGTCTGACCGAAGCCATATTGTCCGTCGACGATCGCAATGCCCGGCTGGTCTGACAGAACACGCAGTTTCTGGTTCGGCACCTGAATGCCTTCCCTGGCCCACTGGACATAACGCGGGATGCGGATCACGCCGTGACTGTCATGGCCGCGAAGGTTCGCGCCAGCCAGTCTGGTGACGATTGTCCGGGCCTCGACAGGTTCACTGCCTGCCGCTTCGAAAATCGCTGCACCAAGTGAATGCATGACCTCGACCGGCACGAATACGCGATCACCATCTTCTCTGATCTTGCTCACACGGCTCTCCCCCGCAGTCTGATATGCGTCAACCTCAGTCGATGATCTCGACACGTCCGCTCGCGTACAGGTCGTCGATGTGTCCCGGCACGCCGAGACCACCTTCAACTGCCGCCATGAGCGCGTCTTCCTTGGCCTGGATGTCCACAAGCCGGGCGATGACCGCGTCGATCCTGTCGAAGGGAACTACAACGACACCGTCCACATCGCCGATCAGAAGATCGCCCGCATTCACCTGAACACCGCCCAGGTTGATGGGCAGATTGACTGTGCCAGGGCCGTTCTTCGCCGGTGAATTGGGGGTCACCGCGGCGCAGAAGCAGGCCAGTCCGACGTCAATGATGCCCGGTGTGTCCCGCACGGCACCATCGGTTACGAATGCAACGGCACCCCGGTTCCTTGCCATGTGCAGCACCAGATCGCCGATAACCGCGGTCTCCAGGAATGCGTCCGTTGCCGCCACGATCACATCGTCAGGACCAGCCTGCGGTAGCGCCGCAAGTACGGCGAGATTGTCGGCTGGCCCGGCGTGGCAGGTCACGGCCACACCGCAGAAGCTGCTTGCTTCCGGATCGACCGGCTTGATGGTGAAGGAAAGCGCGCCCCGACCATCCATGGCATCGACCACAAAGCCGGTCGGTACACCGCGAAACGCTTCGATCTGCGCATTGGTCGGGCGTGGCGGGTTACGTTTCAGCTTTATCAGCGGCGGGTCATCAATCATGTGTCTCTCTCCCTCGATCCCGTCGTCGGAGACTATCCCCCCAGCTTGGAAGGCGCATCCTGAAAGAAGTCGGGGCCGAAATCAGTGGAACATGCGAACTCACGACCGAACTGCTTTGCCCACAGAAAACGGATCGTCTGAACCTTGGGTATCCGGCGCGGACCGGTCACGCGACCGGGGTTGGTAGCGATCTTTCGCACCATCGCCGGCATGGGCTATCGTCGGGGGTGTGGATTGCCGATGCACGGCAATATTGGCACCCGCGAACATGATCGAGAGGACCACCAATGACCCAGCCACTTCGCATCGATATCGTGTCCGACGTGATGTGTCCCTGGTGCATCATCGGCTACCGCCAGTTGGCCGAGGCGCTGGATGCCACGGGCACCGCGCATGACATCCACTGGCATCCGTTCGAACTGAACCCCGACATGCCCGCGGAGGGGCAGAACGTCCGCGAGCACATCGCCGAGAAATATGGCTCGACGCCTGAACAGTCCGACAAGAGCCGCAAGCAGATGACCGCTCTCGGCGCGGATCTCGGCTTCGACTTCCGCTACACCGACGACATGCGGATGCACAACACGTTCAATGCCCATCAGTTGCTGCACTGGGCCGACACCCAGGGCCGCAAGCACGACCTGAAACTGGCCCTGTTCACCGCCCATTTCACCGACCGCCGGAACCTTTCCGACGACACCGTGCTGGCTGACGTGGCGGGAGAGATCGGCCTCGACCGGGTCGAGGCGCTGGCGGTCCTGGCCGATCAGCGCTTCGCATCTGAAGTCCGCCAGATCGAGGGCTTCTGGGTCCAGCAAGGAATTCGCGGCGTTCCCTCCGTCGTCCTCGACCGCAAGCACCTGGTCACGGGTGCGCAGGGGGTGGAGAACTACACGACCATCCTGGGGCAGCTTGCGAAGGGGGCTGAGTAAAGGCGAGACCCGTCGTGGTTTCGTGCCGCGCCATGTGCTCGTTCGAGCGACCTGTCATTCGAACATGACAGTGAACAGGTGCCAGACGGGCAGGGAAGCGCCCGACACGGAAGAAGAGTCATGGGGTTCGCGGGAGAAGGGATGGTGGTGTCCGCAGTCTCCACCGAACCCCTCTCTTGCATCCATCGCCCGATTTACAGGGAATTTACAGGGAAAATTGCTGATTCCGGGCATGATCAGCCAGTTTGGCTGGCCTACAGCCCAGCGTTCCCGCGGGTTTGGAGACTGATTTCCCTGTTCGGAGGAACAGGGAAATTGCTGGATCGCATCAGGGAACATTGACCAAGTTTCTGGGAACCATTGATCGGCTTTCAGGGAAGGCTCGGCCTGGTCCTGGGCGACGCTGGGGACACCACGCGGGGCGAACTTGCGGCGACGTTTTCTTGCTCTGTGGCCGGTATCAACGGCGGCCCTGAGTGAAGCGATCGAAGGTATCGTCTATCTCCGGATCGTCATCCGGGTCAGCGAGCGTATCTGCATGTAGGAGCACGATGGCGCGATCGCCTTCCTGGCCCAGGACCTGGACTTGCAGGCCAAGGGGACCGGCCCGATCAAGCCAGTCGGTAGGGTCCGCGTCATAGATGTCGGACAGCCCCGGCCTTGTCTCGGCGTGTCCAGGCAGAGTTTGCCCCTTGCCGATCGCCAGCCAGGGGAAGTCGTTGCCCTTATGCAGGTAGACGACCTTGCCGCGGTGAAGAAACAAGACTGCGAGGGATGCATGGTGCAGTTCGACGTAACGCCTTGCCGCTGCCTCCTTGCTGATGGCGAAGGTCTTCGAGATCTCCAGTACACGGGCCAGGTCGGGCAGTCGATTCAGTAGCGGGCGCAGGCGAGGACGTGGTGCCAACAGTTCAATGGCAAAGCGATTGGCCTCGGCTTCCTGGCGGAGATGGCGGTCCTCTGAGCTGGTCTTCGGTCCGGGTGATGCTGCACCCATGTCCCGGTTGCGGCAGCGGAAGCCCGTCGCCTCCACCATGACATGATGCACCATCAGGAAGTGCCCCAACTCATGGGCGATCGTGAAGCGCCGCCTTGGCCTGGAGGATCGGCGGTTGACCAGGATCAGCCCATCGGGACGCTCGGGCGAAGTGACGAGTGCACCTTCAAGTCCGTGCAGGTTCTGCTCCCGGATATCGAAGATGTCGAGTGTCCGGGCAATGTCCTGGACAGGGACCGGGCCGGGGCAGTCGCCGATAGCATTGTGGATGGCAGCAGCAATCCGCTCCGGGTTTGCCCCGGCCTCATCAAGCTCCATCCGATGCAGCCCGGAAGCTGCGAGACTGTCATCGCCGCCGTCAGTCACCATCAGCTGCCGTGGCTTGCCGCTTGCGAAACGACTGGATCATCTCGTCGATGACCTGCCGGTCGCGTTCATCGAGTTCTTGGGCCTGACGGAACATGCGGGCGATGTCCTGGTCGGCATCCGGAGCCTCCAGGTCTTCACCGGCAAGAGAGGCAACCGTCACACCAAAGTGGTTCGCCAGGCGTGTGACCAGTGCCATTGATGGGTTGCTCGTGGTGCCGCGCTCCAATTGCCAGATATGCGCCTTGGAGACCCCGACGGCGGCGGCAACATCGTTCAGGGACTCACCCTTCTGTCGACGCAGTTCGGCGATACGCAGGGCAAAGCTCATCAGTCGTGTCCTCCGGTTGGAACCCCATCGTTTACCTGATCATACGGAATGATGCCACAGGGGTTGTCGAATCGTATCGTAAAGTACATATATACGTTTCGGTTCAGTGGCCATCAGAAGGAGGCCCCACCTATGCACGACCTCGCCATCGAACACCGCCCCCTGGCTTCCCTCCGTCCCTGGAAGCGCAATGCCCGGACACACTCCAGGAACCAGGTACGCCAGATCGCCGACAGCATCGAGACCTTCGGCTTCACCAACCCGGTGCTCGTGGATGAGGCGGGCAGCATCCTGGCCGGGCACGGCCGGGTGGAGGCAGCGAAGCTGCTGGGGCTGGCGACGGTGCCCTGTGTCCGTATCGAGCACATGAGCGAGGCCCAGAAGCGGGCCTACGTGCTGGCGGACAACAAGCTGGCGCTGAACGCCGGCTGGGACGAGGACCTGCTGGCGAAGGAACTGGGGGAACTGGCGGACCTGCAGCACCTGGACTTCGATGTGGGCGTGACTGGGTTCTCCATCCCCGAGATCGACAGCCTGGTGGACGGGCTGGAGCCGCAGGAAGACGGAGAGCCTGAAGCCGAGTTCCTGCCGCCGCTGGCGGAGGGTGATCCCACCTGCCGGGAGGGCGATGTCTGGCAGCTGGGTCCGCACCGGCTGATCTGCGGCAATGCCCTGGTACCGGCGGTGGTCGATCAGCTGATGGATGGCGCGCAGGCCCGGATGGTCTTCACCGACCCGCCCTACAACGTGGCCATCAATGGCCATGTCAGCGGTCTCGGCAAGGTGAAGCACCCGGAGTTCGCCATGGCGTCGGGGGAGATGACCTTCTCGGAGTTCGTCTCCTTCCTGCAGACCGCTTTCCGCAACATGGCGGCTCACGCGATGGATGGCTCGATCCATTACATCTGCATGGACTGGCGGCACATGGCGGAGATGCTGCAAGCGGGGCATGCAGTGTTCGACGAACTCAAGAACCTGGTGGTCTGGGCCAAGGACAATGGCGGCATGGGCACCTTCTACCGTTCCCGGCATGAGCTGGTGTTCGTCTTCAAGCTTGGCACGGCCCCCCACGTGAACGCGTTTCAGTTGGGCCAGCACGGTCGCTACCGGACCAACGTCTGGGAGTACCGGGGCGTCAACACGATGAAGGCAGGGCGGATGGAGGAACTGGCGCTGCACCCGACGGTGAAGCCGGTGCAGATGATCGCGGACGCGATCCGGGATGTCTCGCACCGTGGCGACATCGTGCTCGACCTCTTCGGCGGCTCCGGCTCCACCCTGGTCGCAGCCCACAAGACGGGTCGGCGGGGTTTTGTCTGTGAGCTCGACCCGGTCTATTGCGACCGGATCATCCGGCGCTGGGAGACGTATGCGAAGGACGAGGCGGTACAGCTGGTCTGCGGACTGCCCTGTGCGGAGGCGGCCTGATGGCGGAGAATAACTCGAGGACCGGGAAGGCGACCGGAATCGGTCCCGGCAAGTCAGGGCTGCCTGCTCTGCGGTCGCCGTCCAGCGGGGACTACGAGGTCGGCTATGGCAAGCCGCCGAAGCACAGCCGGTTCAAGGCAGGCCGGTCAGGCAATCCGCGGGGGCGTCCGAAGGGCGCGAAGAACCACAAGCCCGAGGTGAACCAGGAGTGGCTGCAGGAGATCGTGCTCGAGGAAGCCTACAGGACGATCACTGTGCGGGACGGGGAGCGACAGGTGGATGTGCCGATGGCGCAGGCGGTGGTGCGGACGCTGGCGGTGAATGCGGCGAAGGGCAACAACCGGGCGCAGAAGCTGTTCACGGAGATGCTGTCGCAGACGGAGCGGTTCCGCAGGGAGCGGCAGGAGGAGTTCCTGCAGATCGCCATCCAGTACAAGTCGGGATGGGAACAGGAGCTTGAGTACCGCGAGCGCCATGGCATCGTTGATACGGAGCCGCTGCCGCATCCGGACGATGTCCTGATCAACATGAACACCGGCGAAGTCCGCTATGTCGGTCCGTTGACGAAGGAAGAGAAGGATCGCTGGGAACGGCTGCTGCTGGCGAAGCAGACACTCCGCGAGGACATCGCAGAGATGGAGACCTACGTCTCCGAGACCCGAATGGGCAAGACTACGCGGGAAACCTTCGAGGGGTTTCTCGAGCAGAACCGGGCTTCGATGGAGAAGATACGGGCAGTGCTCCCCGATGACCTGGAAAGGAAGTACCGGGCCAGGGGATGGGGGAAGGCGTGACCGATATGTGCTACAACAGACCGATATCCTGGGAGCAACCTTGTCGTGAATTCACTTGTGGTTACGGTCGAACGTGAGCAGCGCCAACTTATGAACGCGGAGTCAAAGGGGAGCAGGTTAGCGGCCGAAGCCGTTGAGGCCCGCGCGATCAAGCAAGGTATGATGCAGACTATGCCGACGGGTCAGGTCTGGTTGGTATGAGTGAGGCTACAGTACCGCGCGAACATCTGTTCATTGGCTGGGATGTCGGCGGCTGGAACTGCGATAGGAACCCGAACAGCCGCGATGCCCTCTTCGTAGTGGATGGAAACAGGCAAGCCATGGGCCAGCCTTGGCGCGGCAATCTGCGCAATACAATCAACAGCTCGAATTCGCCTGCCAGCTTTCTGGCCTCAATCAGCACGCTATGCACGCTTACTCATACAGACAGACCCCGACATGCCACGCTTGCGATTGATGCGCCGCTAGGCTTTCCGGACGCATTTGCCCAACTGATTGCAGATGGCAATACGATCAATGAGATCAACCAATCTGCAGCAAATCCCTACCTTTTCCGCCAAACTGAACGGCGTCTGGTGGCAGAGGGGATCACCCCCTTGTCGGCCATCAAGGACATGATAGGCAGCCAGGCGACAAAGGCCATGCATGTCGTATCCCGCTTCGCTCCGCACCGTATATCGCTGGGTGTCTGGACTGATGGCGTTTGCCTAACAATGATCGAAACTTATCCCGCTTTATGTCGCGCCCGACTGGGGCAGCGATCAGAAGAGGGCCCGAAAACGGGTCGTGAGTCAGATATACAGGATGCAGAGATCTGCGCCCGCGTCGCACGTGATTTCCATTTGAATCAAGAGCACCTTGAGCCACCGACCAATGAGACGCCGGTTTCGGAAGGCTGGATTTGGGCGCCGCAACCCGCGGCAACTTGAGGACCATTTGACGATAAGCAGTGACCGCCCGAACCAAAACATCAAGGAGGCCAGGCTGCGCCCGTTTCTCGGATCCCGCGGCTATACCTCAGCGCTGATCTCTCGCGCGCCGGAGCAGCTCAACCGGACATCGACCAACCAAGTCGATGGCATTGTCAGAGCAAATCTGATGTGGGCGCGGTAAACAGGTTTGAATCTATGCAGAATTTGCTCTGACAATGCCGAGCCGACATCTCCCTCTTCCGGCAAACTGCCACAACTGAAGGACTTGCACTCACCCCGCCAGTTTTGCGGCCTCGCTCATGCGGTGCGCCACAGCGAGAAAACTCTGCAACACGCCTGGCTCAGACATCTGGTCCAATGAAATAGCCGGAACTCCTGAAGGGTTTGATGTCGTCGTCTGGATCCCGTGAATCGCTTGGATTTCATCTAGATAGCCTTGGCGGACATTGACGTCCGCCAGGGCCGGTCGCGACTTGAGATAGTGAAAGGCAATCTCAAGCCGCCCCCCGGAACGTCTTATAAATAAAGGCCATGCGCGTTTGCCGTCGTTGGATTGAACACTAATAGCGATCGCATCCCGGGTGTTGGTTGGGGCAGCTTCGTAG
>BQJF01000021.1 GCA_021604565.1 Minwuia thermotolerans | reverse complement strand
TGCCCCAGATAGATCTCGTTCAGATAGAGTTCCAGAATGTGGTTCTTGTCGAAGGCTTTCTCGATCCGCAACGCCAGGATCGCTTCCTTGATCTTGCGCTCGTAGGAAACCTCGTTCGTCAGCAGGAAGTTCTTGGCCACCTGCTGCGTGATCGTGGAGGCACCGACCGGACGGCGCCCTGTACCCAGATTGCGCAGGTTCTGCACGACGGCCCGGGCCACGGCACGAAAATCAATGCCGATATGGTTGTAGAAATCGCCGTCCTCCGCCGCCAGAAAGGCATTGATGACACGGCGTGGCGTGGACTGGATCGGCACGAAAAGCCTGCGTTCACGCGCATATTCAGCCAGCAACTGCCCGTCACCGGCGTGTACACGGGTGACGACGGCAGGCGCATATTCGGCCAGCTTCTCATGCTCCGGCAATTCCCGACCGAAGTGCCAGAAGGCATAGGCAACGAAACCTGTCGCCGCCAGCGCCCCAAGCACACCCAGCGCTGTCAGCCAGAGAAATATCTTCCAAACAATACGCATGAACTCAGCTTGGTCCGGTACCTGATTGATGTTTCATCCGGTTGATATAGCAAAGCCTAGGCCAGAATCATGGCCCTGCGAAGGCAATCAGGCCGCGACGAGCCGCGCGAATGGAACTACCGCTGAAACATGAGGAAGCCTAGCGCCTGAAATAGGCGTCGATGGCATCTGCCAGACCATCTGCGATCCGCTGGCGCGTGCGGGACGATTTCAGTTGCGCCTCCTCCTGCCGGTTGGTCAGGAACCCGATCTCCACGAGCACGGAGGGCACGTCGGGTGCCTTCAGCACCCTGAAACCGGCGAAGCGATGCGGGTTGGAGCGCATGGTGACGCGTTGCCCGAGTTCGACGACGACGGTCTGGGCCAAGGTCGCCGACTGGTTCATGGTCTCGCGCTGCGCCAGGTCGATCAGGATGGAAGTGACATCGTCCGCCTCATCACTCAGGTCCACACCGGCGATGATGTCGGAACGATTCTCCCGTCGTGCCAGCGCCGCCGCTTCCCTGTCGGAGGATTTCTCGGAAAGCGTGTAGACCCCTGCCCCGCGTGCCGTCCGGCCGGCGGCTGCATCGGCGTGCAGCGACACGAACAGGTCCGCGTTGGCCCGACGCGCAATCCGCACCCGATCCCCCAGACGCACGAACCTGTCACCGTCGCGCGTCATCACGATGCGGTAGTTGCCACGGGCACGCAGAGCCTCGCGCAGGGCCAGGCCGACACTCAGGACAATATCCTTCTCCCGCGTACCGCCAGCACCGATCGCACCCGGATCAACGCCCCCGTGCCCCGGATCAATGACCACCACACGCCCTGCACCGGGCCGTCTTGGCGGCAGCGGCGGCACCCCGCTGGGCCAGAAGGCGACGTCCTGCTTTTCGGCCACCGGCTTGGCGGCGGCACTCTCCTGCTTCGCGGCGGCAAAGGCCGCGCCGTCAGCGGCCCGCAGGTCGATGACCAGCCGCCATTGCTGCCCGGCCTGTGGCGGCAGGGCAAAGACCCGGTGTGCAACCACAGGCTGGTCCGCGTCCATCACCAGCCGACCGGTATTGGCCCGGAACTGTCCGAAGCGCAGGTCGCGGATCAGGCCACGAGGCGGATCGGGCCGTCCCTCCAGCGCCCAGTCCGTGTCGGCCAGGTCGACGACGATCCGGAACGGATCCTCCAGCAGGAACAGATTCCACTCCGGCTTTGCACTCAGATCCAGGACGACACGCGTGGTCGCCGCGTTCTCCCCGGTGCGAATCGCCGTGATTGCCGTGGCACGGGTTTCGGAAAGCGGAGCCAGCAGCAGCACGAACAGCATGGCGAGCCAGAGCCACGGATACCCGGAAAACCGGCGCCGAGGGCCGCTTCCGCTCACGTTTCGTCCCATCTTCATCAGTGCCAAGGGGGCCTTGCGACAGGGGTTGCGGCGCACCATTCAGGTTCTTTCCGTAAGGTAGCGCACAATGCTTGCTGCAACATGCTGCAATTTGCTAGTGTCGCCATGCGAGTTTCCAGTGCCGCCGTGTTGTCCGGTTCCGACCGGCCCTGCGGCGCGGTAGGGATGAGCTCCGACGAAAGGTAATCCGGGTCAGTATCTCTGGCCACTCCCTTGTTCAATCGACCGCCCGGACGACAGGACGGTCAGGGGGTGACACGGGACCCGGTAACCAGATCGTCCCAGCCCATCCGGTCACCGAAATGATGACCGCCGCCCAGGGCATCTGGAGAGATTATTGAAACTCGGGATCTGTCCGCACCCGTTGGGTGACGGCAGCGGGGACTGACGGACCGCATCATGGCGAGCCGGAGGGGTTCAACCTCTTTCGGCGCCGTTCGATGTCTGGGCCCGACCTTGCAGATCCTGACATAACATATGGATGGCCCAGTATCGCTGACTCGCCGGTACCGCTGCCATCCCGGAGATATGGCTAATGGCCACTCGTATGCTGGTCGACGCGGCACATCCGGAGGAAACCCGGGTTGTGATCGTGAAGGGCAATCGCCTTGATGAATTTGATTTCGAGGTCGACAGCCGCAAACCCCTGAAGGGCAATATCTATCTGGCGAAGGTCACCCGTGTGGAGCCTTCCCTGCAGGCTGCCTTCGTCGAATTCGGCGGCAACCGCCACGGCTTTCTGGCCTTCAACGAAATCCACCCCGACTACTACCAGATCCCGGTCGCGGATCGCGAGGCACTGATCGCCGAGCAGCAACGCGAGGTCGCCCGCGTGGCGGAGGCCGAAGAGGCCGAGATCGAGGAAGAAGGTGAAGGCGAGGACGATCAGTCCTCCGAGGACGGTGACGACGACAGCAAGTCGTCCGGCAATGGCCGCAACCGGCGTGGACGCGGCCGTGGCCGTGGCCGTCGACGCAGCAGCGGCCCGACCTCCGACGAGGATTCCGATCTGGGCGTCGAGGATGTGGGTGGTGACGAGCTGGAGGAGGACATCGCCCCGCGCCGTCCGTCACAGCACAGCCGTCCCTACAAGATCCAGGAAGTCATCAAGCGCCGCCAGATCCTGCTGGTGCAGGCCGTCAAGGAAGAACGTGGCAACAAGGGCGCGGCCCTGACCACCTATCTGTCTCTGGCCGGTCGCTACTGCGTGCTGATGCCGAACACGGCGCGTGGCGGCGGCATCAGCCGCAAGATCGCCAATGTCGCCGACCGCAAGAAGCTGAAGTCTGCCGTCAAGGAACTGGAGGTGCCGGAGGGCACGGGCGTCATCGTCCGCACCGCGGGCGCCAAGCGCACCAAGTCCGAGATCAAGCGTGACTTCGAGTTCCTGCTGCGGCTCTGGGACGACATCCGCGACCTGACGCTGCGGTCCACCGCCCCAACCCTAGTCTATGAGGAAGCATCGCTGATCACCCGCGCGATCCGCGACTTCTATTCCAAGGACATCGACGAGGTTCTGGTGGAAGGCGAGGACGGGTATCGCGTCGCCAAGGACTTCATGAAGCGGATCATGCCGTCGCATGCGAAGAAGGTTCAGCCCTATCGCGACCGCATCCCGCTGTTCCATCGCTACCAGGTGGAGCAGCAGCTCGACAGCATGTACGGCAACGAGGTCACGCTGCCGTCGGGTGGCTATATCGTCATCAACTCGACGGAGGCACTGGTCGCCATCGACGTGAACTCGGGCAAGTCCACCAAGGGGCGGTCCATCGAGGAAACGGCGACCAAGACCAACCTGGAGGCGGCTGAAGAAGTGGCGCGCCAGTTGCGGCTGCGCGATCTGGCAGGCCTGGTGGTCATCGACTTCATCGACATGGACGAGTCGCGCAACAACCGGTCCGTCGAGCGCAAGCTGAAGGACTGCCTGCGCGTGGACCGTGCCCGTATCCAGATCGGGCGGATCAGCCATTTCGGTCTGCTGGAAATGTCGCGCCAGCGCCTGCGTCCCGGCGTGCAGGACGTCAACATGATGCCCTGCGCCCACTGCCATGGCCTCGGCGTTGTCCGTTCCATCGACTCGACGGCGCTGCACCTGCTGCGCTCCATCGAGGAAGAGGGCATTCGCGAGCGTTCCGCCGGTATCCGCATCCACATGCCGGCAGATGTCGCGATCTACATCGTGAACCACAAGCGTCGCGCCCTGGCGGAGATCGAGGAACGCTACGGCTTCGCGGTGGAGATCGCCGCCGATATGACCCTTGTGTCCCCGGATCACCGGATCGAGCGCATCGCCGCCTCCGAGATCAGTGAGGAGATCGAACGTCCGCAGCGGGAGACCACCGCACCGGCGATCGAACACGATGATGACGAGGACGAGGCGGACCAGACGAACGCCCGCAGCGACGATGATGAAGACGAGGCCGAGCAGCGGAGTTCGGATGACGATGGTGGCCGTCCGCGCAGCCGTCGCAGGCGTCGCCGGCGCGGTGGAGCCTCCTCCGATCAGGACCCGAATGGCGACAGCAGCGGACAGGAAGCAACGCAGGGTGACGACGCCGATGGCGGCAAGCCCGAGGAAGCTGCGTCCGGTGGTGACGACGATGATGATGGCGAGGGCAGGAACCGCCGCCGTCGCGGTCGGCGTGGCGGTCGGCGCAGGCGTGGCCGGAAGGACGATGACCAGTCGTCGTCGAACCAGCAGAACGGCGGCAGCGATGCCGCACCGCTGGGCGATGGGGAGGTCAACGAGGAAGGTATCCAGTCTCCGTTCCTGATGGCCGCCGCAGTGCCGCCATCCCAGGTTCAGGCCGAGATCGTCGCCGAGCAGAGCAGTCCGGAGGATGAACCCGCCACCGATGCGGCGGCGGATCAGGGACCCGAAGACACCGGCAACAGCGAGGCAGCGACTGCCGCCGCCGACGACGATGACGCAGGCCAGACCGACGCTGCTGAGGAAACGGAAACGGGCAGTGACGACACGGTCGAACAGTCCGTGTCCGGGGACGTTGCCGAGGCATCGAATGACGATGCGCCGGAAGCCCCCGCCGCGCAGGCCGAGGAAGAGAACCAGCCAGCCGACGATGATGCCGTTCCCGAGCAGGCTGCCGAGGTCGAGACTGAAGCCGAGGTTGCAACTGAGGCTGAGGCTGAGGCTGAGGCTGAGGTCGAGATTGCGCCTGAGACCCAGGTCGCCGCTGAAGCCGAGCCGGAGCCCGTCGTCACCGCATCCGCAGAGGAGCCGGAGGCCGCACCAGCGGCAGAGCCCGAACCCGAACTGGAGCCGGTCGCCGACGCCGCACCCAAGGCCCCGGCCAAGCGCGGCTGGTGGTCACGCAAGCGCCGCGACGACTGATCATCCTGACAGCCGGCGCTCGCGCACGCTGTCCACAGGTCGAACAAGCACCATCCCTCAATGCGTTGAGGGATGGTGTTTCTCGTTCTGGCTCAGGACTTCAACGCCGAAAAGGAAAAAGCCACCCCGACCTGATCAAGGGTCGGGATGGCTTCATGTTCTTGCCAGAGCTGGCGAGGATGCCGGTCAGGCGGCCTTCTTCAGGAAGCGTGCGCCCAGGGTCTCGGCGATCTGGACCGTGTTCAGTGCCGCACCCTTGCGCAGGTTGTCCGACACCACCCAGAGGTTCAGGCCATTGTCGATGGTCGCGTCCTCGCGGATGCGGCTGATGAACGTGGCATAGTCGCCGACGCACTCGACCGGCGTGATATACTGCTCCTCGGCCGGATTATCGATGACCATGCAGCCCGGGGCCTCACGCAGCAGATCGCGCGCTTCGTCCGCGGACAGCGGCTCCTCCAGTTCCAGGTTCACCGCCTCCGCATGACCGACGAAGGTCGGCACCCGCACACAGGTCGCGGTCAGGCGGATCTTCGGGTCGAGGATCTTCTTGGTCTCGACCGTCATCTTCCACTCTTCCTTGGTCTCCCCGCCATCCAGGAACACATCGATGTGCGGAATGACGTTGAAGGCGATCTGCTTGGTGAACTTGCTCGGTTCCGCCGCCTGGTTGACGAAGATGCCCTTGGTCTGGCTGAACAGCTCGTCCATCCCCTCACGCCCGGCACCGGACGTCGACTGATAGGTGGAAACCACCACGCGACGGATGCGGGCCCGGTCATGGATCGGCTTCAGCGCCACCACAAGCTGCGCCGTGGAGCAGTTCGGATTGGCGATGATGTTGCGCTTGGAAAATCCGGCCAGGGCGTCGGAATTCACCTCCGGCACCACCAGCGGCACATCCGGATCCATGCGGAACGCGGAACTGTTGTCGATCACGACACAGCCCTGGGCCGCGGCCTTCGGCGCATATTCCCGCGCAATGTCGCCACCGGCGGAAAACAGCGCCATGTCGTAGCCCGTGAAATCGAAATCATCGAGGGCTTTCGTTTTCAGGGTCCTGTCGCCGAACGTGACTTCCGTACCGAGAGAACGGCGGCTGGCAACAGCCGTCACTTCATCGGCGGGGAACATGCGTTCCTCCAGAATGTTCAACATTTCGCGGCCCACATTCCCGGTGGCACCGACGACGGCGACGCGATAACCCATCTCCCTCGTCCTTTCGATCAGAGAATTCTGCCGCGCCCGAGTGGCGCGGAAGTGGGCGGAGAGATACGCCTTGCCCCGGCAACAGGCAAGTGCTGCACGGCTGAAATATCCTAAGGTGCGGTCAAGCGACCGCACAGAACGGGGCTATCCCGCCGCTGAATGGGCCGCGAAGCGTCTCCGTATCCTGCCCAGGATCCACCCGAGCACGGGCAGGCGTTCATACATCTGGCTGGCGGCATCCCAGTAGTCGACATGCTCCGTCACGCGACCGTCCGCATCGAAGACAACGACGCTGGTTCCGGTCACTGTCCACTTGTCCCTGCCCAGCGCGCTGACGTAGCCGCTCATGGTCCAGCGTAGCCATCCCGTCCGTCCGTCGAGGCACCGCGCATCGACCACCAGGGCATAGTCGCGCACGTCGCGCAGCATGGCCGTGAACATGCGCTGCAGATGATCATGGCCGCGGAAATCGCTGAACGGATCCTTGAACCGGGCATCGGGCGCATAGACGTCCGGCACCCGCGCGATGTCGGTCGGCGTCATGCCTTCGAAGAAGCTGATGTAGTACTCAAGAGGATCGGCTGCGCGTCGTCCAGCGGACGAGGGGGAAGTAGAGGGCATAGGGCAGACACCTCACCAGTTTCATGATCGTCGTGAAGACAAACGGGAACCGGACCTCGAACCCGCGACCCAGCACACCATCGACCAGCCGCTCCGCAGCCCGCTCGACCGGCATCAGAAAGGGCATCGGATGATCGTTGCGGTCCGTCAGCGGGGTCTTCACGAACCCCGGATTGATCACGCCCATGTGGACGCCCAGCGGCTTCAGTTCGCAATGCAGCGCCTCCGCCATGTTGATCAGCGCCGCCTTCGACGCGCCATAGCTTGCGGCGCGCGGCAGTCCGCGATACCCGGCGACGGAGGAAACGACAAAGATGCGACCGGCCCCGCGTTCGATCATGCGTGGCAGCAACGGCTCGAGACAGCGCGATGCGCCGACGACATTCAGGTCCAGCGTCGCGCGCACCGCCTCTGCCGTGAACGTCTCGGCCGTCGTCGGGGTATAGCTGCCCGCACACAGCACGGCCGATCCTATGGGGCCAAGCTCATCCTCGATCCGTGCAACAACTGCCGCGATTCCATCCGCATCGGTGATGTCACCGGGGAAGGCCATGATATCGCCGAGCTGCCCCGCTGCCTCTTCCGCCAGCACCTTCAGTTCTTCCTCGCGACGCGCGGTTGCTGCCACGCGATAGCCGCGCCGTGCGAACTCCAGCGCCGAAGCCCGGCCAATCCCCGAACTGGCCCCCGTTATCCAGACTATTCCACTCATTCAGTACGCTCCGCCAATCCATCTGAGGCCCTGCATTTCTCGCAGCGATACTCGATCAGTTCGCCGCCCTTCGTCAGGAACCGCAGTTTCACCCACCGTCCCGCAGCGTCGTACCAGACGTCCACATCGTGCAGGTCACCCGTGTAGAGATAGCGATCCGCCATGACATATCCATGCGCGGTTTCGACCCGCTCCTGCCCCATGGCATTGATCGAAACGCTGTCCAGACGCCCGGTCAGCGTATTGAGCACCCGTGTTTCGCCGATGATTCCGGGGTGCCAGTGGTTGGAGGGGAACAGCGCGCCCGCCACCCGACGCAGCCCACCGGATCCATCGACCACCACTTCCCCGCCGAAGCGCCGGGCGGAAACCTCCGCCTGCGTGCCGTCATCGTTCACGGACGCGTTCAGCGACTGCAGTGCGGCTCCATTCCAGGCGGAACTCGACGCATACTCGAAGCGATAGGCCGTGATGCCGAGGAACTTCACACGGGCACGGAAGTCGATCTGAACGTCAACCAGGTCACCATCACGCCGGAACTGCACGGTGTGTGACCCGATCCGGCGATCCTTGCGCCAGACACTGAACCGGATGTCGGAGCCATACATGACCAGGGGGTCGAAGGTGGAAACGTCCGTGTTCGCCGCACGGGCGGTGCGGTCCGCTGTCATGAGGACGAGAAAGACCACGAGCAGAATCGCAGCTGCAGACCAGGAACATGGATTTCGGTGTGGGATCATGATTGTTAAGCTACGCCGCGACCTGCGGATCGGATCATGCCCGGGCACAAGAATGCGGGACATCTGCTGACATGACCATTGCGCTGATCATCATCGGACTGCTGATTGCCCTGTTCCTGCTCGGCCCACGGGCGCGCGCAAGTGATCGCGTCAGCTATCGGCGGGGCGAACTGGGCCGGGACCCGGTCGAAACCCTCGCACGCAGGGAAGCCCGGTTCACCGATATCCGCCCGGGACTGGCCAGGGAGATCGTCTGGCGCGATCCGACCGCCCGCGACAGGCGCCCCTGGGCCGTGGTCAACATTCACGGCTTCTCGGCCAGCAAACAGGAACTTCGCCCGCTTCCCGATATCGTGGCGGAGGCTCTGGACGCCAATCTGTACTTCACCCGCCTGGCCGGTCACGGTCGCCCGGCAACAGCAATGGCGGAGCCGAGCGCCGACGACTGGCTGGACGACATGGCAGAGGCGCTGGAGGTGGGCAGGCTGCTGGGTGACCGGGTGCTGGTGCTCGGCATGTCCACCGGCGCGACCTTGGCCGCCTGGGCGGCAATGCGCGATGACATGCGCCACGACATGGACGCGATCATCTTCATCTCGCCGAACTTCGAGATCCGCCGGAACGGCACGCGCTTCCTGACCATTCCCTGGGCGCGGCAGTTGCTGCGGCTGTTCATGGGGCAGATCAATCCCGTTCGGGAGGGCGATAACCCTGCATTCAGCCAGGCCTGGACCACCGGATACCCTGCCGAGGCGCTGTTGCCGATGGCGGCTGCTGTTCATCACGTGAAGCGCCTGAGGCTGGAGGAAACCACGCAGCCCGCGCTGTTCATCCACTCCCCGAATGACCAGGTGATCAGCGTGCCGCACGTGCATTCAACATTTCAGCGATGGGGCGGAGCACCGAAGGCCATGATCCAGGTGACCGACGCCGAGGACACGCTGCAACACATCATAGCCGGTGACATTGTCAGCCCGACGCCGACACGGCGACTGGCCGCTCAGGTAGTTGACTGGGTGAGGTCCTTGCCTGCGAACTGAGCGATACGTGCCGAGATCTCGTCCGGGACCTGATGCGCGATCCAGTGATCGTTCTCCGGATACCGGTGCACCGTGATGTCCGGGCCGGCTTCCTGCATCCGCTCCAGGTTCTCCGGCGCGAAATAGGGATCGCCCTCCCCCCACAGCACCATTGTCGGCACCGAAACCTGCGTCTCGGCAACCGTGCGCGGCGGCGCATCATCGCCACTCGGCGGGCCGGACCTGTTGGCGCGGTAATAGTTCAGCCCTCCGGTCAGGGAGCCAGGCACCTGCCAGTGCGCCAGATAGGCAGCCACATCATCCTCCGTCAGGTGCCCGGCCTTCAGACCGGGGTCGAGGATATTGGTGCGCAGACCGGCGAAATTGTCCCGGCTGACCAGCGTCTCGGCCTGTTCGGAGCGGAAGGCCAGCATGTACTGGCTGCGCGTCACCTGTTCGCTGTCGGGCTGATGCAGCAACTCGCTCATGATCCCCGGATGGGCGCAGTTGATGATGACCAGACGGTCGATCAGGTCGGGTCGGCGGATGGCCACTTCCCAGGCCATGAAGCCGCCCCAGTCGTGCCCGACCAGGATCACCTGCTCCCGCCCGTAGGCCGCGATGATGCCCGCGACATCGTCCACCAGGTTGCCGATTTCGTAGCTCTCCAGATCCTCGGGCTTCTCCGTCAGGTTGATACCCCGGCAGTCCGGTGCCACGCAGAGCCAGTCGCCCGACAGTGTCTCCAGTTGCTTCCGCCAGGCGTACCAGAACTCCGGAAAGCCGTGCAGGAACAGGATCATGGGGGACAGTGGATCCCCGGCCTCGGCGCAGTGAAACCGCAAGCCGTTGGCCTGGACATCAACGTGGCGGATCGCATCGGCGCCCATCGGATCACTCCTCCCGGAAGCGGCCATAGGCCTGTTCGGAGGCAATGATGACATGTTCCAGACAGCCATTGAGGCGATGGTGGTTCTGCGCCTCGTAATCCGCCGACGTGATGAACGCGCGGAACGCCGCCTTCGACGGGTAGCGAACCAGGGCAATGAAGTCCCAGTCGCCGAACTGCGCCGGTCCGAACGATGCGCCCTTCGCGTCGCCCGTCCAGACAATGCCGCCGCCGACGCCCCGTATCAGGTGGTTCACGCCCTTCGAATAGCGCACGTAGGCGTCCCAGCCACTGCCATCTCCGTCCAGCGATGTCTTGCGGAACTTCATCAGGTTCACCATGACAACCGGTGTGTCATCGGCAATCCGTGCCAGTGTCTCGTCGTGCAGTTCGTCAATCGCGGCCATCATGCCCTCCCCGATAGCTGTTCCGGCTCCGCCAGCAATGGAACCGAAACGAAAACAGGGGCCGACCTTGTGGCCGACCCCTGCATTTCGTCAACAGTCGTCAGACTGAGGATCAGTAACCGATGTTCTCGCCGATCCGCACCCAGCGGCCGCTCTGAACCTGCGACAGGAAGGATTCGTTGGAACCCTGACGCTTGTCCGGACCGAAGCTCTGCACCGGACCACCGAAGATGTCGCGATAGCCCTTGATCTGCTCGAAGCCGCCGATCATTGCGTCGACTGTCAGATCCCTGCCAGCGTTCTGCAGCGCAATCACCGTCATGTCCGCGAAGATGTAGCCGAGCTGTGCCGGGAAATCCGGGGTCTTGCCGAACTTCTCCTTGTAGGCGTTATACCAGTTGCTCACCAGCGGATCCGGGTTGTCGCCGTAGGCCATCTGGAAACCGGTCATCGCCATGTAGCCTTCGGTCACGCCACCCTTGGCACCAGCGGTGTAGCTCGTGTAGGTCGCGATGGAACCGACGAAATCGACGTCCCAGCCCATGGAACGGGCAGTCACGTAGGGGATGATCGTGTCAGAGACGATCGTGCCCATGTAGACCACGTCACATCCGGCCTCGCGCAGCTTGGTGACGGAAGCCGTGAAGTCCTTGTCCGTCGGCTTGTGCGCGGTCTCGGCGACAATCGACTGTCCCAGAACCTCCGTCTGGTCCTTGACGCCGAACTCGATCTCCCGACCGAAATCCGTGTCCTGATACATGGTGCAGGGCTTCGTCTTGCCACGGGTTTCCGCGAACAGCTTCACGGCTGCACGGATCTGATCGTAATAGGTCGAGCCACCGGCGAACTTCAGCTTGTGGAACGGTTCGAACATCTGCCGCGCGGACGAGAACGGGAACAGGTTCGGGATGCCCGCAGCAAGCTGACGCGGCAGCACCGCATTGTTCATCGGAGTGCCGAGCGCGGACAGCATCGTGAAGACGCGGTCACGGTTGATCAGCTTGTTGCCCGCCTGAACGGCCTTCGGCACCTGATACTCGTTATCCTCGACCACCAGACGGATCTGCCGACCATGGATGCCGCCTTCGGCATTCACCGCATCGAAGCGCTGACGCATGCCTTCGACCGACGGCACACCCCAGACCGCAACCGGGCCGGAAAGCGCCGTATGCGTGCCGATCAGGATCTCGTCATCGGTAACACCGCGCTCTGCGGCGTGCGCCGCGCCCGCGATCATTGTTGCCGTGGCGGCCACCGCAGCCAGGCCAAGAAGCTTCTTTTTCATCCGATCCTCCCTGTTTCCGGTCCCGTTTGGATCAGGACCGCTTCTGTGACACCAAGTCTATCAGAATTCCGTTTGAGACAAAGCGTTTCACCCGTTTGTGGCACCAATCAGGCAGCTTCCGAATACATGCTGTCGATCAGGCTTTCGTACTTCTTCTCGACGAACTTCCGCTTCAGCTTCATCGTTGGCGTGACTTCGTCATCTTCCGGATCAAGCTGCTTGTCCAGCACGCGGAACTTCTTGATGGTCTCCACCCGCGCGAACTTGGTGTTCACCCGCTCGATCTCCTCCGCCACCAGTTCGACGACTTCCGGTGCACGCGCCAGCGATGCGAAGCTGGTGAAGGCGATGTTGCGCTCCTGCGCGAACTTCTCGACCATCTCCTGATCGATCATGACCAGCGCCGTCAGATACTTGCGACGGTCGCCGATGACCACGGCATCGGAGACGTAGGGCGAGAACTTCAGTTCGTTCTCGATCTCCGACGGGGTGATGTTCTTGCCGCCGGCCGTGATGATGATGTCCTTCATCCGGTCGGTGATCTTTACATAGCCCTCATTGTCGATGGCACCGACGTCGCCGGTATGCAGCCAGCCATCGACCACTGTCTCCGCCGACTTCTCCGGCTGGTTCAGGTAGCCCATGAAGATGTGGCGGCCCCGCAGCAGGATCTCACCCTCCGGCGAGAGCTTGCATTCGGCGTAGCGCGCGCAGCGCCCGACGGAGCCGAGCTTGATGTCACCGGGCAGGTTGGTGGTGGCGAGCCCGGTATTCTCCGTCTGGCCATAGAGCTCCAGCATCTCGATGCCCAGTGCCATGTACCAACGGATCAGTTGGGGCGAGATCGGCGCGGCCCCCGTGCCGACCCAGTCAACCCGCGAGAGGCCGAGAACATTGCGGACATTGCGCAGAACCAGGAAGAGACCGATCCGGAACTTCAGCTTTTCGAAGAACGTCGGTTCCTGCCCCTCCAGCTTCTTGTCGGCAACGGCCAGGCCCCAGTTGATCGCGACCTTGTAGGCCAGTTGCTGCAGCTTGGTGGCATCACGGACCGCGATGTTGATCTGGGAATAGAGCTTCTCCCAGATACGCGGCACGGCGAAGAAGGTGGTCGGCTGGATCTCCTGGATGTTCTCGAACACCGTCTCCGGATTCTCGATGAAGTTCGCGATATTGCCGGTGTAGAGAGAGAAATAGGTCAGCGTACGCTCCGCCACGTGGCAGAGCGGCAGGAACGCCACACGCTCCCCACCGGTTTCCTGCGGCAGGATCTGCGTGCCATTGGCCATCTGGAAGCACAGGTTGTCGTGGCTGATCATCGCGCCCTTGGGCGGACCGGTGGTGCCGGAGGTATAGACCAGGATGGCCATGTCGCCCGGCTCGGCCCGCTGCAGCAGTTCTTCCCAGCGTCCCGGATTCGCGTCATTGTGTGCCTGACCATCGGCCAGAAAATCGCTGAAGCTGACAACCATGGCGTCGTCGAAGGTCGCCAGTCCCTCCATGTCGAAGACCACGATCAGCTTCAGGCTGGGGCATTGCCCGCGCACGCCCAGCACCTTGTCGAGCTGCTCCTCATCCTCGACGAAGATCACGCCGGTGCGGGAGTCGTTCACCAGATACTCGACCTGGGCTGCCGCGTCGGTCGGATAGATGCCTGCACAGGCGGCACCGATGCCCTGGATGCCCATGTCGGTGAACATCCATTCCGGCAATGTATTGGACAGGACTGCCACGACATCGCCCTTGGCAACACCCTGCTTGTCCAGCGCCATTCCGACATTGCGTGCCTTGTCGCCGAACTCCGCCCAGGTGATCGCCTTCCAGATCCCGTGATCCTTCTTGCGCATGGCGATCTTGTCCGCCCAGTTGGTGACGCGATGCCAAAACATCTGCGGCACCGTCCCGGCATCCGGATCGTCCACCAGAATCAGTTCACGGCCGTCGTCGGCCATCTGCCGGGTCTCGGTCAGCCTTGCGGTCATGGTCTGCTCCGCCTTCTCCCGTTGCACGACAGGGTCCTCGATCTGCACCGGGAACGGATTCCCGGGGCTGTCGCCCTATCGCCAGAGTTTCTTCTTCTTCCAGCGCCGTTCGCCACGTGCGCCTTCGTCCTTCACGCCCAGATAGAATTCCTGGATGTCCTCACGCTGGATCAGCTTCTCGCATGGGTCTTCCATCACGATCCGCCCGACCTCCAGCACATAGCCGAAATCTGCGGTCTTCAGCGCCATGTTGGCGTTCTGCTCCACCAGCAGCATGGTCACGCCGCGTTCCTTGTTCAGGCGCACGATGATCTCGAAGATCTCCTTCACCAGACGCGGGCTCAGACCCAGCGACGGCTCGTCCAGCAGCATGACCTTCGGTCGCGACATCAGCGCCCGGCTGATCGACAGCATCTGCTGCTCACCGCCCGAAAGCTGGCCCGCGGGCTGGTCCCGCCGTTCCTTCAGGACGGGGAAGTAATTGAAGACCATGTCGATGTCGTCCGCGACACCCTTGGCGTCCTTGCGGGTGAAGGCACCCATGCGCAGGTTTTCCTGTACCGACAGGAACGGAAAGACCTCCCGCCCCTCCGGCACGTGACTGATGCCCCGCCGCATCACCCAGTCGGGTTCGCGGGAGGTAATGTCCTCGCCCTGGAACGTCACCTTGCCCTTGCGCGGGTCCATGACGCCGGAAATCGTCTTCAGGATCGTGGTCTTGCCTGCCCCGTTGGAGCCCAGCACGGTGACGATATCGCCTTCATTGACCGAAATGCTGACACCGCGGATGGCCATGATCGGACCGTAGTAGGTCTCGACATTGGAGACGCTCAGAATGGGTTCACTCACCGATCAGCCCCCCAGATACGCGCGAATGACCTCTTCGTTCGACTGCACCTCTGAAGGGCTGCCGAGCGTGAGGACGCGGCCATAATTCAGTGCCAGAACGCGGTCGGAAACCCGGTTCACCAGGCTCATGTCATGTTCGACCATCAGCACGGTGATCCCCAGCAGGTCCCGGATATCCTTGATCCAGAAGGCCATGTCGCTGGTTTCCTCGACATTCAGGCCGGACGATGGCTCGTCGAGCAGCAGCAGCTTCGGCTCGGTACAGAGCGCACGGCCCAGTTCCACCACCTTCCGCACGCCGTAAGGCAGGTTGGCGATGCGCTGATCGCGGTACCTGGCAAGGTCCAGGAACTCGATCACCTTCTCCACCTCTTCCCGGTGCGCCAGCTCGGCACGCCGGGTGGACGGCAGGAAGAAGACGTTGGCCAGCAGTGTGCCGCTGCGATGGGCGTGGCGTCCGATCAGCAGGTTCTGCAGCACCGTCGCCTGTTCGAACAGTTCGATGTTCTGGAACGTGCGTGCGATACCCCGCCCGGCAATCAGATGCGGCGCGGTGTTGGTGATATCCTCGTCATTGAAGATCAGCTTGCCTTCGGTCGGTTCGTAGATGCGACTGATCAGGTTGAAGATCGTCGTCTTGCCCGCACCGTTGGGCCCGATGATCGTGAAGATCTCGCCCTCCGTGATCTCGAAATCGACACCATCCACGGCCTTAACGCCGCCAAAATGGATTGCCAGTTTGTCCGCCTTGAAGAAGGTCACCGCAGCCGCTCCGTCTTCACATAGGATTTCTGCCGCGCAAAGGTCGATTTCTTGTACAGCGGGAACAGGTCGAAGTAGGTCTTCGTCTTCAGCCAGCGACCGTACAGCCCCATCGGCTCGAAGACGATGAACAGCACCAGCAGCGCGCCGAAGATCGCAGCCTCCAGGCCCGGCGAATTGACGAAGCGCACCAGGCCGGCAAGGAACTCGACCCCGCCCGCACCGGCCGTCACCTCGTCACGCACGATGGGGATGAAGGACCGCAGCAGGATCAGGAACGCCGCGCCCAGCACCGCCCCCTGAATGGTGCCGATACCACCGACGACGCAGATCAGCAGCAGTTCGATGGAAATGAAGATATTGAACGCGTCCGGTGCCAGATGGGAAATCTGGTGCGCGAACAACCCTCCTGCGAGGCCGGTGACAAAGGCACTGATGCCGAACGCAGTGGTCTTGTAGTGCGCCAGATGAACGCCCATCGATTGCGCTGAGATCTCCGAATCCCGGATGGCGACAAAGGCGCGGCCCGTCGGGCTTCGCAACAGGTTCCGCGCAATCAGGGCTGCCAGGATCAGCACCACGATACAGATGTAGTAGAGCGAGACCGGCGACCAGAGCTCAACCCAGCCGACATGCAGCCCGCCGACCGAGAACCATTCGCCCTGGTACATCGCCTCCGTCTGGATCGACAGGAAGTCGGGTGCGGCGACCGGCAGACCGTCAAAACCGCCGGTAACCGATGACCACTTCGACATGATCTCCTGCGTGATCAGCGCCACCGCAAGCGTGGCGATGGCCAGATAGATGCCGTGCATCCGCAGTGTGGGCAGGCCGACGGCAACGCCGATCGCACCGGCGAGCAGGCCGCCCAGCGGCAGCGAGAAGACAAAAGGTACGCCGTTCTGCAACAGGTAGGCATGGGTATAGGCACCTATGCCGAGAAAGGCAGAGTGGCCGAGGCTGACCATGCCGGTGAAACCGACAGCGATCATCAGGCCCATGGCCGCGATGGCGTAGATCAGCCAGAGATTGGCCTCACCCACGTAATAGACGCCCGCGAACATCGGCAGCGCCAGCAGCGCCGCCAGGAAGATGCCATAACCGATCAGGTCACCATTGTGGCGCCACAGCCGCAGGTCCTGTTCGTAGCGTGTCTTGAAAACAAAGCGCATCGGATCAGACCTTCTTCCTGCCCATCTGGGAGAAAATGCCTTCCGGCCGGACAACCATCACCGCCAGAAGCACGGAGAAGACCATGATGTCCTTGTAGCCGGGGGCGAGCAGATAATCGGAGAACTGCTCCACCAGCCCGATGATGATACCGCCCACCAGCGCACCGGGAATGGAGCCGAAACCGCCCACGACAGCGCCAGCGAATGCCTTGATCGCGATGAAGCCGATGGACGGGTCCATGACGTTCGCGATCGGCATCATCATGACACCGGTAATGGCCGCCACACCGGCAGAGATGCCCCAGATCAGCGAGAAGATCAGCGCCACCGGAATGCCCATGTAATAGGCCGCGAGCTGGTTCTGGGACGCGGCCTGCATGGCCATCCCGATCCGGGTACGCTGAAAGAACGTGTAGAGACCGGCACAGAGCACCAGTGTTCCCACCACCGCCGCCAGCTTGCCCGCATCCAGCGTCATCGCCGCCACCTGCACTGCCTTGCCGGTGAAGGGGGTCAGGAACGCGATCTGCTCGACATTGAAGGCATAGGGCATGACGAACCGCAGCACATAGCCGATGCCGATGGTTGCCATGACGATGGAAAACTGCGGCTGACCGATCAGGCGCCGGATCACGACCACATCCAGCAGGAAGCCGAAGATGATCATGAGCACGATCGTCAGCAGGAAACCGAGCCAGAAGTTGAGCCCGAAACCGGCGATCAGTCCGAAGGCGATGAACGCGCCGACCATCATCAGGTCACCCTGCGCGAAGTTCACCATCTCCGTTGCCTTGTAGATGAGCACGAAGCCCAGCGCGATCAGGCCGTAGATACAGCCGAGCGCCAGTCCGTTGACGAACAACGAAATATAAATCTGGACGGAATCCACGTCCTCGTATCCTCCCCTGGACCGCACATGGCGGCGTTGCCAACCTTCAGGGCCACCGATCCTGTCCCGGACCTTGTGTCGCCCCAATTCGATTACGCGGGTTTCGCCACGTAACGGCTCGGGTAGGATAGGGGCGGTTTGACGGCTGTCAATTCGTCAACGTCTGGGGGAGGATACAAATTTGCACGCTAGGCCAGTTGGCAGGTAGCGATGCCCTTGAGAACTGTTCCTAATCCTTTTCCAGGATGCGAAGCGCACATTCCACAATTTCCCAGCCAAATAGAGCAGACAGTTCGAAACCCAACATGATCAGCTTTGTTCTGTCCGAGAATTCCTTGCCCTCGAAGTCCAGCATGCGTTGACGCATGTCTTCAACCGATTGTTCGGGAACTGGTTTGATTTGCGCACAAATCGGAGGCAGCCCAGCCAACGCCTTGTGGTATTCCATACCGACGAACTGGTCTTGCAAGGCCTCCAGAAGTTCGGACTTTATCGCAAGTGACGACTTGATATTCCTGACAGCCGTACGCAGGACCTTCTCTCCAAACAGATCAAGCAGCGCCAGGCACAGCATGTCATTCTTGACAATGTCCGGCACGTCCTGCTGTTCAATTCGTGTGATATAGACTCCGAGCAGGCTCTGCTCGCCCTCGCTCACGTTCTGCATCAGCGCCAGGCAATAGGCTGGCAGTGTCGTACGGGCGTTCTCGAACGAGACACCATCCATGATATCTCGAACAAGGTTGGAACGGGGCACTGCCTGCCTACGGGCCACCGCCCGGTCCACTGCCTGAAGAATGGTGTCCAGAATAAAGCTCGGACCCACGCCAATATCCGCGTCACCGACCCTCAATGTGAATATCTTGGACCGAAAAATCGCGAGTCCGCCCAATCCAGACCCCACGATCAGCAGCAGCAAGCTCCAGTCAGAAAAGTAGACAACCCCAGTATCCTGATCCTGTTGGTCGGCAAGATAGTGAAAGCCGGCGAAATAGGCTGCCGTCGCGATCAGACCGTTGATCAAAAGGTAGCTGATACCAGGTAGGGTGCGAAGGACACCCCATGGATCATCCTTATAACGCGCAATCAGTTCGGCGCCGCCGACAACGACTCCCAAAACGAAAATCGGAAGCATCACCACAGAATAAATTGCTGTTTCAAACATGGATGATTCAATCCAAAAAGGAGATCATGCCAACAATATCAACACCAATCCCGGAAATGAAACCTACAATGTCTTTTGATAGTGCTGACCGGATTGTGACAAGGTGGCGTCGCCGTTGTTGACGACAATATATCCGGCGCTGACCAATTTTTCCACAAGGCCATCGGCCCCCGGAAAAGCAGTGTTCAACTTCTGTATCGGAACAGCAACTCCGCCCTGCAACAACTTGAGAACATCAGCAATCGATCCCTCGGGCTTTTGGTGAGACGACCTTCGCACCAACTGCGTTGTTTCGAAAAACGTGTTCGCACCCAAGGTCTTGCCGAACTTTCGTTCCATATTTCTGCTCCTGAACCTTGATACGAATGTGGCGAGATGACGTGCACTGTCAATATAGTATCACGGCGGATATGGGTGCACGCTCAATATGGCGCAACGTCTCGGGGAGGACACAAACTTGGCCTACGCAATTCCGTTCGTTCGGGAACTGGACTTCGAGTACGGGGAGCCTGCGGAGCTCAGCCCGCTGGTCCGCCGGGTGATCTGCAACAATCCGGGCGGATTCACGTTTCACGGTACCGGCACCTACATCATCGGACGCGGCAATGTTGCCATCGTCGATGCCGGGCCGCTGGACGAGCGGCATGTGGAGGCGGTGCTGCGTGCGGTGGAGGGGGAGACGGTGACGCATCAGTTGATCACCCATACCCACATTGATCACAGCCCGGCGGCACGACTGGTCAAGGAAGCGACCGGCGCGCAGACCTGGGGCTACGGCCCGCACGGCGGTGATCGCGGCGGCCCGAAGGTGGAAGAGGGTGGTGATCACGACTTCGCCCCGGATCACGTGATTCGGCATGGCGACATCATCGAAGGCGACGGCTGGTCGGTGGAGGCGGTCCACACGCCGGGCCATACCTCGAATCACATCTGCTTCGGCCTGCGGGAGGAAAAGGCGCTGTTCACCGGTGACCATGTGATGGGCTGGTCGACAACCGTGGTCTCGCCGCCGGACGGCAACATGACCGACTATTTCAACTCCCTCGACAAGCTGCTGGAGCGTGATGACCAGCGCTATTACCCGACCCATGGTGCCCCCATCGAAAACGTGCACGACTTCGTCCGGGCCTATCGGGCGCACCGGCAGTTGCGCGAGAGCCAGATCCTGGACCTGCTGAAGGAAGGTCCCCGGACCATTCCGGAGATGGTCGCCACCATGTATGCGGACGTGCCGCAGAACCTGCATCCGGCAGCCGCCCGTTCGGTGCTGGCGCATCTGATTCACATGGCCCACGACGGTCGGGTAGCGGTGGACGGCACAGCCGACGCCCAGGCCACCTACCGCGCCGCCTGAGGAGGGAAGCCATGCTGCGTGAACGCATTGAAGCCAGGTGGATCGACGCCTTCGCCGAGACCTTCCGCCTGTGCGAGGTGAAACCGGGCGAGGTCTGCGCCATTCTCTCCGAGAGCCAGAGCCGGAAGGTGAATGTCGAACTGGCGGAACTGGCGCTGCAGCGGATGGGGGCGGAGGTGTTTCACGTCGTCCTGCCCTCCCCTCGCCAGACGGCCCCGGCCCCGGTGCGCTCGACCGGTGCGTCGGATGCGATTCGCGGGCTGGAACCGGTCATCGGCGCGCTGGGCGCTTCAGGTTTCGTCGCAGACTGCACGGTGGAGGGGCTGCTGCACGCGAAGGAGCTTCCGGCGATCCTGAAGGGCGGCGCGCGGGTCCTGATGGTTTCCAACGAGCATCCGGAGTTGCTGGAACGCCTGACACCGACCCCGGTACTGGAAGCCAAGGTGAAGACCGGTATCAGGATGCTGCGTGACGCGAAGCAGATGCGCGTAACCTCGGCTGCCGGTACGGACCTGACAGTCGATGTGGAGAAGGCGCCTGCAGGCGGCGGCTGGGGTTTCAGCAAGCGCGCGGGCACCATCACCCACTGGCCCGGCGGCCTGTGTCTCTGCTTTCCCGCACCCGGTTGCGTGAATGGTACGGTGGTGATGAACACCGGCGACGTGAACCTGACCTTCAAGCGCTACGTCGATCGCCCGATTCGCCTGACGATCGAGGATGACTACATCACCGACATTTCGGGCGACGGTGTCGATGCCGCCCTGTTCGATAGCTATATCGCCGCCTGGGGGGATCGCGAAGCCTACGCCGTCAGCCATGTCGGCTGGGGCATGAACCCCGCGGCCCGCTGGGACTCCCTGACCGCTTATGACCGCAGCCAGGTCAATGGCACCGAACTGCGCGCCTTCGCCGGGAACTTCCTCTATTCGACCGGTGCCAACGAGGTCGCGGGTCGCCACACGCTTGGCCACTTCGACCTGCCGATGCGCGGACATACCATCAGCCTGGACGGCACGGTGGTGGTGGAGAACGGCGTGCTGCAGGGTGAGCTGGCATGAGCACCGTTCCGACCTTTACGGACACCGGGTCGGGACCGGCGATCATCTTCCTGCATGGCATCGGTGGGAATGCCGGGAACTGGCAGCCACAGGTCGACATCCTTTCCGCGCGCTACCGCTGCATTGCCTGGAACGCGCCCGGCTATGCTGATTCCCCTGCCCTGCCGGAAATGACCTTCCCCGCGCTGGCTGATGCGCTGGCGCGCCTGATGGATCATCTGGGACTGGAGAAGGCGGTAATCTGTGGCCTGTCCATGGGTGGCTACGTGGCCCAGGAATTTCTCGCCCTGCACCCGGAAAGGGTGCGTGCCGCGATCCTGATGTGCACCAGCGCCGCCTTCGGCAAGCCGGGCGGCGATTTCCAGCAGAAGTTCCTCGCCGCGCGCCTGAAACCGATGGATGAGGGCAAGACCCCGGCCGATATCGCGCCCGCGCTGGTGGCAGGCATGGTCGGTCCCAACGCAGGGCCGGAGGTTGGCCGGGCCCTGACCGAATCGATGAGCATGATCAGCCCCGAGACCTATCGGCAGGCATTGAACTGCCTCGTCACCTTCGACCGGCGGGACGCGGTGAAACAGATCACCGTGCCGACCTGCCTGATTGCGGGGGAAGCAGACACGACGGCCCCTGCCACGGTCATGGAACGGATGGCGACGCGTATTCCGGGCAGCCGCTTCGACGTGATCGGCGGCGCGGGACACATCGCGAACCTGGAGGCACCGGAGGAATCCTGCCGCCTGATCTCCACCTTCATGGAGGGATTGTCGGAATGAGCATGTGGTCCGATTTCGATCTCACCGACCGTCAGCGTGAGCTGGTCGGGCGCGCCACGGAACTTGGACCGGCCTTCGCCGCGCGCGCGGCGGAGATTGACCGGGACGCCCGCTTCCCGCACGAGAACTACGCCGACATGCGCGATGCCGGGCTGCTGGCGCTCTGCATCCCCAGCCAGTACGGCGGCCTGGGGGCCGACTACCGGACCTATTTCCTCGTCGCATCGGAGATCGGTCGCCACTGCGGCGCAACGGCGCTGACGCTGAACATGCATTCGTGCTCGATGCTCTGGTCCGGGCCGCTGGCCGACGACCTGCCGATGACGGACGAAGAGCGGCGCGGACATCAGGAACGCCGCGCCGCACTCTATGATCTGGTGCTGAACGAAAGGGCGATCTTCGCCCAGCCCTTCTCCGAACCCCATACCCAGGCGGCAACCGGCAAGGCCCCCTTCGGCACCACGGCGCGAAAGGTCGATGACGGCTATGTCGTCACGGGAAAGAAGCACTTCGCCTCCCTCGCCGGGGCGGCGACGCATTACTCGGTGCTCTGCACGGAGGAACGCGATGACCACGATCTCGACCCGAAGGACACCATCATGCTCGCCGTGCCGGGCGACGCGGACGGGTTCTCGGTCGTCGGCGACTGGGACACGCTCGGCATGCGCGGCACGGTCTCCAAGAGCCTGGATATCGACGGGGTCTTCGTGCCCGACGCGCACCAGATCATGCCGCGCGGCGTCTACTACAAGGCCGCGATCCAGTGGCCGCACATGTTCCTGACCCTGACCCCGGCCTACATGGGTATCGCCCAGGCCGCCTATGACTTCGTGGTCGCCTTCCTGCGTGGCGAGGTGGAGGGGGCGAAGGGCGTGAAACGCGGCAGCCCGATCAAGCAGTTCGCGGTGGCGGAAATGCGCATCAAGCTGGAACAGATGCGCGCGCTGTTCCTGGAGGCGGCGACGGATGCCCGCTTCGATCCGTCGAAGGACGCCCGGATGCGGGCCTATGTCGCCAACTACACCATCATGGAAACGGTGAACGACATCTGCCGTCTGGCCATCCGCACCTGTGGCGGCACCACCATCATGAAGAAGTTCCCACTGGAGCGACTCTATCGCGACAGCCGCTGCGGCGCGCTGATGCTGCCCTGGTCAGCGGAAGCCTGTCTGGAGCGGCTGGGTCGCGAGTGCCTCTACGAACGCGGCGAGAGCGACTGATGGCAGGCATCCCGGCAATGCCGCTGCTGCTGTCGGTCCTCGGCCTGATCCCCTTTGTCGGCGGCGTGGTGGCCATCGAGTTCGCGGAGGGCGGCTGGAAGGGCTGGGCGATCTATTCGCTGCCCGTCTATGGCGCGATCATCCTGTCGTTCCTCGGCGGCACGACCTGGGGCTTCGCCCTGGCGGACACGCAGCAGCGAAGGGTCAGCCTGCGCTTGGTCATCGCCATGGCGCCCAGCATCGCCGCGTGGATGATCATGTTTCAGCCGCCGACCAACCGGATGCTGTCGCTTGCCGCCTGTCTGGTGATCTGGGCGGCGGTCGATCACCTGATGGTACGCCACGACCTGCTGCCCCGCTGGTACCCGAAACTGCGCTGGCCGATTACCCTGATCGCCGCCGCGTCGCTGGTCGTCGGATCGCAGCAGATCGGATAGATCGGCCGCTTCAGCGCTCGTTGATCAGGTCCAGCGGATAGACGGGGCGGCGGACGTGCTCGTAGTTCAGCAGGCTGTTGTCGGATGTGGTGACGCCGACGCCGTCCAGCGTCAGTGTCGCCTTGGCAAGCGGCGCGAAACCGGCGCGGTAGTGGATGCGGGACTTCAGCAGCAGATAGCGCTTGTGCAACGGGTCGATGCCGACTGAGGTAAAGACGCCGGTATCCCAGGGCTCGTGATGCTGTGACACGATCACGATCTGCATGCCGCCGGTCTCCAGCACCGCGGTCGGTCCCATGCGCACGGTGACGCCGGTGTACATCGGCCCGCGACAGACCCATTCACCATCGGTCAGGGTGCGCACCTTGCCGGTCAGTTCCAGCGGCGCACCGGCCCGGTCGATGGAGGGCATGTCGGTGCGCCCGCCGAGCGTCAGGGTGATGGTCGATCCGACACCCGCCGCCTGCATCTGTTTCACGGCTTCCGGATCGCAGACAGCGGCGACGGCCACATCCTGCAGCCCCTGACGCAATACCTCCCCGATCACCGTCATCACGTCCTGCGTCCCGCCGGAGCCCACGTTGTCGGCGTGGTCGAGCAGGATCACCGGCCCGTCAGTCAGCTCCTTCGCGGCGCTCACCGCCTCCTCCAGCGGCCGATGCGGATAGATGAAGGCTTCGCGCTGCATCCAGGCCGCGGACATGATCTCGTCACGCACCTGCTCCGCCAGCGCCGGATCATTGTCCGTCACGATGACGACGGACGTCCCCGCGTCCGGCATGTCGGCCAGCGCGAAGCCGCCGAAGACGGTCGCGGCCAGCACGCCGGGGCGCTGCTCCGCCGCGCGGGCCATGGCGATCAGGCTCTTCATCGGTTCATCGTCGGTGCCCTGCATCAGCGTCTGCGAGAGCAGAGGCAGGTTGCCCCAGCGCATGACGGGCGCAACCTCGCCATCCAGCATCCGCAGCAGCACTTCCCCGATCTGCTGCCCCATCTCGTGCATGTCCACGTGCGGGTAGGTCTTGTAGCCGATCAGGGCGTCGCAATTGTCGACCATGGTATCGGTGAGATTGCAGTGCAGGTCGCAGGTGACCGCGATGGGAACGTCCGGCGCCACGGCGCGTATGCGGCGCAGCAGTTCCCCCTCCCCGTCAAAGGTATGCTCCGCCACCATCGCACCGTGCAGATCGAGCATCACGGCATCGCAGCCGTCCGCCACCGCATCGACGATTGCCGTAGCCATCAGTTCATAGGCGTCCTGCTGTACCTTGCCCGAGGGCATCGCCTCCGCCGCAACCGGTGTCACGATCTCCGCGCCGCGCGCGCGCGCCAGATCCAGGTAGGCGGCGAAGGGCATGCCGGTGCCGTCATAGGCTGCCAGCGCCTCGTCACCCAGAAAGCTGCCCCAACCAGTGAAGCGAGCCCAGTCAGTCACCACGGGCGAGAAGGTATTGGTCTCGTGTTTCATCATGGCAATCACGATGCGCATCGGCGTCCCTCCCCGGATCGATTCCGCCAACCAGTCTACAAATGAAAAGGCCCGGTGGCGAACCACCGGGCCTTTCCCGATCAGACTGGCAGTCGCGAAGCCTATTCGCGATCGCCCAGCAGGTGCATCAGCATCATGAACAGGTTGACGAAGTTCAGGTACAGCGCCACCGCATCGAAGATCGCGGAGCGGACGGCGACGTCGCCTTCCATCCGGTGCTGGATGTAGGTCGACTTGATCCGCTGCGTGTCGAAGGCAGTGAGGCCGGCGAAGATCAGCACACCAACCATCGAGATGACCATCTGCATCATGGAGGATTCCATGAAGATGTTCACGACGGAGGCGATGATCAGGCCGATCAGCCCCATCATCAGGAAGCTGCCCATGCCGGACAGGTTCTTCTTCGTGGTGTAGCCGAACAGGCTGAGACCGGCGAAGGAAGCTGCGGTGATCATGAACACGCGCACGACCGAGGCATCGGTGTAGGCAATGAAGATCGTCGACAACGAGACGCCGAACATCGACACCATCAACCAGTACATCCCCTGCATCACCGGGGTGCTGAGCTTGTTCTGGGCAAAGGACATCACCAGCAGGATGCCGATCGGTGCCAGCATGACGACGATGCCGAGGCCGGAACCGAAGATCGCCTGCATCAGCGAAGGCGAACTGGATACCAGCAGTGCCACGACACCACTGACGAGGAGCCCCGACGCCATGTAGTTGTAGACGCCGAGCATGTACTTGCGCAGGCCCTGGTCTAGTTCGGCGGCCTGAGCGCCACTGGCCGTTGCGCCATAGCGCTGGTCAGCATTGGTTGCCATCTGAGACAAACTCCCTGTGAGTTAATTTTGTACTGGTCAGGATATTGGCGCATATACCCCGTGAATCAAGGAAAACCGGAACGCGAGAAACAAGCATGCCGTTCGCGCTCCGGCTCTTTCAGGGTGCCGTGAAACCGAAGGCCTCTCTCAGGGCGCGGCTGTAGTACCTGTCCCCCAGGGTCATTGGCGATCGGTCGCTATCCTTTCAGGCAAAGGCGTCGGGCATCGAATCCTTCTTGCGGCGGATGAAATCGTTCAGTGCCTCGTCGATCGAGGGATCCAGCGCCGGGGCCTCGTAGGCGTCGAGCCACTTGCGGACCAGGTCACGACCGCGCTCTTCCAGCCGACGCTCACCCTCCGCCGCCCACTGCTCGTAGGAATTGTTGTCGGTCAGCGGCGACAGGTAGAAGGCCGACTTGAAGTTGGCCTGCGTATGGGCACAGCCGAGGTAGTGCGCGCCGGGACCGACTTCCCGGATCGCGTCCATGGCCTGACCGTTGGGGGACAGGTCGATCCCCTCCGCGAAGCGCTGCATCATGGCAAGCTGATCGCAGTCGAGCACGAACTTCTCGAACGACGAGACCAGCCCGCCCTCCAGCCAGCCTGCGCTGTGCAGCGCGAAGTTGACACCGCCCATGACGGTCGGGATCAGCGTTGCCTGGCTCTCGTAGGCCGCCTGCGCATCCATCACCTTGGAGCCGCAGAGTGCGCCACCGGAACGGAAGGGCACGCCCAGCCGCCGCGCAAGCTGTGCCGCGCCGTAGAGGATCAGGGCCGGTTCCGGGGTCCCGAATGTGGGCGCGCCGGACTGCATGGACATGGAACTGGCGAAGCTGCCGAAGATCACCGGGGCGCCGGGACGGCAGAGCTGAGTGAACGCGATACCTGCCAGCGCCTCGGCCAGGGTCTGGGTCAGCACACCGGCGGGGGTCACAGGGGCCATGGCACCGGACAGGATGAAGGGCGTCACGATGCAGGCCTGATTGGCCCGGGCATAGGTCTTCAGCGCGCCCAGCATCGTGTCGTCGAAGACCATCGGCGAGTTGGCGTTGATCAGCGAGACCAGCACGCAGTTCCGGTCGACGAAATCGGCACCGAACAGCATCCGTACCATCTCGACCGTGTCCGCCGCCCGGTCCGGGTGCGTGACGGACCCCATGAAGGCTTTGTCGGAATAGCGGATGTGGCTGTAGATCATGTCCAGGTGACGTTTGTTCACCGGCACGTCCACGGGCTCGCAGACCGTCCCGCCGGAGTGGTGCATTGATGGCGCCATGTAGGCCAGCTTCACGATGGTCCGGAAATCCTCGATGGTCGCGTAACGACGCTTGCCGTCCAGGTCGCGCACGAACGGCGGTCCGTAGACCGGTGCGAAGACAGTGTTGTTGCCGCCGATCTCCACATTGCGTTCGCTGTTGCGTGCGTGCTGGGTGAAGCTCGCCGGAGCCGTTCCGATCAGCTTGCGGCAGAGCCCGCGCGGAAACCGCACCCGCTCCCCATCCACATCGGCACCGGCATCGCGCCACATCTGCAGCGCCTCCGGATCGTCGCGGAATTCGATGCCGATCTCCTCCAGCACCGTCTCGGCATTGTATTCGATCAGTTCCAGCCCCTCGTCGGTCAGAACCTCGAACGGCTTCAGCTTGCGCGTGATGAAGCGCTGCTTCTCCATGCCACCGCCACGGCGGCCCTCGCGCCGGTTCTCGGCGCCACCACCACGCCGGCCACGCCTGCGCCCCGTGCTCTCCGCACCATCGGCCGTAACGGCGGCTTCGTCGTTGCTGCTGTCGGTTGCCATGGCCGAAATCCCCCCGATTCAAGGAAACAGACCGGATGGGCCACCCCATCCGTTCGTCCTGAGTACAGACAGCGCGCGCAGGTGGCTTGCCAGTTCGCGTCACTGCCCCGCCGCGCCGGGAACAGCCACCATGGTTCGGCGCGTGACCCGCGTCGCAAAGAACGACGCATCCTGTCGTAATCGACACACCGGATCAGGCGCAGCATCGCCATATTGGCCAACAGCTTGACCCATATCGTGGTTGCGTGCGGAGAACTGTTGCCATGGCCGATGAAGACGAAGATATCGTCCTGTCCGAACTGGACGACGCGGAACTCGTCCAGCAGATGCATGACGACCTCTACGATGGTCTGAAGGAAGAGATCGAGGAAGCCGTCAACATCCTGCTGGAGCGCGGATGGGCCCCCTACGACATTCTCACCCAGGCACTGGTGGAGGGGATGCGGATCGTCGGCATCGACTTCCGCGACGGCATCCTGTTCGTGCCTGAGGTGTTGCTTTCCGCCAATGCCATGAAGGCTGGCATGTTCATCCTGCGCCCGCTGCTGGTGGAAACCGGCGCGCCGAAGGTCGGCAAGATGGTGATCGGCACCGTGAAGGGCGACATCCATGACATCGGCAAGAACCTGGTCGGCATGATGATGGAAGGCGCGGGCTTCGAGGTCATCGACCTGGGCATCAACAACCCCGTCGAGAACTATCTCGACGCGCTGGAGGAGCACAAGCCGGAGATCCTGGGCATGTCGGCGCTGCTGACCACCACCATGCCCTACATGAAGGTCGTGGTGGACACGATGAAGGAAAAGGGCATTCGCGACGACTACATCGTCATGGTCGGCGGTGCCCCGCTGAACGAGGAGTTCGCGGACGCCGTGGGCGCCGACGCCTATTGCCGTGACGCGGCTGTCACGGTCGAGATGGCGAAGGAACTGATTGCCCGCCGCCACAACCAGCTCGGCTCCAGCGACTGAAGGATCGGGCGCGCCTCCCCTCCCCCGAGCGGGGCCGGAGAGACATGACCTGAACAGGAAACATGCAACAGACAGGGGCCTGAACGGCCCCTGCGCGGAAGCGGTGACGCAATCATCGCACGACAGGGTTTGACTTCCATTTCTCGTGAACCGGAAAGCAAGACCATGCCAGACACGACACTGCCCCCCCGATCAACACGACCGCAGCGCGGCCCTGATCTGAGCGAGCAGGCACAGGACAGGACCCTGATCATCGCCTGTGGCGCGCTTGCGCGCGAGATCGGCTCCGTCATCGGACGCAACGGCCTGTCGCACCTTTCGCTGCGCTGCCTGCCTGCCACCCTGCACAACACGCCGGAAAAGATCCCGGAGGCCGTGCGTGAGGCCGTGCGCGCCGCCCGCGGGAACTATGGCCGCGTTGTCGTTGGCTACGCCGATTGCGGCACCGGTGGCCTGCTGGACAAGGTCTGCGCGGAAGAGGGTGTCGAGCGCATCCCGGGGCCGCACTGCTACGCGTTCTATTCCGGCAACAAGGCGTTCGAGACCGCCGGCGACGACGACATGACCAGTTTCTATCTCACCGATTTCCTGGTCCGGCAGTTCGACACGCTGGTCATCAAGTCCCTCGGCCTGGACCGCCATCCGGAACTGAGAGACATGTACTTCGGCAATTACGAGAAGGTGGTCTATCTCGCCCAGACGCAGAATGCGGAGCTGGACCGTGCAGCGGAGCTGGCGGCCGAGAAGCTCGGCCTGGCCTATGAGCGCCGTCAGGTCGGCCTGGGCGACCTGGAGCACTTCATCACCGAGGTGAACTGAGCGCCCTGGCGTCGAGAATGGCCCTGGCGAATTCCTCCGGGGCTTCCTGCGGTACATTGTGACCGATGTCTTCGAAGACCCTGTGTTCGTGAGGGCCGGTGAACCGGCGCGCATGGTGCGCCGTGCCGCCGCTGCCCAGGACCCCGTCGCTGTCGCCATCGATGGTGATGGCCGGTACCGTGATGTCCGGCTGTTCCGCCAGCCGCCGCTCGACCTCCGCCACCGCCGGATCGCCCGCCACGAGCCCGAAGCGGTGACGATAGGAATGAATGACGACATCCACGAAATCCGGATTGTCGAAGTGCGCCGCCGTGGCGTCGTAGGTCGCCTGATCGAAGGCCCACTTCGGCGACCACAGCCGCCACAGCAGTTGGCAGATCTCCCGACGGTTCCGGGTCAGTCCGGCCCGGCCCCGCTCCGAATGGAAATAGTACTGGTACCAGTAGGCATACTCGTCCACGGCAGGTGCCGGTTCCATGCTGCGCGCGATGTTCTGGATGTTGTAGCCATTGACGGAAACCAGCGCCGACACCCGCTCGGGCCAGAGCGCCGCCACCACGCACCCGGCCCTGCCACCCCAGTCGTATCCACCCAGCACCGCCTGTCCGATCCCCATGGCATCCATCATCGCCAGCAGATCCGCGCCAAGTGCTGCCTGTTCACCTGATCTGGGCGTCTCCGGGTCGCTGAACCGTGTGGGACCATATCCACGCAGGAAAGGGACAATGACCCGCGCCCCCGCAGCCTCCAGAATCGGAGTGACCTCGCCGTAACTCTCCGGGCCATAGGGAAAGCCGTGCGAAAGGATGACCGGCCAGCCGTCCGGCGCACCACTCTGTGCGACAGCGATCTGCAGTGTCGGTGTCGCGATGATCGACGGTTCTTCCATCAGAACGATCAGGCGACCTTGCCGCGATTGACCTGAACCGACTTGACCGAAGCCTTCACCAGCGGAATCTCGTCATCGCTCAGTTCCGGCATCCGCTGCTTCCGTGCCAGGGCGGCCTCGATATACGGTGCGAGTTCCTTCGCCTTCGCCGCTTCCTTCGCGGCCTGCCTGGCCTTGAACTCCGGCAGCACCTCATCAGCAAACAGGTTCAGTGAATCGCAAATCTGCTCATGCGTGTTGCGGCCCGCCTGCTGCAGCAGGATGATCTGATCGACCCCTGCGGCCTCGAAGTTCCGGATATGGTCACGGAAGTCATCAGGCGTGCCGATGCCCGGTGCATGCAGCAGCCGCGCGGCATCGTTCTGACCCGCTGCCGCAGCGACCATCTCGTCTTCCCGCACCTTCCTCTGGGCCTGGAAATCCTCCCAGATCGTCGTGCGGCCGGGCTTCACGTCCTCGGCGACGAGCTGGCGCATGGCAAAGCCGAAGAACTCGAAGCCCTCCTGTCCCTGCCGGATGGCGGTTTCACGGTCGTGATGCAGCGAGAAGGCGGAAACCATGGCGATATTGGCGTTGACCGCATGACCAATGGGGACACATTCCTCCGACCTGATGATGTCGTAGTAGATCTGTGACCAGTTCTGCGCCTCCTCCGGGTCGAGGAAGCTGAAGGCCAGTGCGCCGACACCCAGTTTCGCCGCCACGCGAATCGTGTCGCGGTTGGTGCAGGCCATCCACATGGGCGGATGCGGCTTCTGCAGCGGCTTCGGCACCACGTTCCGGCAGGGCACGGAGAAGTTCTCGCTCTCGTAGCCCGGATAGGGGTTCATCACCAGCATGTTGGCAACCTGCTCGGCCGCCTCCAGCGCCATGTTGCGCTTTTCCTTTGCCGGAATGCCGAAACCATGCAGTTCCAGCCGCGTCGCGCCTTCGCCGATGCCGAACTGCGCCCGGCCGTTGGAAACCAGATCCAGCGTGGCGATCCCCTCCGCCGTGCGGGCGGGATGGTTGTAGTTCGGAATGACCTGGCGGATACCGTGCCCGATCCGGATGTTCTGCGTCCGCCCCGCCGCCGCCGCCAGGAACACCTCGGGCGAGGCACAGTGGCTGTATTCCTCGAGGAAGTGATGCTCGACTGCCCACGCGTAGTCGATCCCCAGCCGGTCAGCCAGTTCGACCTGTTCCAGCGCGTTCTGGAACAGTCTGTGCTCGTCCCCCTCGTTCCAGGGTTTCGGCAATTGCAGTTCGTAGAAGACACCGAATTGCATGATAGTCTCTCCCCAACTTTCATGATTTACCCGAGGGTAGCAGACCGCACCTACGGGTCAAAGACGCCGGAGAAACCGACATGACGCATCCCAGAGCCCTTCTGTTCGACGTATTCGGCACCGTGGTCGACTGGCGCAGTTCGGTGGCCCGGGAGATCGAACGGATCGCGGAGCAGATGGGATTTGCGGTCAACGGGCATGATTTCGCCACCGCCTGGCGGAAGCGGTATCAGCCCGCCATGGCGAAGATCAGGGAAGGCAACCGTGGCTTCGTGCCTCTCGACATCCTGCACATGGAGAACCTGCGCGACGTGCTGGCCGAATTCTCCATCGACTGCCTGTCGGAGACGGAAATCGACGATCTGAACCACGTCTGGCACCGCCTGGACGCCTGGGGCGACGCCGTCGGCGGCGTGAACCGGCTGAAGTCACGTCACATCGTGGCCACCTGCTCCAACGGCAATATCGCACTGATGGTCAACCTGGCGCGGCATACGGGGCTGAACTGGGACATGGTTCTGGGCGGTGAGGTCGCACAGGCCTACAAGCCGGAGCGCGAGGCCTACCTGCGGTCAGCCGCCTTCCTCGGGCTGAAGCCGGAGGAATGCTGCATGGTCGCCGCCCACAACGAGGATCTGGCCGCTGCCCGCTCCTTCGGCCTGCAGACCGCCTATGTCGAACGCCGCAACGAATATGTCGCCAGCGGCGGCGAACCCCGCCCCGCCAGTCAGGACTGGGAATGGGTGGCCAGCGATTTCATCGACCTGGCCGCGAAGATGGGCTGCTAGATTGATCCCGTAAAATTGCGGATCCGGCAGCGAAGTAGGCAGTATCCGGTCAGCGACACTTTCCCTGCATGTCACAAATGCGGGCTTCACGCTCCCAAGCGTCGAGAACGAAGTGCCGGTATCTTGCAAGCTCATCCGGCTTCTCTCCGGCAAGCTGGAAGCACTGTGGCCGGTCGCCGGTCACCTGAATCATGCCACTGGCATGCGCGCGAAGGAGCAACGTCTCCCCCGCCGGGAGGAAGACTTTCTGGTTCACGCTCACACCTGCAAACCCATACGACTGCGGCATACATTCACGCGCGAACGTGTAATTGCCCGATTCGAGGAAGGTCACACAAAGAAGTTGATCCTCACTCGGCGGTGCCTGAGCGAAACGTTCCTGGCAACCGACGCTCTGGTCTTGGGGCGGCATCTCTACCGGAGCGATCGAACTCTCGGCGGGCGCGCGCCGCTCCTTGTTCGGATTCAGAAGGGCGGCCGTCCCGGACTGCCCGTCATTCCCTCGAGGAAATGCTGCAGGAGTGTCTTCGTCTCCATGCTCCAGCGGACTGACAATGGCGGGAGGCGTCGTACCAAGACTCGCAAGCAGTTGCCGAGCCTCTGCTACATAGGCACCATGAGGAAACACGGCGATGTAGTCGCGAATGAAGGCGGCATTGCCGGAATCCTTCACATCCAGCCAGATCATTGTCTCAAGGGTTCGATTGCCACCCTGCTGCGCCATCGTGACTACCGAACAGCACAGGAATGCCATTAGAAGGGCCGGAAGCAGGAAACGGCTCACAAACATATCTCCTGCCAGTTGTGTCACTACATGATCCACCATCTTGTGGCCGTTTGTCAGTGTGTCAACTGCTCAGGGAGCATCAGCATGCGGCAGACACATGCCTCGGAGGTTCCCGAAGCGCAGGTGTCTGAGCACCTCTCGGAGAATTGGGTTACGTCCGGACTGTCCCGCGACTATGATGGTGACATAGCCACAACGATTCCGACCCTGATCCAGCGTGTTTCCGAAGGACCAGCGCCGCAACATGCGTCTGCTTCTTCGTTTCCATACTGCGACCATGAACAGTCACTGGAGTAACACTGATGCAGCGTTCGACACCCAGCAAGGCCGAAGAGAAACTCGCGCTGGAAGAGCGCAAGGCGCGGCAGATGATCAAGGACAAGGAAACTGCACGTGTTGCGCGCAATGCCAAGGTCGAGAAGCTGAAGGCGCTGCGTATCGCCAAGGAAGCCGAAGAGCTGAAGGCGAAGGAAGCCGAGGCCGCCGCCGCCCCTGCCCCGCGCAAGCGCAAGGCCCCGGCAAAGAAGAAGACCGCGAGCTGAACATTGCTCCGCCGGAGACGGTAACACCTGCTGTGACCAGACTGTGACCGCCCTTGAATCGACACAGTTTCTCCCGACATAGCGCCTGCTATGGTTGTCAGAGTTGATTGGCGGTATCCGGTCGGTTCCTGCACCCTTGCAGGATTGGCAGACTGGTTCCGGCCCGTCGCGTATCTCGCCCGTCAGGGTTCCCATTCGAAGGGGTAGTTTCGTCATGAATGTCATTCGCATCACCACTGCTGGTCTGCTGATGCTGGTTCTGGCCGCATGCAGTGGCATCCACTCCAACGAGACCTACAAGCGCGGCGAACTCGGCCGCGCCGCCTCCATCGAGAAGGGCACGATCGTCAGTGTCCGCAATGTGGAGGTCGAGGGTACGCGTTCCGGTACCGGCACGGTCGGCGGCGCGGTCGCCGGCGGCGCCATCGGCTCCCAGGTCGGCGGCAGCGGCGTGGTCCGCGTTGCCAGCGCGGTTGGCGGTGCCATCATCGGTGCGGTCGCCGGTTCGGTGGCGGAGGAAGGTATCACCTCCGGCACCGCGACGGAGTTCATCATCCGCAAGGCAAACGGCGACACCTTCGTGATCGTGCAGAATGATGGCGAGGAAATGAAGGCCGGACAGCCGGTACTTATCATCTATTCCGACAAGACCCGCATCGTGCCTGACCAGGGTCAGGAAATCACCACGGCCAAACCGGCGTCCTGACATCCACTGGCGCTGGCATTCACCCCAGCGCCAGCACCTGCCGTGCCAACGCAATCCTGTCTTCGACGGAGCGCATCACCGTCGGCGTGACCGGTGCCTGAATGCCCAGTGCTGTCACGGTCCCGACCGCACCGGCATCAGCCGTATCCAGCACCAGATGACTGACGATGTCGCTGTAGCGTTCGGCGACCGCAGTGACGCTGGGGTCGGTGCCAAGTTCCCTGAACATCTTCGCCGTCGGTCCCTTGATGGCGTCTCCGCCGACGATGGGCGAAACAGCCACGACCGGGATTCCCCCGTCACGCAGGGTCCGCAAGCGGTCCCGCAGGCCGCCCAGGTGCAGGATCGGGTCGATGGAGATAAACGGGTTCGACGGCCCGATGATCACCATCGCCGGTTCTTCCAGGGCAGCGAAGACCTCGGCGGTCGGTGTCTGTGGCGCGCCGCCGTGCAGGGTGAAACCGGTGACGGCCGGTGCTGCGCGCAGACGCACGAAGTAGTCCTGAAACGCCACCGGACCATCGACAGTCTCGATGATGGTGGGCGCGACCGTGTCCGTCATCGGCAGGATGCGCGGCCCGATCCCGAGCGCCCCGGCCAGCGCTGCCGTGACTTCGGTCAGCCGCTCCCCGGACCGCATGCGCCGCGTGCGCTCCACATGCATGGCGAGATCGCGGTCACCGAGGAAGAACCAGTCCGGCCCGCCGAGTTCCCGCATCGCGGTCATGAAACCGTCGCTCTCGTCCTGTCGTCCCCAGCCCTGCGCCAGATTGGCGCGTTCCGACAGCGTATAGACCAGCGTGTCGATATCGGGGCAGATGCGCAGGCCCAGATGATCGAAGTCGTCGCCGGTGTTGGCGATGATCGCCAGATCTTCGGGCGGCAGCACCCGGGCCAGCCCCAGCGCCAGCTTGGCCCCGCCAACACCGCCGGACAGATAGGTGATCCCGCCGCCACTCATCGGAACAGGTCCATCAGCGGATGCCGCACCAGTTCGTCCGCCGTGCCGTGGCGACCGGCAAGCTGCATGCCGCGCACGATCACGACAGGCACCCCCTCCGCGCCCTGCCCCATGACGAGGGAAGCGGCGGCGGCGACTTCGTCGGCAATGCCGAGCTCACTGGCCTGCAGTTCCCGCCCGTCCCGGTCGAACTGACCCCGCAGGTCTTGCATTGCGGGCACCCCAGCCACGCCGATCGCGATACCGGCACTGCCGACCCGCCAGGCCCGACCGGGGCTGTCATTGATGACGACGCCGGTTTCAACCCCCGAAAGCCGCCGCAGGTCAGCCCGCAACTGCTCCGCGCTGCCGTCCGGGTCCACCGGCAACAGCAACAGCCGTTCCCGCCCCTGCCCGTCGCGCGGCACGTTGGAGGCATCGATGCCGGCATTGGCCAGCACATGACCCAACCTGTGGCGGACGATCAGCACGCCGGGACGATGGCGCACGACCTCCGATGCTTCGGACAGCACCACCTCCACCTGTCGCGGATCCTTGGCACACTGGGCGGCGATGCGGATGGCACGGTCGGAGGGCCGGACGTCATCCAGCACGACATAGCGATCCTCCGCCTTGGAGATCACCTTCTGCGCCACGGCAACGATGTCGCCGTCCCGCAGTCCGCCACCCGATGCGCTGGCCGCATGATGGATCATCGCCGCCAGATCAGCACCGGGCAGGACCTCCGGCAGGCCCTCCAGCCCGATCAGCTCAAGTCGCCGCATCGCGGGTCGATCCCTGGTCCTGGTCCGCTCAGTCCATGTCCGGCAGATTGGTGATGCGGATACCGGCACCGGGACTCTTGTAGCGCTTGTTCATGAAGATCAGCACGGACGTCAGCGCCTCGGCCACCGCCGCATTGTCGATGGGGCCGACATGGAAGCCTCGCATGCCGCAGGCCTCCACCAGTTCGACCACCTGCTCCCGCGCCGCGACGACGTTGCCCGCCACCAGCACGTCGCAGTCCGGATCATGCTCCAGGTCCGCCAGATGATCGGCGGCAACGTTCTGAAAGGCGGAAACGACCTGCACCTCCGGCCCCAGGAATTCCTGCGCCGCCTTGCCGGCGGACCCTTCGGGCGGCATCTGCACGCGGCTGACCTTCGGCGGCACCAGCGGCACGGTGACATCGACGACGATCTTGCCCTGCACGGCGTCCTTCACCGATTCCAGCGTCGAGCGGTGGTTGGAGAAGGGAACGGTCATGACCACGATCTGCCCGGCGGCTGCGGCGGCGACATTGTCCATGCCCTGCACACCCGTGTCCGGGAAGCGCGCGTTCAGTTCGGCCGCGGAGGCTTCTGCCTTGTCGGCGGTACGGCTGCCGATGATCACCGGGTATCCGGCCCGCACCCAGCGCAGCGCCAGTCCACCGCCAAGGTCGCCGGTTCCGCCAAGCACGGCAATCGAAGGTTTGCTGTCAGTCATTGTGAAGTCCTGTGATCCGGTCGTTGAAAGTCAAGGCGCGCCGCCGTGTCGTCGGGCGTTCAGCCGTCCCATTCCGTGTCATCGACGGTCAGGATACGGCGAATCTCGTCGCTGACGAAGCCGATGGCCATGGGTCGTTTCACGCCGGGCAGGACGGTCACGTCGTAGAGTTCCTCCACCACGCCCTCGATCCGCAGCCAGTGGACCACGTCGCCGGTGCGCAGGTCGATGACATAGATCGCGCAGCGCGGCTCAGCGTCTGCCTGCTTCAGTTTCTCGTCCAGCGGCAGACCACTGAAGGTGCGGTTCTCGCGCGGTTTCGACAGGCCCAGCACGGCGTAGTCGCCGATCATCGTCAGGCCGCGCAGGAAGCCGGGGCAGAAGGCCACGGGCACGAACTTGCCGGTTTCCATGTCGATATGGCCAAACTCTCCGGTCCCGGCGTTCGACAGCCACAGCTTGCCCTGGTGCCAGCGCGGGCTGTGCGGCATCGAAAGCCCCTCGGCGATGATCTCGTTGCTCTGCACGTCCATGACGATGCCACCGTCCGTGCGCCGGTCGCGCCAGCCGTCGGACACGTCGGAGCGGCTGACCGCGGTGACGAAGCCCGGCTTGCCGTCACGCATGGCGAGACCGTTCAGGTGGCAGCGATCCTCCGCCGCCAGCTTCGACAGGAACGGCGGCTTCCAGACCGGCTTGAAGGAGAACCGCTCGCTCGGTTCCGCGATGCAGCCGAACAGGGTGGCGATGAAGTTCACCTGGCCCTCTGCCGTCACGCCGATGTCGTGGGTGTCGATATCACCGGTGGTATAGCCGATCTGAGGCACATAGACCCGGTCGTAACCCTGGTGCATCTGACCAGCGGGCAGGATGTTTTCGAACCGCCAGAGCTGATAGAGCGAACTCATCCAGATCGTCTGGCCGTCCGCCCACATGCCCATGCAACGGTTGAAGGTCCGCTCGAACACCGAAAGGCGGCCATCATCGCGCCGCCCGACCAGGAACATCTTCCCCGCCTGATAGGTGGAAAAGCCAAGGCTGACATTCGTCTCCCGCAGCCAGTCGCCGAACTGCCGCGACGGCGTCAGCACCAGCTTCTCCTCGTCCCCCGCAGCCGGAGTCCCCTCCGCCGCAACCGCCGCCTCGTCTGTGTCGCTCATGATCCGTCCTGCATCACCCAGCCTGCTGAGGCTGTAGCACAGGGCGATGCGGGGTGAAACGGTTCAGAGCACTGGTCAGGAATGCCAGGCGGTGCTGAATATCAGGCGGCGATACGTTTGCCGGACAGACCATTCAGTGCGCCGGACAGGACCTCGCGCGTGACCGGCTTGGTCAATGTTCCGGCCCACCGCACACTGCTGTCGCCCAGCAAGTCCTCGCTGGTGATGTCCGCTGTCCAGGCGAAGATCGGAATGTCGCGCTTCTTGCCCGGCAGGTTCTGGATCGCGCTGGCAGCGGCAACCCCATCAATGTCCGGCATGTGGATGTCCATCAGAATTGCATCGACGTGACTGTCACGAACCCAGTCGATGGCTTCCCTTGCATGCTCAAAGACCTTCGGCACGCATCCCATGTCCGCCAGGAGACTCTGAATCACGGCGCGGTTGGAAGGGACATCGTCCACAGCCACTACCGACATGCCCGGCTCCAGAGCCGGGGCCGCATCAGCAGCCTTCGCGTCTCCATCGACATGCGCAGTCACCGGCAACTGTTCCAGCACAAAGGTGGCGGAGAAGACCGAACCCTCACCCGGCGTGCTTCGGGCGACGACGTCACCACCCATCATGCGGGCCAGGGTCCGTGAGATCGGCAGCCCCAGACCGGTCCCGCCAAAGCGGCGCGTGATGGAACCGTCCGATTGCGAGAACGGGTTGAAGATCGCTTCGATACGGTCTTCCGGGATACCGATGCCTGAGTCCTGCACGTCAACCCGCAGACGAACCTGATCGCCAGGCATGGCATCGGCAAATGCCAGGATACGGACCTGCCCGCCCTCTGAGAACTTGATCGCGTTGGAAACCAGGTTGTACAGCACCTGGCGCAGTCGAACGGCATCACCGTTGACTAGGACATCCGTATCCGTTGCGCAGACTTCCAGCGATACATCGTTCTTCGCGGCCAGAACCGCGAAGGCAGAACCAATGTTCTCGACGACTTCCGAAACCATCATGGGTTCGTTCGAGAGTTCCACCTTGCGGGCCTCGATCTTCGCGAAGTCGAGCAGATCATTTATCAGGCTCAGCAGATGGTGCCCTGCCTGGGTGATGTTGCCGGCATAGTCGCGCACCCGGTCCTTGTCGGAACGCGCAGAATCCAGTGTCGCCAGCAGGTCAGAGAAGCCGATGACGGCGTTCAGCGGGGTCCGCAATTCATGGCTCATGTTGGCCAGGAACTGCGACTTCGCTTCATTCGCCTGTTCCGCCTCCAGTCGCGCCGCATTGAGCTGGTGCTGGAATCGCCCGATGTTCCGACGCATGGAATCCAGCGAACGCTCGATATCACCGAATTCGTCATCCCGGTCATTCGCGACCGGCGTCTCCAGATCTCCGCCACCAATCCTCGCGGCGGCAAGCTTGATGCGGTCAACGGAAGGCAGGATCTGGTTGACCATCGCCGTCAGAATGCCGATTGCCGACAAGACCACGAGGGTCAGCAGCAGAACGATGATGTAGTAGTTCCGATCAACGGCCTCTATCTCGATCTGCCGTGCATCGACAACGATTTCATCAACACGCGCGGAGGCGGAATCGAGGACCGCGGTCAGCTTTCCGACAACGATCCGGTACCTTCGCTCGGAGAAGTCGTTGCCAACCCAGTAGGCTCGCAGGTGTTCGAAGAACCTGTCAGCACTTGTCATGCGGGCGGCGAGTTCACCCGCCCCGGTGTGGCGAAGGTTTCCGACACTCAGCAGGAAATCGGACGAATCGGAGATTCGCCGCCCCAGAAGTTGCCATTGCTGGTCGCTGCGGAGGGCATTGAAGCGCGAATACTCGTAGACGATCTGCTTCATGCTTCCCAGATCGGCCTGCATGATGGTCCCGGTGGCATGGGCCTTCCGCGCGTTGCTCAGGTCCGATGCGGTCACGAAAAGCCCCACCGCGACCACGACAATGAAGAATGCCGCGGCAGCAAAGGAGAGATAGAATTTCGTTCGGAGCCGCATTGCTTTCACCTTACCAGAGCAGGTGCACTGAATCGGGTGCGATGGTGCGTAGTGGCGTCGGTTCAATGAACTCGAGCACGTTCGGAATGGCGTCGAGTTCGACCAGCCCTTCGCGGATCCGCCATTCGGTTGCCTGCTCCAGCACCAGCGGAATGTCGTTCGGCATCAGCACCTGCAGGGTGTGATTCTGCCAGATCCCCGCCAGCACGTCCGGCTCGATATCCAGCACGCGGGAAACCCGTTCGATGGATTCCTCGGGTTTCGACCTGGCAAACTCCTGTGCCTGCCGGAGCGCGCCCAGGAACCGGGCCAGAACCGCATGGTTCTTTCCGATCCAGTCCTTCTTCCCGTACAGGCTGAAATAGTAGAACTGATCCATCTGATCCTCGAAACGGATCACGTCACCGGCAAGTTCGGTGACCAGACGGGAAACGTGCGGTTCCCAAGTCAGGGCAGCATCCACGGTTCCGGCCAACACGGCCTCGACGATATCTGCCGGTGGCAGGAACCGGACCTCGACATCATCGAAATTCAGGCCGAGGAATGCCAGGTACTGGGAAAGGAAATAATGTCCGATGCCGTTCCGGGTCACAGCGTAGCGCAGTTTGCCCATGTCCCCCCGCACAGCCTTGTATGCGGAGGCCCGGGCCACCAGTCGCGCGGTCTGTGAAGACGACATCGTGGCAAGCAACCGAAGGTCCTGGTGCTCGAGGGCGCGGGCGGTGAAGGCAAAATCCGACGAGGTCGCCAGATGCGCCTTCCCGTCGATCACCGCCTGGCCTGTCGCAATGCCGGATCGCATGCGGACAAGATCAACCGGCAAGCGGTCGAGATATCCGAGGTCACTGGCCAGCCAGATCAGGATCGCGGTCGGTGTCGCACCGACCACCATGCGCTGTTCATCTGTCCCGGATTGAACGCGGGCGCGCGCTGTTGTGAGTGCAAGACCCACGACCAGCACCATCAGAAGAGCCAGCGTGAGTGTCCGTGACAACGGCGATTTCATTTTCGTCACCAAACCAGTTTCCGTCTGACGGCGTCTGCCGGTCAGCCTCTGGACAGGTGCGCTGACCATTCAAGGGGAGCCCTCCCCTCGTACCCGCCTGGCACCAGTCCGCAAGAAGTACATCTGGTTCGTGTTCAAAACCTTAATTTCTGCGCCAGAACGGCCCGACTCCCGAAAAAAAATTGCTCCAGCAAGTATCACTTGCCCACACCAACCCGGGACAACCACCTGATCGCCTCAGATTTCGGGCCTCTGGCGATGCCAGTCCGTTGCCTGCTGAGGCTGTGGCGCAGAGCGATACGGGGTGGAACGGTTCAAATTGTGGCACTGCACAGGTTTGCGCTTCCAACCTGACATCGTGCCAATCCATTGCCTGATGCTCGATGAGAGTGGCAACATGTACTCAGCACACTCACAGTTGCCGAAACAGATTGGGCAGGTCAGAAATCTTGAGCTGGCATATCGCAGATCTGGGTGGCGACCCTGAAGTAATTCAAAACCTTTCTGATCGCTCTTATTATCGCTTGGCCAGGATCACCTGGTCCCGGCCAACAGTTTGGAGTCCGGACGAATCTCGCCCACGAATTCCGCCGGAATGGACCGAATACGGTGGAGTTTACTGTCTGCTCAGGGACCATCATGCCCAGAAGGCTCGACGCAGGATTGCCTATGTTGGCAAGGCTATATCCTTCAGGAAGCGGCTGACACGAAGACATCACATGTTCGAGCGTCTGGTGAACAAGCAGGGTGATACCCTGGTCTCGTTTGGCCGCATCCACTTTCAGCGCATTCAGCCAAGTCCCGGTTACTACGAAGAGATCGAGCAGATCATTGCCTGGACTGTCTGGCATCACCTCGAGAATGGGGCTGGTCTGGAAACCGTTCCAGGCTTCCGCGGTCAGTCGGGTCGGCCTTTCGCGCCTTGGGTAATCATCAACGAGGGTTATCGCTTCAACGGGCAAATGCCTCGACGACTCGTCTATCCAGCGATCGGGTTCACCGACACATAGGAATCAATAGTCAGGCCTTCTCCGATGCCAGTCCGTTGCCTGCTGGTAGGCGTGGGCGACGTTCAGCACGGTGGCTTCATCGAAGGGGCGGCCGGCGAACTGGATGCTGGCTGGCATGCCGTCATCTGCCAGGCCGCAGGGGATGACGACAGCGGGCTGGCCGGTCAGGTCAAAGGGTTCGGTATTGCGCAGGATGGCGCCAAAGACGGCTTCCTCCGTGCCATTGATGTCCACCATCTCCTGCCCCAGCGGGGTCGCCGTATGGGCAATGCCGGGGGTGGCAAGCACGTCCACATCGGCCATGATCCGCGCGACCTCCGTCCCCAGCAGGGTGCGGTAGCGCTGGGCGTGCAGATAGTCCTTTGCCAGCATCTGGTCACCGATCTCCAGGAACGCGCGCACCTGCTCCGTATAGAGGTCGGCGCGGTCATCCAGCGTATCGTCGTGATAGGCCGTGGCCTCGGAGATGTAGATGGCCATGGCGGCGGCGGCTGATGCCTCGATATGGGGGATGTCGACCTCCACCAGTTCCGCGCCCATGGCGGCGAGTTCGGCCAGCGCGGCATCGACAAGGCTCACCACCTGCCCCTGCGCCTGATCGAAGAAATAGCGGCGGGGGATTCCGATGCGCAGGCCGCGAATGTCACCGGTCAGCGCGCCCGCATAGTCTGGCACGGGCCGGTCGGCGGAGGCGGCATCGCGCGGGTCGTGCCCGGCAACTGCACCCAGGAACAACGCGGCATCCATGGCGGAGCGTGCCAGCGGCCCGGCATGGTCCATCGACCAGCAGAGCGGCAGGATCCCGGCGCGGCTGACCCGGCCATAGGTGGGTTTCAGCCCGGTCAGGCCGCAGCAGGCGGCGGGCATGCGGATGGAACCGCCGGTATCACTGCCGGAGGCGATGGGAGCCAGTCCGGCGGCCACGGCGGCACCCGATCCACCGCTGGAACCGCCGGTGATCCGGTCAGTGTTCCAGGGGTTTCGGGTGGGTCCGAACATGGAGTTCTCGTTGGTCGGGCCGTAGGCGAACTCATGGGTGTTGAGCTTGCCCAGCATGACGGTGCCCGCCGCCGCCAGCCGCGCGGCGACGGTGGAGTCCTCGGTCGGGACATTGTCGGCCAGTACGCGGGAACCGCCCGTGGTGCGCACGCCTGCCGTCGCATAGAGGTCCTTGTGGCCCAGCGGGATACCATGCAGGGGGCCGCGATGGGTGCCCGCAAGTATTTCTGCCTCCGCCGCCCTGGCCGTGGCGCGCGCGGCTTCCGGGGTCAGGGTGACGAAGGCATTCAGCCCGGCGTTCACCTGGTCGATGCGAGCGAGGAAGGCGTCTGTCACCTCCACCGGTGAAACATGTTTCGCGGCGATCAGCGCGCCCAGTTCAACGACATCCAGTTGCGTCAGGTCAGTCATTGGATGCGCCCTCCACCGGTGTGAAGACAGGTGCCGGCTCCACGTCCTTCAGCGGCAGCGCGCGCAACTGTTCCATCATGCCGAGGATGGGTTCCAGCGCCGCGGCGTAGGCTGCCGCGCGTTCCGGTTCCAGCGGATGGCCCGCATTCTCCCGCGCCACTGCCGCAACGGTTTCCGCCGTGATTGGTTTGCGTTCGCCCATCTGCCCAGCCCCTTCCATCCTGTCCTGTTGCGTGCCGTATCAGTCAGCAGCCTTCTTCAGGTTCTCCGTATCCGAGTCCCCTGCCCTGCCACCAAACATGCCCTTCGACCGCATGGCCAGCCAGTGACCGTACTGCACCGGCCAGTCGTCGAAGGCATCCCGTTCGCCCAGCGCCAGCGCCGCATGTCGCGCCCAGTAGGGATTGTGCAGCACTTCGCGGGCCAGTGCCGTGAAATCGGCGGCACCGGAGCGCAGGATGGTCTCCGCCTGCGCTGCATCCGTGATCAGCCCGACGGCCTGGGTCATGATCTCAGCCTCACGCCGGATCGTGGCTGCATGGCCGACCTGATAGCCTGGCGTCGCGGGCGGCAGGGTGTTCTCGCCATACCCCGCGATACCGCCGGAAGAGCAGTCGATGACATCGACCCCCAGTGCCTTCGCCCGTCTTGCCAGCTCCACGGAGTCCCCGATGTCCCAGCCATCCCGCTTGCCGTCGATGCAGGAGATGCGGAGGAACAGCGGCTTCTCCGCGGGCCAGGCGGCGCGTACCGCCTCCACCACCTCCAGCGTGAAACGCATCCGCCCGTTGCGGTCGCCGCCATAGGCATCACTGCGCCGATTGGAGAGAGGAGAGAGAAAGCTGTGGCTCAGATAGCCGTGGGCACTGTGGATCTCCACCATGTCGAAGCCGAGCTTCTCGGCGCGGCGTGCCGCATCGACCCATTTGTCCACCATGTCCGCGATCTCGCTGACCGAGAGCTCGTGGGGCACGATCCAGCCCTCGTCGAAGGGTACCGCACTGGCACCCACGGTCTCCCAGGGCACCTCGCCCTTCGCGATTTCGCGTGGGGAAAGCGGGCAATCCCCTTCCCACGGGCGGCTGATGCTGGCCTTGCGCCCGGCGTGGGCCAACTGGATGCCGATGGCTGCGCCACGGGCCTTTACCTGCTGCACGATGGGGCGCATCGGTTCCATGTGGGCGTCCGACCAGAGGCCACTGTCACCCCAGGTGATGCGGCCCCGCTTCTCGACCGCCGTCGCCTCCATGATCACCAGCCCGGCACCACCCATGGCGAACTGGTTCAGGTGGGTCAGGTGCCAGTCGTTCAGCATGCCGTCGACCGCCGAATACTGGCACATGGGGGCGATGACGACGCGGTTCTTGAAGGTCTGCCCGCGCACCTGGATGGGGCTGAACAGTGTCGTGCGGGCCATTACCGTCAGTCCCCGCGCACGATTTCGGTTCCCGCCCAGCTCTCCAGGCTCGGAACATTGAAGTTCACCAGGAAATCGATCTTCGAGAACAGCCATTCACCATCACGGCGGACATAGGTCTCGTCATAGTCTCCCAGAATCCAGCGGCTGACCTTCTGGCCATCCTCCATCATCGTGCAGGGCATCAGGATGCGCCATTTGCCGGTCGCGGTGTCGCCGTCCACGTCGATGACGAAGTTCATCGCAAGATGGGCGGCGAAGACGATCTGGGCGGAGATGCCGCCAAAGAATTCCTCGATGGCCGCACGGCCCGCATGATGACCGAAGACAGCGCTGGTCCAGACCGCCTCATCCACGAACAGCGGCCCCAGCCTGTCCGGCAGATAACCCAGATCGCATTCGTTCATGTAGACATGTTTCAGCTTCTTGATCGCCTCGATCGACTCGAGACGATCAACGCGTGCGGCCAGATCTTCGCTCATTTCCGGAACCCCCTTGATGCGGGACCGGAACAGTCAGGGTTTCCAGCCACCGTGACTGCAAGAGTGGGTATCCGGGGCAGCGGGAGTCAACGAACAACCCCTTGTTGCAGGGCGAACTGCACGCCCCTCAGTCGTCGTCCAGCAGGATGCGTTCTGCCGCCCCGTCCGGGTCATCGAACTGGCCGGAACGCAGCGCCCAGACAAAGGCAGCCAGCCCCAGACCGCCAAGCAGCAGCGCGACAGGCACGAGGTACAGGAGCACGTTCATGCCGGAACCTCCCGAACCGTAGCAGCAACCTTTCGCGCACTGCTGCTGCGGCACGGCAAGAGCCCCGGCAGGCGCAGGCGCAGGGCATTGAGCGTGACAACGAGGGATGACGATGACATGGCAATCGCCGCGACCAGGGGCGACGCGCCGCCCAGTACCGCAACCGGCACGGCGACAAGGTTGTAGGCCAGCGCCAGGCCGAAGTTCTGCACGATCAGTGCACGGGCGTGCCGGGCGATTCGCATGGCCTCCGTCACCGCGTCCAGCCGGTCGGAGAGAAAGACGATGTCGGCAGCCGCACGCCCCAGGTCGGAGGCACTGGCCGGAGCCATGGAGACATGCGCCGCCGCCAGCGCGGGGCCGTCATTGATGCCGTCCCCGACCATCAGGGGTTTCTCCCCTGCCGCCATCAGCGACTGAATCGCCGCAATCTTGTCCTCCGGGCGCTGTTCCGCATGCCAGTCGGCAATACCGGCTGCCCGCGCCGTGTCGGCAACAGCCGTCGCATTGTCGCCGGAAAGCAGCAGCGGCGCGAAACCATCGGCCTGCAACGCCGCAATGGTCTCGATGGCGCCGTCACGCAGTGTATCTGTAAGGACGGCATGGCCCTGCGGCACGCCATCCACGGACAGCCAGAGTTCCATGCCGGATGGAACGGTTATGCCCATCCCGGGACCGGCAAACGCCCGGCTGCCCAGCCGAACCACACTGCCTTCCGCGATGCCCGACATGCCCTGCCCCGGATGTTCCGTGACGGCAGTCAGAACCGGAGCCGGTACCGAAGTGGTGGCCTGCCCGACCAGCATGGCCTGTGCCAGCGGATGACGGCTGTGTGCCGCAAGGGCCCGCGCCAGGACCATGGCTGAAGGTGGCAGGTCGCATCGGGTGATGTGCGGCTGGCCGCTGGTCAGGGTGCCGGTCTTGTCCAGCACCACACGCCGCGCCTCCGCCAGCCGTTCCAGCGCCGTGCCGTCCTTGATCAGGATGCCCTTGCCGAACAGGACACCGCTCGCCACCACCTGGACGGCGGGGACGGCCAGGCCCAATGCACAGGGACAGGTGATGATCAGCACCGAAACGGCAATCCAGAGGGACTGCCCCCAGTCGCCACCGGTCACGAGCATCCAGCCGATGAAGGTCAGCAGCGCCACCAGATGGACGGCGGGCGCATAGATCCGCGCGGCGCGGTCGGCGAGACGCAGGTAGCGGGCACGCCCGCTCTCCGCTTCCTCCATCAGCCGCACGACCTGGGCCAGGAACGTATGCTGCCCCACAGCCGTCGCCCGCAGCGTGAGCGGGCGGGTCAGGACAAGCGTTCCCGCCTCCACCTGATCACCGGGACCAAGCGTGACCGGCATGGCTTCGCCCGTGACGATGGAGCGGTCGAGGTCGCCTTCACCATCAGTGATCACGCCATCGACGGGCGCACGCTCCCCGGCCGCGACACGGATCATGTCACCGGCATTGACTGTTTCGACAGGCACGCGTTGCTGTCCACCATCGACCAGAAGGGTGGCTTCTGACGCCATCAGCGAAAGCAGTTGCCCGACAGTATCCCGCGCACGTGCGCGCACCCGATGGTCCAGATAGCGACCGACCAGCAGGAAGAAGAGCAGCATCACGGCGGCGTCAAAGAAAGCTTCCTCGCCCCCCGAGATCGCGGCGTCGAGGCTGAGGCCACCGGCCAGCAGCACCGCCAGCGAGATCGGTACATCCATGTTCAGGCTGCGCCCCTTCAGTGCCCGCCAGGCAGAGCGGAAGAAGGGACGGCCCGCGAACAGTATCGCCGGCAGGGCAATCAGGGCGGAAATCCAGTGAAACAGGTCGCGCGTCGCGCCCTCCGCGCCTGACCAGACGGAGACCGAGAGCAGCATCACGTTGCCGGCAGCAAAGCCCGCGACCGCAAGCGCGAACAGCAGGTCCCTGCCCTGCCGGTCCTGTGCGTTCGAACCGGCCTCCGCCGCGCTGAAGGTCCGGCAGTCATAGCCTAGTCCCTCCACCGCCGGGATGACCTCGTCCCCGGCGGCCCCGGCGGCAAGGCCGACCCGCAGTCGGCGCGTCGAAAGGTTCAGCCGCACGCTTTCGACCCCCGGCAGGCCACTCACCGCACCTTCGATACGGGAGATGCAGCCCGCGCAGTGAACCTCCGGAATGATCAGTTCCAGGGTATGGCCGTCCGTGTTCCGCGGCGCCGTCTTGCGCGGTGCCGGGGCACAGGCAGAGCTGGCGGTGCAGCAGCTCATCAGCTCTCTCCAACCCTGATCTGGAAGATCCGCCGGAACCGATCTCCGTCCGCATTTGTCGCGGTCAGGTCCACATCCCAGAAACCGGCACCCAGCGTCAGTTCCGTCGTGTAACTGCCGGACCCTGTCCTCGTCAGCACGACAGCACGGTCATCACGCGCGGTCACCGGTCGCCCGACGCGGCCCGCAACTTCCAGATCCCGCAACGGCATGCCCTGCGCATCGCGATAGGTCAGGGTCAATTGCCCATCATTCCAGACCAGCGCCACGGACCAGTTCAGCGCGGCCTGCGCCCTGGCCTCATCCTGGTTCCGGTTGAAGTTCTGGCTCGCGACATAGCTGTTACGGACCACGAGCCCGTTGTCCGTCCTCAGCGCCATGGTCATCAGCACCATGTTGACCGCAATGATCACACCGAAGAACGCCAGGACATAGGCCAGCATCCGGCGTCCGGTGAAGGGCTTCTCGACATGCGCTGCACTCATTGCCTCATTCCTCCGGTGCCCTGAAGATCGCGCCATAGTGCGCCTGTTCGATGCCGGTCAGATCGCTGACCGAGAAGCGGAAGCTGTTCGCGCCGGGTTCGACCGCTTCGCGGGGCACGGCGACATAGATCTGCAACTGCTTCACCTGATCCGCATCCAGCACGAATTCGCGAGTACGGCTCGGCCACAGATCCTGGCCGACCACGGTCATCAGCGCATCCGGCAGATCCGCGACCTGCAACAGGACACGGCGTTCCTGCTGCTCCATGTTCAGTATCTTCACGGTGTAGCCGTTGCGGATGCTGCCGTCCGAGAGCACCACGTATTGCGGATTCCGGTCGCGCAGGACGTTGATTTCCAGCCTGTCGCGGGTGAACAGGACGAACAGCATCGCCAGACCGATGCAGGACCAGAGCGTCGCATAGACCAGCGTGCGGGCGCGGAAGATGGTCTTCTTCAGCGGCAAGGCGGGACGCCCGTCCGCGTTGGCCTCGTAACTCTTCAGGGTGGTGTAGGAGATCAGGTCAGGCGTGCCGCCGGTCCGCGCCATGATGGTGTTGCAGGCATCGACGCAGAGCGCGCAGTTGATGCATTCGAGCTGCTGACCGTCGCGAATGTCGATACCCATCGGGCAGACCGCGACACACTGGTTGCAGTCGATGCAGTCCCCCAGCAGGGAGGCATCGGCAGACTTGCGGTGGCGGCCTCGCGGTTCCCCGCGCCAGTCCTGATAGGTCACGGTCAGCGAGTTCTCGTCCATCATCGCCGCCTGGATACGTGGCCAGGGGCACATGTAGGTGCAGACCTGTTCGCGCATGAAGCCGCCGAAGACAAAGGTCGTGGCCGTCAGGATGCCAACGGTGACATAGGCGATCACCGAGGCCTCCAGCGTGAACAGCTTCACGAACAGCGTTGGCGCATCGGCAAAGTAGAAGACCCAGGCCCCGCCCGTCGCGACCGCGATCAGCAGCCAGATCAGGTATTTGGTGAACCGCTTGCGGATCTTGGCGGCGTTCCACGGTGCCTTGTCGAGACGGAAGCGGGCGTTCCGGTCCCCCTCCAGCCAGCGTTCCACATGCACGTACAGATCGACCCAGACGGTCTGCGGGCAGGCATAGCCGCACCACGCCCGACCCAGTACGGAGGTCACGAGGAACAACCCGATGCCAGCCATGATCAGCATGCCGGCGACGTAGTAGAATTCCTGCGGCCAGATCTCGATGAAGAAGAAGAAGAACCGGCGATGCTCCAGGTCCACCAGCACCGCCTGGTCGGGCATGCCGACACCGCGGTCCCAGCGCAGCCAGGGGGTCACATAGTAGATCGCCAGCAGGACGCCCATGATCCACCACTTGAGCCGCCGGAAGGTTCCGGCGACCCGCATGGGGTGGATCGATTCCCGTGCCTTGTAGAGGGAGCGGTGCTGGCGGCTGTTGACCGCCTCCACCTCGATCCGGGCCACATCACCGGGCGTGACGCTGGCGTCCTTGCTGGTCACTGAATGCTACTCCCCACCACCGAGCGAATGGACATAGATCGTGAGCTGCTTGATCGTTACCGGGTCGAGCTTGCTCCCCCAGGCGGGCATGACGCCGTGACGCGGGGCGTGAATCTGCCTGGCAATCTCCGCCTCCGTACTGCCGTAGAGCCAGATGGCATCCGCGAGGTTCGGTGCCCCCTGTTCCCGGTCACCCCGGCCAGCGTCGCCGTGGCAGGCGGCACAATTGTCCGCATAGAGTTCGGTGCCTGCCGCCGCCAGTTCCGCGTCATGCGGCTGTCCGGCGAGGGCGAGGACCCGGTTCGCCACCGCCCTGACCTGTTCCCTGTCCAGAATGCCGTCGCGACCGAACGCAGGCATCTCCGAATAGCGGGTGTCATCATCACCGGGGTGGCGGATGCCATGCCGCAGAGTGGTTGCGATGGCCTCCAGATCGCCGCCCCAGATCCATTCATCGTCGTTCAGGTTCGGATATCCTGGTGACCCGGCCGCCCCGGACCCATGACACTGCGAGCAGTTGACGGAATAGGCCGCGCGGCCACCGTTGATCGCGAACTGCAGCATGTCGGCATTCTGGCGAATCTCGGCGAGCGGCAGGCTCTCGACCTTCGCGATCATCTCCGACTGGGCAGCGCGGGCATCCCGGATTTCCTGATGCACGGCGCCGCGGCTGGAATAGCCGAGCACACCCGGCGTCGCCTCCGACACCATGGGCACGGCAGGATAGAAGATCATGTAACCGAAGGCCCAGACAATGCAGGCCAGGAACGTCCAGAGCCACCAGCGCGGCAACGGATTGTCCAGTTCCCGAATACCGTCCCACTCATGACCTGTCGTGTCGACGCCGGTCACCTCGTCCGTCTTCTTCTCGCTCATTTGCCAGGCTCCTGCACGTCAGGCTTCCGATCATCCTTCAGGGGCAGTTCCGCACATTTCCGGTAATGGCTTCCGGCACCGGGGCGGAACAGCACCGCAACCGCAACGACGA
>BQJF01000020.1 GCA_021604565.1 Minwuia thermotolerans | reverse complement strand
CGATATCCGGTAGTGTCTGCACCAGCCCGGTCACGATCAAACCACGTGAAGGAGTTTAATGATGTCGAAGTTTACGCGCGGCGTTGCGGTGGCCCTCACCATGGGTGCGCTTGCCCTGACACCGGTTGCGGTTTCGGCCATGGGATCAAGTTCCAGCGACGATTCCTCCTCCAGCAGCGAGGCGAAGCCCGCAAATGCTGCCTATGACCGCGGTGTCGCCGCGGTGGAGGCCCAGAACTGGAAGACGGCGATCACCAACCTGGAACTGGCAACGGCCAAGGATCCGGGCAACGCGGACGCCTTCAACTATCTCGGCTATGCCTATCGCAAGAGCGGCAATTATCTCGACGCCCTTTCATCCTACCGCACGGCTCTGGACATCGATCCGGAACACAAGGGCGCGCACGAGTATATCGGCCAGGCCTATCTGGAGATCGGCAACCTGGGCGAGGCGGAGAAGCATCTGTCCGCGCTCGATTCGATCTGCACCTTCGGTTGCGCCGAATATACCTCGCTGAAGAACGCCGTGGCCCGCGTAAAGGGTTCCTGAGACCACGGTTTTTCCGTGACGTCTCTGCCTGCTGGACAAGTCATGGCCATCCGCGTATCGGGTGGCCATGACTGACAGCGTTCTGATCGTCGATTTCGGCTCCCAGGTGACCCAGCTGATCGCAAGGCGTGTGCGAGAGGCCGGGGTATTCTGCGAGATCGTGCCTTTCGACAAGACCACCGAAGGGCTGGCGCGACTGCAGCCCAAGGGGATCATCCTTTCCGGCGGCCCCGCCTCCGTTACCTTTGACCATACGCCCCGGGCGCCGCAGGCCGTGTTCGATGCCGGTCTGCCGATCCTGGGCATCTGCTATGGCCAGCAGACGCTGGCACAGCAACTCGGCGGCGGTGTCTCGCCCAGCGAGGAGAAGGAATTCGGCCGCGCCGATATCGAGGTCGTGGACGGTTGCGCCCTGTTTGACGGCGTCTGGTCCACAGGCGGCACCTACCGGGTATGGATGAGCCACGGTGACCATGTCACCAAGCTGCCACCCGGCTTCCGTGTCGTCGCAAGCTCCGTCAACGCCCCCATCGCCGCCATCGCCAACGAGGCCCGGCAGATCTTCGGACTGCAGTTCCATCCGGAGGTGGCGCATACCCCTGACGGGGGTCGCCTGCTGGCCAACTTCTGTCTCGGCGTCTGCAACTGTGCCGGTGACTGGACCATGGCGGCCTTCCGCGACGACTCGATCCGCCGCATTCAGGAGCAGGTGGGGGACGGGCGGGTGATCTGCGGCCTGTCCGGCGGCGTTGATTCAGCCGTCACCGCCGTGCTTGTGCATCAGGCCATCGGGGAACAACTGACCTGCGTCTTCGTCGATACCGGCCTGATGCGGATGGGAGAGGCAGACGAGGTCGTCAGCCTGTTCCGCGACCATTACAACATCCCGCTGGTGCACAAGAATGCAGAGCCGATGTTCATGGGCGCACTGGCCGGGGTCAGCGACCCGGAGACCAAGCGCAAGATCATCGGCAAGCTGTTCATCGACGTGTTCGAGGAAGAGGCGAAGGCCATTGGCGGCGCCGACTTCCTAGCCCAGGGCACGCTCTATCCTGATGTCATCGAGTCGGTATCCTTTGCCGGTGGTCCAAGCGTCACCATCAAGTCGCACCACAATGTCGGCGGCCTGCCGGAGCGGATGAACATGTCGCTGGTGGAGCCCCTGCGCGAACTCTTCAAGGACGAGGTCCGCGCCCTGGGCCGGGAACTCGGCCTGCCGGAGGTCTTCGTCGGTCGCCACCCGTTCCCCGGCCCCGGCCTCGCCATCCGGCTGCCTGGCGAGATCACGAAGGAAAAGGCCGACACCCTGCGCAAGGCCGACGCGATCTACCTCGACGAGATCCGCAAGGCCGGGTTCTACGACGACATCTGGCAGGCCTTCTCCGTGCTGTTGCCCGTCAAGACAGTCGGCGTGATGGGGGATGAGCGGACCTACGAAAGCGTCCTCGCCTTGCGCGCGGTCAATTCCACCGACGGTATGACCGCCGACTTCTACCCGTTCCCCCACGATTTCCTGGGCCGCGTCGCCACCCGCATCATCAACGAGGTCCGCGGCGTCAACCGCGTCGTCTACGACGTGACCTCAAAGCCTCCGGGCACCATCGAGTGGGAGTGATGCTTCCGGACGGGGCGGCACTGGCTTCGCTTCATCCGGGCGACTGAAGGGGAAGTGTGCCGTGAAGGTCTGCATCGTTGGCGCTTCGGGCAAGCTGGGCCGCTACATGATCGGGCATTGTCTTGATCGGGGATACGAAGTCGTAGGCGTCTGTCGACAGCAGAGCGTCGGGAAGTTGCAGGATTTCGAGGGCCGGATCGAGATCATCCCCGGAAGGACTGACGACAGGGATGTCATCCAGCGGGCAGTCGTGGACTGCGACGGAGTACTCACGGTGCTGGTGCCCTGGGGCGTTCACGGTTATGCGTCTGGCACTGCACAGGCGGCTCTCGATCACGCGCGGCCCGATGCACGGCTGGTGTTCTCCTGCGGCTGGCACATCACCCGAGATGGACAGGATACCTATCCCCTGAGCATCAGACTGCTCGTGCCGATCTTCGGTGGGCTGGCGAGACTCTTCCGTTTCGCCGATCTGAAGGACCAGGTCGAGGCCTGCAACAGGATCTTCGCCAGCGAACGCCTCTGGACCGTCGTGCGCGGCAGTGACCTGGAGGAAGGCGACAGCGAGGGCATGCCCGTCTGGAGCCGGCACGTCGGCGACCCGGTATTGAAGCGGAACCGGACCAGACGCCGTGACTTTGCCCTGTTCATGGTCGAAGCGCTGACTGACCCGGAACTGGTGCACGAGGCCCCCGCAATATCCGGCAAGGCCTGAACTTCGGCGGAGCGTGAGACTGACAGGTCTTCGCGCACATCTTGACGTTTACAGATGGTTTACCCTCACACCATACCTTGTGTCAGAGCAACAAGCAGTTCGGGACAGGGCTATATCATGGCAAGTGTCATTCCGCGGATGGATCTGGACGAGTTCACCGATGCCGAGCGCTGGCAGGCGGATGATCTGGTGCGCCAGTACGGGGACGGTGCCGAGAGCATCACGACCGAGCGGATCATCTCCGCGCTGGAGGAAGGTCAGATCGACCGCATTGTCTCCTCCGTTCGTGTGCGTCGCTGTGTGCGGGCCGTGATGCAGAAGGACCCCTACATGCGTCGCCTGTCCGACAAGATCGCCGCTGCGGTGGAACAGGCCATGGAGCAGGGCAGGGTACAACTCGCCCAGCGTCTGCAGCCCGCCTTCGCCGCCGCCCGCGACGCGGAGAAGCAGTTCGTCAGCGACCGCCGTCAGAAGACCGCGAGCTGACGACCGCATGAAGTTTCTCCGGGTTGCGGACACTGTAGACCCGGCGGATCAAGCCTTCCGATACGTCGATGCTCAGGATCTGGTCCAGCTCACCGTTCAGCTGAACAAGCAGGGCCGGTCGTCCATTCAGTACTGTTGGGCGGAACTCCAGACTGGAACCCCGGTCCATCACCTTGCGCGCGACACCGATTTCGAATCTGGCAATCTTCTCCGGTCCCATGATTGGCCGCAGTGCCGATAGCCGGACGCCGCCGCCATCGCCAAAGGCCACCGCATCTTCCGACAGCAGGGCCGTCAGGCCCGCCACATCGCCACTGCTGATGGCACCGACAAAGCGTTGCAGCAGTGCCAGGTGCTGTTCATTCGATGCCGGCTGTTTCGGCTGATCCTGCCGCACGGCCTTGCGCGCCCGGCTGGCGAGTTGTCGACAGGCAGCCTCCGACCGCTGCAGGGTGCGCGCGATCTCGGGGAACGGGGTGTCGAAGACATCGTGCAGCAGGAAGGCAGCCCGCTCCGCCGGTGACAGCCGCTCCAGCGTCAGCAGCAACGCGAAGGAGAGGTCGTCGGCCAGGGCCGTTGCAGCCTCCGGCGACAGGTACTCCGCATCCGGGACAGGTTCCGGCAGCCAGGGCCCGACATAGACCTCACGCTGTGCCTGCGCGCTCTTCAGCCGGTCCAGGCACAGGCGCGTGGCCACGGTGGTCAGCCAGGCATCCGGTGTCCGCAACGCCTGCGTATCCGCCCCCTGCCACCGCAGCCAGGTGTCCTGCACGATATCCTCCGCATCCGTGCGACTGCCCAGCATGCGATAGGCCAGACCCAGCAGTCGTGGCCGTGCCGCCGTGAAGGTGGCTGACAACGGGGGGCTGCTGTCCATCCGGTCAGGCCGCTTTGCGGTGCATGTCGACCACCCGCGACCCCAACCGGATACGCTGGCAGGCCTGACCGAAGCCAAGCCCTGTCTTGATCATCGGGAAGATCCGCCCGATCTGCGTCGCGAACGTCAGATCGACAATGGCCTGGTCCCCATGCGCAGCCCGCACGGCCTCCCGCGCCGCATCCAGGTCGGCAGTCCGTCCGACCAGTGCGGCGGCGAAGCGATACCCGAGAGCCGTCGGGCCGCTCATGCTTGCCTCTACCCCGGTCAGGACCGCGTCTATCTGGTCGTCACTCATCCCGGACTCCCGCGCCATGTCGGTCGTGATCTGCAGGCAGGGTCCGCAATCCTCATGCATCGCACCAACCAGCTTCGCGGCACCGGCCGCATCGCGCGGCGCGGCTTCCCTGTGTCGGGCCAGCGCCATGACCGGTCGGAAGCCGAAGAAGCCGCGCGGGCTGACCTTCAGCAGGTAGTTCAGGTAGCTGACGTCATAGTCGTAGTGTCGGCCAAAGGCCCGCAGTGCCCGCCGGGCGAGGAATGAGCGCATGTCCGTTCTCCTGCATCGTTTCATCCGTGACATGGACATGACGAGCCAGACATGCCGACTGTGACAGACCCGGTCAGATTTCCAGCCGGTAGACCCGTTTCGCGGTGTCATGAAACAGGTCCTGGCGCTCCGCATCCGAGTAGGCGGCGGCGATCAGCTTGAAGGCGTTCCACAGCACGGGGTAGGAGACGGAGAGCTTGTCCACGGGGAAATTGCTCTCGAACATGCAGCGGTCAGGGCCGAAGCAGTCGATGGCATGGGCGTACCAGTCCCCCGTGGCCGCCACCAGTTCACGTGCGGTCGGGGGCGTGTCGCGGTGGTGCCAGGCAAAGCCGTTGATCGCCATGTTGAGGCCGCCCAGCTTGGCCACGACGTTGGGGCAGGTCGCCAGCTCGGCGAAATCGGCTTTCCAGACCTCGAAGATCTCCTCGCGCTTGCCTGCATGGGGGCCTATGCCGACCGGGCCGATGAAATGGTCCGCGATGATGGTGGTCTCGGGGAAGGCGCGTGCGAGTGCGGTCACTTCCCTGACCTGGTGATGATAGGCCCAGGCCTCGAACGTCAGACCGCGAGGGGCGAGGCAGGCGAAGCCTTCGCGGAAGGTCGGGTCGGCCAGCATGCCGGGAAACGGATTGGTGTGCGAGTTGCGGACCTCCTCGCTGGGGTCGAACCCGGCAGCGTGGCGAATGCCCCGGAACCGGGCCGGGGCGGCGCGCTGATGCGCCTCCAGCACCTCGTCCACTGCCGCGCCCAGGTTCAGGTCGGCCAGACTGACGATGCCCGCACAGGCGCGGATGGGACCATAGTTGCCGGACGCGCTCATGGCGGCGACACCATTGACGAACTCCGTCTCACCGACCGGTTTCAGTGCCTCCGGCCCGTCGGCGCGGTACATCACGCCGCATTCGATGAACACGGTCGCGACGACGTTGTGACCGCTGCCGGTATCCGCCAGCAGTTCATCGAACATGTAGCGGCTGCCCGGCAGGGCCTTCACCGCCGGGCGGTCCCAGAGGTGATGGTGCGGATCGATGATCGGCTGGTCGGGATCAATGATCTCTTCCTGAACCTGGTCCAGCCATTCCTGATTGATTGTCATGCCTTCATCCTCCCCGATTGTCAGCATTCATCTTTTCAGCAGGATCGGGATCATGCCATGCTCCGCGCGCCGATGCATCGCATCTGCGCCCCCCTTCCAACTGGAGCGCCACTATGACCTACGGTCTTGGTCTGTATCTGAAGGATGGAATCGTGATCACGGCGGATACCCGCACCAATGCGGGTGTGGATCACGTTGCCACGGTACGAAAGCTGAACCTGTTCCAGCAGCCGGGACAGTCGGTCATGGTTCTGGCCAGTGCGGGCAACCTGGCCACGACACAGGCCGTCGCCACGATCCTGGAGCAGCGCACGCGCCAGCCGGGCCACGCCACCAACATCTTCGAGGCACCGACGATGTTCGATGCCGCCACCATGGTCGGCAATGTGCTGCGGGAGGTCATGACCGCCCACGCCAATCACGTGCAGGGATATGGCGACCCCAGTGCCAGCATGCTGTTCGGGGGCCAGATCAGGGGCGAGGGGCATTGCCTGTTCTTGATCTATTCCGCGGGCAACTTCATCCAGGCGACATCCGATACCTGCTTCCTGCAGATCGGCGAACTGAAGTACGGCAAGCCGATCCTCGACCGCGCCTTCCGGTTCTCCGTCACCAGCATGGCGGACGCGGTGAAGCTCTCGCTGCTGTCATTCGATGCCACGGTGCGCTCCAACCTGTCAGTGGCCCCGCCATTCGACATGATCTGCTATCGCGCCAACTCGCTGGAACTGCTGGAGATCAGGCGGTTCGAGAAGAGCGACGCCTATTACTCCGATGTGCGGCGCAGTTACAGCCAGTCGCTGCGGGAGACAGTGGGCAACCTGCCGATCATTGACTGGCCGGGCGTCATTCCGGGGAATGGCCAGTGAAGCGGCCATTCAGGCGGTGAAACGCCGGACGTGGGTCACTGATCCATAGCCGCCACGGGTACGGGCGAAGACGGTTTCGACGGGCTCACGTGTGACCATCATGTGGGTCGCATTGGCATGGATCAGGTGTTCCGCGCCGTCCGCGATCATGCAATGGCCGGGGAAATACACCAGATCGCCGTGTTGCAGATCATGCATGTCGGCGGGTTTCGACACGTCCTGGCCCAGTTCATCGCGCTGCATGTCCGAATCGCGTGGCGGTGTGCCGCCCAGCGCCTGCACCGCCACCTGGATCAGGCCGGAGCAATCCAGCCCCAGACTGCTGCGGCCTCCCCAGAGATAGGGCGCGCCGAGATTGCGCAGGGCCACGGCGACAATGTCCGTCTCCGGCGCGTCGATGGGCCGGATGTGGTTGGTCATGATGTGGCGACCGTCCGCCAGCACCGCAAACCGGCCTTCGACGGCGATGATGCTGATGCGCGCGCCGAGCGTGATCCGGCCAACGGGCGGATCCTTGATCGTAGGCGTCCGGAACAGGTGACTGAGCCGGGCGCTGACCAGGTGGGTCGGCGGGGCAGGTTCATCGAAGGAGAGACCATCGAGCCGGACATGACCGACATAGCCATCCAGCAGCCCCTGGACCCAGGCCCAGCCATCGCGCTGTTCATAGACGGCCACATCCTCACCGAACAGCAGCTCCGATATCTGCATGGCTTCGGGTTCCGGTCGCGCCTGGATCGACAGGGTTTCCTGAACGACACGCGCGGTGACAGGCTCCACGAAACGCGCCGCGTCGACCCGACCCCGAAGGTATTCGGCGGCGAGGTCGTCGCGGTAGGGATGGCGGCGATGATCAAGGGTGGTGGAGTTGCGCATGGCGGGGATTGTTCACTGCCACGCGGCGCATCGCAAGCGCAGCCCCGAAGTGGGCGGGCAGGTGCCATGAATCCGGAGCGGAACGCAATGCACCGCCGCTTCGGGAGTGTTCCCGAGGCGACGGCGCAATCTCGTGGGTAGGCCGTTGGAGGTCTCAGGCAGCAGGTCGCTGGGCGAGGCCTTCCATGATCGTGCGATTGATGTCGATCAGCGGCTCGATGCTCTCGCCGCCGCGCATCACGGCACTGGAGTACTTGTCCACCCACAGCGACAGGGAGATGACCGAGGCACGGATCGCTTCCGGCAGGCCGTTCTCGTCGCGGCTGCAATCACTCAGCAGCGTGCTCCACAGCCGACGATTGCGGTACAGCGCATCGACGACGGCACGGTCGTGGCGGGGGGTGTCCTTCACCTGCATCAGCTGACGCGTGATGTCGGCAAAGAGGCGGTATTCGGTGTCCCGCGGGTTCTCGGCGACCCGCTGGGTCCGGCTATACGCTTGCAGGCTCATGATGCAGTCTCTCACTTTCGAAATCGAGCAGCTTCCGGCAGAGCGTCAGACCCTTGTAGTACTGACGATCCATGACGCACTGGCTGACGGCGACACAGGTGGAAAGGGCTTCGGGATCGGTCAGGACCCCCATGAACTCCGACATGCGCATGACGAATTCTTCGTAGAATCGCGGTCGGACCTTTTCGTCGAGATACATCGACATGATGGCGAAATAGATGCGCTTCGAGGGCGTATCGACATCATCGGCCTTCAGGATGTCCCGCTCCCGCAGGATCGAGGCCTTGTTGTGAAGGACCAGCGTGGCTCTGCGGTCGCCATTTGCAATGACGGCACCGTTGATCACGAATTTCTCCCCTGGTTTCAGGGTCAGCTTCAGGGCCATTCGATTTTTCCGGCCGGACTACCGACCGCCTTCTGACGCGTAATGTTGACGGGTCCGTTTGCGGACCGTGAACGAACCTTGACCCGGTGCTGGTTGAATTATCGTTAACGCTACCGACAACCGGTTTTCCGGGGGATCAGGATCATCTGACAGGTGGCCTTAAACGTTTCTTAAGCCTGACAGGGCTGAATGCGGGACTGTTGATCAATCCGGTACGAGAGGTTTCGGCATGGCCCGCAACGCCGCGCGAAAGAACAGCTCCGACGTGAACCCGCGTCAGGACGCCCCGACCCTGGGTCGCAATATCATGCAGGCCGGGACCTATCAGATTATGGCGACGCTGCAGACGGTCGATGACGACCGCAAGCCGTCCCGTGCCGATTTCAAGCGCGCGGTGCAGCACCTGCGGCAGGGAAGCAAGTTTGCCGGACAGGGCAGGTTCGACGATGCGGCGGTTGCGTTCCTGCAGGCCCATGTGCTGGACCCGGCCAATGCCGACACGCTGCTGGTGCTGGGCAACAACCTGCGGCACGCCGGGCAGGTGCAGGCGGCGGTGCACGTGCTGGAGAAGGCACTGAAGGTGTCCGGTGAGGATCCGGAGATCATCTATGGCATCGGTCTGCTGGCGCAGGACCTGGGCATGCTGAAGGCGGCGGAGAACATGTTCGCGCTGGTCATGCAGCGCACGCCTGACGACAGCCGTGGTCCCATCGCGATGGCATCGGCGAAGCGCGCAGGCGGTGACTATGAGGCCGCCATCGACACGCTGAAATTCGCGGTACAGTCGAAGGTCGAGGATCCGACACTCTGGCAGGCGCTGGCGGTCACGGTGGCGGAAGCGCAGGGTGCCGATCAGGCCCGCCCGTTCTTCGACGAGGCACTGCGGCTCGCGCCCGAGTTCGAGATCGCCTACGCCAACGTCGGCCATGCCTATTCGGCGGAGGGGCGGTTCGCGGAATCGCTGCCGTACCTGGAGAAGGCGGTCAGCATGCGTCCCGACGACGCCGATACGCGCTTCAACTACGCTTCGTCCCTGCTCGGCACGGGCAATCTGGAAAAGGGCTGGGCCGAATACGAATGGCGGCTGGACCGTCGTCGCGGTGACTCCGTGGTCTTCGTCCATGACCTGCCGCGCTGGCAGGGCGAGGATATTTCCGACAAGACCCTGCTGATCTCCGACGAACAGGGCATCGGCGATGCCATCATCTTCGCCAGCGCGTTCCAGGAAGTCGTCGACCTGGCCGGTCACGTCATCATTGAATGTGACCGCCGACTGGTGAGCTGGTTCCAGCGTTCCTTCCCGCAGGCCACGGTGCACCGGCATGTCACCTTCCGGTCCAACAACAAGATCCACCGCCACTATGGCTGGCTGAAGGATGACGAGGTTCCGAAACCGGACCTGTTCATTCCCTCAGGTTCCCTCTTCAGCCTGCTGCGTCCGGACATGGAAAGCTTCCAGCGCGGTGACAGCTACCTGACGCCGGACCCGGAGCGGGTAGCCTTCTGGAAGGCGCGGTTCGATGCGCTGGGCGAGGGGCCGAAGGTCGGTCTCTGCTGGTCCGGTGGTTTCGTGACCCCGATCCGTTCCAAGGGCTACATGTCCCTCAGCGATTTCCAGCCGTTCTTCGACCTGGCTGAGAAGGGCGCGCACTTCATCGACGTCATGTACAAGGACGCCAGCGAGGATCGTGTCCGTCTGAAGTCGGAATTCGGCGTTGATCTGCATGACTGGGACGACATCGATCGCCGCAACGAACTCGACGAGGCGGCGGCCTATACCGCCGCGCTGGATTTCGTGGTGTCGATCTCTTCGTCACCTGTCGCCATCGCGGGTGCGGTGGGCGTGCCGACCGTCACCCTGCTGCACAAGCCCGACCGGTTCCACTTCGGGGCCGGCATCGAGCCATGGTTCCCCAGGGCCGAGATCTTCGTTGCCACCAACCGCGCCGAATGGCCGGCCGTGCCCTGCAAGGCGGCCCGCATCGCGACGGGGCGGCGGCTGGGTCTGGAACCGGCACTGGAACGCAGCGATGCATGACCTTGTCCCGATCATCGTCCAGGCCCGTACCGGCTCGACCCGTTGTCCGGCCAAGGTGATGCGTCCCGTCGCGGGGCGTCGGCTGATCGACTACACGCTGGATGCGCTGGAGCGGTGTCGGGTTGCCCGTCCGCTGATCGTGGCGACATCCGACGATGCGCTGGACGACGCGCTGGCCGCCCATTGTAGCGCCCGCAACGTGCCAGTGGTCCGTGGGCCCTTGGACGATGTGGCCGGTCGTTTCCGGGCCGTGCTGGAACGTTTTCCGGTGCGTGCATTCGTCCGGGTCTCCGGCGACAGCCCGCTGATCGACCGCCGACTGGTCGATGACGCGGTGGTCCAGTTCCGCAATGGCGATGCCGATATCGTCACCAATGTCTTCCCGCGGACCTTCCCCAAGGGCCAGTCGGTGGAGGTGGTGTCTTCGGACGTCTTCCTGGCGGCGGAAGCGGAAATGACCGACGCGTCGGACCGCGAGCATGTCACCCCCTGGTTCTATCGCAGCCCGGATCGCTATCGCATCGTCAACATCACCTCCGAGTTCGACAGTGGCGAAGCGTCCATGGTCGTGGATACGGAGGAGGACTTCGAGCGTTTCCGTGCCATTGCCCGTGATCTGAATGCGCCGACCTGGCGCTATCGCTGGGATGAACTCGCCGAACTGCCCCGTATCGCGGGCCGCGTGGCACCGTGATCCAGGCGGGGATCATCGGCCTGGGCGTGGGTGAACGCCACATCGGTGGCTATGAACGTCATCCCGAATGTCGCGTCACGCGACTGGCTGATTTCTGCCCCACGAAGCGGGCTGACGTGCTCACCCGGTTCCCGGACCGGGAGATCGCGGAGCATGCGGATGCCGTGCTGGACGATCCGGATGTCTCCATCGTTTCCATCGCCTCCCACGATCAGGATCACTTCGCGCAGGTGATGCGCGCGCTGGACGCCGACAAGCACGTCTTTGTCGAGAAGCCGCTGGTGCTGGAGATCGAGCATGCGCGCCAGGTCCGGGCGATGCTGAACCGGAAACCGCACCTGAAGATCTCGTCGAACCTGATCCTGCGCCGCTGCCCCCGTTTCCTGAAGCTCAGGGCCGATATTGCAGCAGGGGACTATGGCCGCCTGTTCCTCATCGACGCCGACTATCAGTATGGTCGCATCCACAAGCTGCTGGGGGGCTGGCGCGGTGAACTGCCGGGCTACAGCCTGGTGCTGGGCGGTGCGGTTCACATGATCGACCTGGTGCTCTGGCTGACCGGCGACCGCGCGGTGGAAGTCAGCGCGATGGGCAATCGCATCGCCACCGCCGACAGCGCCTTTGCCAACTTCGACCTGGTGCAGGCGCTGGTCCGTTTCGAGAGCGGGATGGTCGCGAAGATCGGCTGCAACGGTGGCTGCGTGCATCCGCATTTCCACAAGCTGGAGGTCTACGGAACGGACGCCAGTTTCGTTAACGGTTTGGAAAGTGCGTTTGTTTACCGTGATCGGCATCCCGGCAGAAGGCCGGAAACAATGAGGGAGGCCTATCCCGGTGTCGACAAGGGTGACCTGTTACATGATTTCGTGGACGCGGTGCTGCATGACCGCGCGCCGGAGGTGAGTGCAGATGACGTATTCCGCTCCCTCGCCGTCTGTTTCGCCATCGAACGCGCCGCTCACACCGGCAAGTCCGTTGCCGTCGAGCAGCTCTGACAATCCCGACTTCCGCCAGATCCATTTTGGCCGTCCGATCATCGGTGAGGCCGAGCGTCGCGCCGTGCTGGAGGTGCTGGAAAGCCCGATCCTGGTCCACGGCCCCCGCGCGCTGAAGTTCGAGGAGGATTTCGCCGCCTTCGCAAATGGCGGGCAGGCGATCACCGTCTCTTCCTGCACCGCAGGGCTGCATCTCGGCTATTTCCAGCTTGGTCTGGGGCCGGGGGACGAGGTCATCGTGCCGGCACAGACCCACACCGCCACCGCCCACGCTGTCGAATATGTCGGCGCGAAGCCGGTGTTCGTGGATGCGGAGCCGGAGACAGGCAATATCGACATCGACCGGATCGAGGCGGCGATCACGCCTGCCACGAAGGCAATCTCCATCGTCCACTACCTCGGCATGCCGGTCGACATGGTGCGCATCAACGCCATTGCGGCGAAGCATGGCCTGTTCGTCTTGGAAGATGCGGCGCTGGCCGTCGGCACCTATCTGGACGGCATTCATGCCGGTCTGATGGGCGACATGGGCTGCTTCTCCTTCTACCCCGTCAAGCACATGACCACGGCGGAAGGTGGCATGGTCCTGACCCGTGACGACGCGCTGGCCGAACGCATCCGCCGCAAGAAGGCCTTCGGGCTGGACCGCACGGTGACGGAGCGCAAGGAACCCGGCGTCTATGACGTCACCCAGCTCGGCTTCAACTACCGCATGAACGAGATGCAGGCGGCGATGGGGATCGAGCAGCTGAAGCAGGTCCAGGGCTTCCTGGACGCGCGTCATGCCAACTACGAACGGCTGGAAGCCGGCCTGAAGGAACTGGACGGTCTGCACCTGTTCCGGTCCAGCGGTGGCCGGTTCCAGAGCAGCCACTACTGCCTGTCGGTCGTGCTGAAGGGTGCACGGGCATCGCGGCGTTCCGACGTTGCGGCGGCGCTGAACGCGCAGGGCGTGGGCACCAGTGTCTATTACCCCGGTCCGGTCCCGGCACTCGCCTACTACAGCGACAAGTACGGCCTCCGCGCGGAGGACTTTCCCAATGCGACCGAGATCAGCCGTTGTTCCATCGCGCTGCCCGTCGGCCCGCATCTGAACCATGACGACATGGATTTCATCATTCACGCCATGAAGAAGGCTTTGCACGATGTCCGTTGAAACCAACTTTCAGACAGAACAGTCGGCACTGATCGGCAAGAAGGTCGTGATCATCGGCGGTGCCGGGTTCATTGGCCACAACATGGCGCTGAAGATGAAGTCGCTCGGCGTCGAGGTTGCCGTGATCGACAGTCTCGGCGTCAACAACTACTACGCCATCGAGCGGGAGCGCTACACGAACCCGAACGGCGAGGTCTACCTGAACTTCATCAAGCAGCGCATGAACCTGCTGCATCAGGCGCAGGTGCCGTTCATCGAAGCGGATGCCCGTGACTATCATGCCCTGTCCGAGGCGCTGGAAGACCTGAACCCGGACTATATCGTCCATCTGGCAGCCGTCTCCCACGCCAACCGCTCGAACAAGGATCCCTATTCCACGTTCGATCATTCGCTGCGGACGCTGGAGAACGCGCTGGATGCTTCACGCTCAACGCGTCTGAACGTGCAGCGGTTCGTCTATTTCTCATCCTCCATGGTCTACGGCACCTTTGCCGACGGCATCGTGGACGAGGAAACCACCTGCAACCCGATGGGCATCTACGGTGCGCTGAAGTTTGCCGGTGAGAAGATGGTGATTGCCTACAATCAGGTCTTCGACCTGCCCTATACCATCGTGCGTCCCTCTGCCCTCTACGGGGAGCGCTGCGTCAGTCGGCGTGTCGGCCAGGCACTGATCGAGAACGCGCTGCGTGGCAATACGCTGACCATCAATGGTGACGGCACCGACTGCCTGGACTTCACTTATATCCAGGATCTGGTCGGTGGCGTGATCGCAGCGCTGGCGTCGCCCGATGCGGCCAACGAGGTCTTCAACCTGACCTATGGCCAGGGCCGTTCGCTGAACGAGATGGTGGAGATCATCCGGGAGCATTTCCCCGGCGTCGAAGTGCGCCACAATGATCGCGACAGCCTGATGCCCGAACGCGGCACCCTGTCGGTGGAGAAGGCGAAGAGCCTTATCGGGTACCGACCGAGCCACCCGCTGGACGTCGGCTTCGTGGATTACATCAACTGGTACAAGGACAACTGGGCCAGCTTCATCGGGGCGAACACCGACCCGGAAGACGGCCAGGTTGTCTATCTGAAGCGGCGCGCCTGGGCGTGAACGCGAATGCTCCCATGGTGCTTCGGCCGGACGACTGGCTGTCAGGCCTGCTGGGCAAGTCTGCCTGGCACCTGACGCCGTCCGCCGAACCCGGACGGGCAATCGAACTGCCCGGCGGCGAGTCGTGCTTCGTTGATGCACGGCTGCCGGTCTCCCGCACCGAGGTCGCGCGGCGGCTTGAGGACAAGGGGTTCCGTCTGGTCGATACGGGCATGAACTTCGAACGCCCCATATGGGGTGCGGCCAGCAGCCGGTTCAGCCGGGCGGCAACGCCTGAGGACCGTGCGGCGGTCGAGAACATTGCCGCACGCAACTTCTCGTTCAGCCGTTTCCACCTGGATCCGATGGTGGCGACGGAGACCGCCAACGAGATCAAGCGCCACTGGGCGGGCAACTGGTTCGAGGGAAAACGCGGTGACGGCATGATCCTGGCCGAGGTCGACGGTGTGACAGCCGGGTTCCTGCAATACCTGCGTGCCGGCGATGTGCTGACCATTGACCTGATCGCGGTCGACAATCGCTATCGCGGCAGGGGGCTGGCACGCGACATGATCGCGTGGTCCGAGTCCATGGTGTCCGGCATCGCCATCCTGCGGGTTGGTACGCAACTGGCCAACGCCGCTTCGCTGCGCAGCTACATGGGCGACAACTTCCGGCTGATCGCCTCCAACTACGTCTTTCATTACCACGGGTGAGCGCCATGCAGATCGCAGGCAGGAACACGAACGACGCGACCTTCATCATCGCGGAAGTCGGCAACAATCACGAAGGTGACTTCGGCCTGGCCAGGGAAATGGTCCATCTCGCCGCCGATGCCGGTGTCGATGCGGTGAAGTTCCAGACCTTCAGCACCGACCAGTTCATCGCGCCGGTCGATGCGGCACGGTTCCAGCGGATGAAGGGGTTCGAGCTGACCCACGACCAGTTCGCCGAACTGGGTGTGCTGGCGAGGGCCGCAGGTCTCGCCTTCATTTCCACGCCGCTGGACATGGACAGCGCCGTCTTCCTGAACGATCACGTCGACGCCTTCAAGATTGCCAGTTCGGACAATACATTCTGGCCGCTGATCGACTATGTTGCCGCCACCGCAAAGCCCGCGATCATCTCCACCGGGCTGGCCGATATGGACTGCGTGCAGCAGTCGGTCTGCCGCATCAAGTCCCGCTGGGTTGCCGACGGTGTGGCGCCGGGTCTGGGCGTGCTGCATTGCGTGACGGCCTATCCGACCCCGCCGGAGCACGCCAATGTTGCCGCTGTCCGGACCATGATCGACGCGCTGCCGTCCTGCGATGTCGGCTACTCCGACCACACCAGCGGCAACGATGCAGCGGTGGTCGCGGTCGCCCTGGGTGCGCGCATCGTCGAGAAGCATTTCACCATCGCCCATGACCACAGCGATTTCCGCGATCACCAGCTTTCGGCCGATCCGGCTGAGATGAAGGAACTGGTGCAGCGCGTGCGCATGACCGAGACCCTGCTGGGTTCCGGAGAGGTCTCCATGGCTGCCATCGAACGGGATACCGCGCCGCTGGTGCGCCGTTCCATCGCCGCCCGCCGTCCGCTCGCTGCAGGTCACGAGGTCTCCGACAGTGATCTGGTCTGGGTGCGGCCCGGTGACGGGCTGCCGCCGGGCCGGGAGCACGAGGTGATCGGCCGTACCCTGATGGCACCGATGGCCATGGGTGACCGTTTCACTGCCGAGCTGCTGGGCTGAACGGCCATGTGCGGGATCGCCGGACACTTCGGACCTGACCGACCCTTGCCGCAGCGGGAAACCGCCTGTCTGGACGCCATGGGGCGGCGCGGACCGGATGCGTCAGGCCGCTTCACCGCCGAGATGGGGTCGAACTGGCTGACGCTGCTGCACACGCGGCTGGCTATCATCGATCTGGATTCCCGCGCCGACCAGCCGTTTCGCCGCGATGGCCTGACACTCGTCTTCAATGGCGAGATCTACAACTTCGTCGAAGTGCGTCAGACCCTGCGTGCCCGGGGCGTGAATTTCACCACCGAATCCGACACCGAAGTGTTGCTGGAGGCCTATCGCGCCTGGGGCGACCGGCTGGTGGACCACATCGAAGGCATGTGGGCCTTCGCCCTGCATGATGCCAACCGCCGTCGCCTGCTGATCTCCCGCGATCCGTTCGGGGAGAAGCCGCTCTACTGGCAGGACACCGGGCAGGGATTCCGCTTCGCCTCCGAGATCAAGGCGCTGGCAGCACTCAATGGCGTCAGCCCGTCGGTGAACGAGGAGACGGTGCGTCGCTACCTCGTGAATGGCTACAAGTCGCTCTACAAGTCCGGTGACCTGTTTCATGCCGATGTGCATGAACTGCCGCCGGGGCACAATCTGGTCGTGGGCGACAATCGCGGCGTCAGCATCGATGAATACTGGCGGCCCGAGTACCGACCGGAAACCGGCATGTCCTTCGGCGCGGCGGTCGAGGGGCTGCGGTTTCATCTGGAGGAAAGCATCCGCCTGCGCCTGCGCGCAGACGTGCCGATCGCGTTCTGCCTCTCAGGCGGTGTGGACAGTGCAGCATTGGCGTCCTTCGCCGCCAAGCGCCATGGCGCCGATGTCGCCTCCTTTTCCATCATCGACCCCGATCCGCGCTATGACGAGAGCGCGAACATCGCCGCGACCGTCCGCGACCTGCGTTGCCGTCATCACGAGATCCGGCTGGAACAGGCCTGCGACCTGGATCGCTTTGCCGATCTGGTCGCCTATCATGACAAGCCGGTCATAACCGCGTCCTACTATGTCCACAGCATGCTGTCGGAGGCGATGCGGGCAGAAGGCTTTCGTGTCTCCGTCTCCGGTACTGGTGCGGATGAGCTGGTCACCGGCTACTACGACCACTTCAACCTGCATCTGCAGGCCATGCAGGGGCATCCCGATAGGGCGGAGCGGCGCGCCGACTGGCAGCGACATGTGCAGCCCATCGTGCGCAATCCCCATCTGCAGGACCCCGACCTCTACAGTGCCAGGCCGCAGTTCCGTGAGCACATCTACCTGAACCGCGAGGTGTTCTCCGACTATCTGACGACACCGTTCGACGAGCCCTTCACGGAGAGCGCACTGTCCGACGATCTGCTGCGTAACCGGATGATGAACGAACTGCGGACGGAGGCGGTGCCGATCATCCTGCGGGAGGACGACCTGAACTCCATGCGGTCGTCGGTGGAGAACCGCAGCCCCTACCTGGACCGGAAGCTCTGCGACTTCGCCTACACGATCCCGCCGGAGCACCTGATCCGCGATGGCCATGCCAAGGCACCGCTGCGTGCCGCGTCGCGCGGTGTGCTGAACGACAAGGTCAGGCTGGACCGGCACAAGAAGGGTTTCAATGCCGCCTTCCGCAGCCTGTTCGACCTGGACAACCCGAAGACCCGTGAGCGGATCCTGGACGATGGCCCGATCTTCAATCTGGTGAAACGCGACCGGATCGAGGCGGCCATGCGTGAACCTGATCTGCCAAACAGTTTTTCCAAGTTCCTGTTTTCCTTCGTTTCCGCGAAACTCTTCATGGAGCAGTGGGCATGACCGTTCGTTTCTGCCAGTCCTGTGTCCTGCCTGACAGCCGTCCCGGCATCACCATCGGTTCCGATGGCGTCTGCAATGCCTGCAAGGGGCATCAGCGCAACCGGGTGGAGATCGACTGGGCGTCGCGGGAGCAGCGCCTGAACGAGGTGGTGGACTGGGCGAAGGGGCGCAATGCCGCCTATGACTGCATCGTGCCCGTCTCCGGCGGCAAGGACAGCTTCTGGCAGGTCGCGCGTTGCCTGGAAATGGGCCTGAAGGTGCTGGCCGTGACCTGGAAGTCGCCGGGCCGCAATGCGCTGGGCCAGTCCAATCTGGATGCGCTGGTGCGTCTCGGTGTCGATCATGTCGATTTTGCCATCGACCCGTCGGTCGAGTCGCGGTTCATGCGGCGTACCCTGATCGAGACCGGGTCCAGCGCCGTTCCGATGCATCTGGCGATCTTCGCCATCCCGATGCGCTTTGCCGCCCGTCTGGGTGTGCCGCTGATCGTCTGGGGCGAGAGCCCGTTCATGGAGTACGGCGGTGACGCCGGTGACAGTGACCTCGATCTGCTGAACCATGCCTGGCTGAAGCGCCACGGCATCCTGCAGGGGCGGGAGGCGCAGGACTGGATCGGCGACGAACTCAGCCCGCGCGAACTCGAACCCTTCACACCCCCGTCCGAAGCCGAGTTCGATGCGGCCGATATCCGCTCCATCTTCCTGGGCTACTATCTGCCCTGGGATCCGTCGGAGAGCCTGCGGGTGGCGGAGGAGCACGGGTTCCAGCGCCGGGCGGAGGGTCCGAAGGTCGGCCTGTATGACTATGCCGACATCGACTGCGACTTCATCTCGATCCATCACTGGTTCAAGTATCCGAAGTTCGGTTTCACCCGCCTGTTCGACAATCTCTCGCTGGAGATTCGCAACGGGCGCGTCAGCCGCGACGCGGCTCTGGCCACCATCGCGCGTCTGGGCGACCAGCGACCCGACGCGGACATCGCTCGCGCGCTCGAGTTCATGGACCTGCCGCCAACGGTCTTCGCTGAGCTGGAGGAACACTTCCGCGACCTCGCGATCTGGCAGCAGCAGGACGGTCAGTGGGTCGTGCCGGGCTTCCCGGTCGCCGACTGGCGCTGGCCGCGCGCAGATCTGGAGCAGGCGGCATGAAACTGGCCGAGAAATCGCCACCGCGCGTGTTTCAGCCCGCACCGGGCATCGCGATCTCGGATTGCGGTGACGTGCATCTGGCGGCTGATGAACAGGTCACGATGGTCACCGCCTCCGGTCGCCGCATGGACGTGGCGGCGAAGGACTTCGGGTTCTACGCCACGCCGTCGGTAAATGGCCGCCTGAAGGGGGAGGGGTTCAAGACAGCTCTTGTCCGCAATACCGCAGGCCAGGTCTACGTGATGGTGGTGGAGCAGGAACGGATGGACCGTTTCGATGCCTATTGCGCCGCCGAGGGTCAGACAGTGCTGGAGTGGCTGGATGAACGCCCCCTGGTCTGACAACACGCTGCAGGGCGTCCTGTTCGCCAATCGGGCGCGGATGGGGAACGGCGCGTTCCTGACCCTGGTCGAGGGCGACGGGACGGAGCAGAACTTCACCTATGACGAGATCTACGTCCGGGCACAGGCCTGGGCGGCGCGCTATCAGGATCAGGGCGTGGGTCAGGGTGACCGCATCGTTGTCGTCTTGAGGCACGGCATCGATCTCTACACAGCCTACATCGGTGCGATACTGATGGGGGCGGTGCCTGCCATGTTCGCCCATCCGTCACCGAAGCTGTCGGAGGGTGTCTACTTCGAAACCGTGCGCAGCCTGCTGGCAGGCAGTCGGGCGCGGGTGCTTGTCACCTATGACGAACTTGCCCCGAAACTCTCCGGACTGGTCGATGCCCTGCCGACGTTCGAGGACCTGCTGGTCGCGCGCGACGGGGAAACGGGGGCGACGGCGGCGCTGAGCGAGAATGATGTGGCCGGGCTTTCGACACGACCGGCCATTGATCCGGATGATCCGGCCTTCCTGCAGTATTCCTCCGGCACCACCGGGCTGAAGAAGGGCGTAACCATCAGCCACAGGGCGTTGCTCTGGCAGATCGGTGCCTATGGCGACATGATCCGGGCCAACGAGTCCGACGTGATCGTAAGCTGGCTGCCGCTGTATCACGACATGGGGCTGATCACCTGCTTCTTCCTGCCTCTGATCAGGCGCTGCCGACTGGTGGCCATTTCGCCTTTCGACTGGGTACAGAACCCGACACTCTGGCTCGATGCGGTGAAGCGGCATCGCGGCACCCTGAGCTGGCTGCCGAACTTCGCCTACAGCTTCATGGCCCGCAACACGCCTGCGGGGGACCATGACCTGTCGTCACTGCGCGGGGTGGTGAACTGTTCGGAGCCGATCACGGCTGCCGCGCACGGCGCATTTCTGGATCGCTTTGCCGACGCCGGGTTCAGCCCCAGGGCATTTGCCGGTTCCTATGCGATGGCGGAGGCGACCTTCGCTGCCACATCCGGTGGCTTCGAGAACCCCCTGCGTACCGAGACGGTGGATATCGCCGCTCTGACCGAGCGACATGTGGCGCAACCGACTGCGACGGGCCGGGCGTTGGTCTCATCCGGCGTCGCCTTGCCTGCCACGCAAATGACAATTCTGGATGAGGCCGGGGAGCCGCTGCCCGAGCGCTATGTGGGCGAGATCGAGATCAGTGGCCCGTCCATGTTCACCGGTTATGACGGGCAGCCGGAGCGCACCGCCGAGGTGCTGCAGAACGGGCGCTATCGCAGTGGTGACCTTGGCTATCTCGCGGACGGGCACCTGTTCGTGGTGGGGCGCAAGCGCGACCTGATCATCATCGGCGGCAAGAACATCCATCCTCATGATGTCGAGGCGCTGGCCTGTGGTGTCGACGGCGTACTGCCCGGTCGCGCGGTCGCTCTGGGCGATCATGACGAGGCTGCGGGCACCGAACGTCTGGTGCTGATCGCAGAGAGCGAGCGACCAGAGGCCGAATGGCCCGCGATAACTGCTGCAATCCGTGAAACAGTCGCGACCGGAACGGAGATCGTGCCGGGCGATGTACGCATCGTGGAGCCGCGCTGGCTGCGGAAATCGACCTCCGGCAAGATGGCGCGTGCGGAAAATCTCAAGCGATACCATTCGCTTCCGTCGGTTGATTCGCGTGCAACATCAAAATCATCAACCGCCACGGCAGGTTCACTGATCGAGGATGTGCGGCGGGTGGTGATCGATGACGTGCTGTCCGGTCGCCGGGTTGACGATGATGCGTCCCTGATCCGGGACGGGCTGGTGGATTCCTTCTCCACCGTGACCCTGATCCTGGCGCTGGAGCAGCGCTTTGCGGTTTCAGTCCCGGAGAATGTCACGGCCGATCCGACCGCGCTGGACAGCATTCGCGCCATTTCGCGGACCATCGAGCGTCTGCGGGCCGGACCGGTCGGGACCGCTGAAACATTCGATCTGACCGCCGATCAGGTGCCGATGGTCACCGACGAACCGGTGACCCTGCCGAAGGGCCGTGCCGGGTTCTGGACCTGGTACTACCGCTTCACATTTCGCCGTCTCGGGATCAGCTATGGCCCCGGTCTCCGGGTACTTGGCCCCATCCTGCTGCGGCCCGACGGCGACCCGAGCAACATTCGCCTTGGCCGCGCCGTGACACTGATGCCCTGGGTCGACCTGAAGGTGCGGGAGAATGGACGCATCATCCTGGGCGACGGCGCGGCAGTGGACACGACGGCGCGGCTGGTGGCGGCGCGGGATGGCACGATCAGGCTGGGAGACCGGGCACAGGTCGCCTTCTCCTCCATCATCAACGCCGGCGCGGATGTGACCATCGGGCGTGACAGCGCCACTGCGGGGCACTGCACCATCATTGCCTCCGAACACCGTTTCGACAGCCGGGAGCCGATCATGCGGCAGGGCTACGTCCATGAGCCCGTGCTGATCGGCGCGGATGTCTGGCTCGCCTCCGGCGTCACGGTCACACCGGGATCGCGCATCGGCAATGGCGCGATCATCAGTGCCCGCTCCACCGTCTCCGGCGATATTCCGGGCTACACCGTTGCCGCCGGTACACCTGCACGGGTGATCAAGAGCCGCGGCTGAGTTCGCTCGGATTGCCTGCTGTCACCCCGACGCCTCGGTGGGTGCGAGTTCGATGCCAGTCTCAGATGCAGGTGCGGCACTCCTGGGTCACCGGATCAAGTCCGGTGACTGCGTCGGTTGGGTAGACCAGAAGGACACCAACCTCGGCATCCTCAAGGACGTTTCTGCCGGACTTGATCCGGCAGCCCAGGGATGCCGCAAGGACGCCGAATAGAGGGACCCGCGTCACACTTGCCGCGGCCTCATTCGGCGAGCTGCTTCGGGTCGCGCAGGAACAGCAGGATCAGAACCGCGGCGGTCAGGGGCATGGCGGCAAAAGCAATCAGGGTCACGGTGTAGTCGCCCGTCAGATCGTAGGCGATGCCGAGGGGCAGGGGGCCGAGGGAGGCGCCCACGACCCCGATCATCTGTCCCGTGCCCTGGATGGAGCCGATGTGCTTGCGCCCGAAATAGCGCGGCCACATGAAGCCGAAGAACGTCATCGACACCGCGTTGTTGACGCCGAAGATGATCCCGTAGACCACGCCCGAGGTCTGGCTGGTGACATTGCCGGCCGCGATCAGCGCGGCCGCCATGACCAGCAGTCCCCCGGCAAAGACCCATTCGGTGCGGAACCGGTCCAGCATCCGTCCCAGCAACGGCATGCAGATCACCATGGCGACAGCGGAGACCGGGAAGATGAGCGAGGCCAGTTCACGGCTCAGACCCTGCGCCTCGAAGATCGAGATCTGGAACAGGTGCAGCATGGTCACCAGCATGGCGAAGCAGAACAGCCCGAGTGCCACCAGGTAGAAGGTGGGCGTTCGGGTGGCCTGTTGCAGGGTCAGGCCGAACTCCGGCTTCTTTTCTCCCTCGGCCTCGTCGGGCGCGGCCTTCGCCCCGTCGGGCAGCAGGCCGAGATCCTCAGGCTTGTTGAACACCAGGAACACCAGGCCGGGGAGCAGCAGCAGTGCGCTTATCACCCCCAGCCAGATGAAGGCGGAGCGCCAGTCGCTGCTGTCGATCAGCCACTGTGCCAGCGGCGGATGGATGGCCATGGAGGCTGCGAAGCCGAGCATCACCAGCCCCATGGCGAAGCCGCGCCTGGCGACGAACCACTGCGAGATCAGGTTGACCGCGTTCAGCATCAGCGCACCCTGGCCCAGGAACCGCAGGACACCGAAGCCAAGCGTCAGCCAGACGGCGATCTCGAAGACCCCGAAGACGCTGATGACCGTCCCGGTGACCTGGGAGAAGGCAACGCAGGCAAGGGCGAACAGGACCGTGATGACGAGTGCCGTCTTGCGCATGCCGTGGCGATCCACCTGCCGCCCGACGAAGGGCAGCAGGAACGCCGCGGCCAGGGTGGCGAAGCCATAGGCGAACGACACCGCCGTGGCGGAGATGCCCAGATCCTCCACCAGGATGCTGACGAAGACGCTGATGGTATGGGACTGGCCGGGGCCGCTGGCCAGCAGCACGATGGCGGCCACGCCCAGCATGATCCAGCCGTAGAAGAAGTGGTTGTTGAGGCCCAGCGCGAACCGTTCGCGAGATCCCGTCCGGGTCACGGTTTCCTCAGTCATGAAGGCTGCGCGCGAAGTCGAGCAGGTGTCTCGTGAAGGTCGCCGGACGCTCCGCCGGGATAAGGTGACCGGCATCCTCGACGGTCACCGTGCGTGCATCGGGAATCCGGGCGGTCAGTTCCTCCACATCCTCCGCCACCCGGAACACGCGGTCGTGCAGACCGGTCATGACCAGCGTCGGCAGGGTCAGGCGCGACCAGGGGAAATCCCAGTCGGTTGTGACGGACCGCTCCATCAGGCGGAACAGGCCGTCATCGGGGGACATGGGTTCGTAGGGTGTGCCGGGGAACATGTCGGGCCGCATGGCGACAAGCTGATCGGGATTGACCAGCATCGGCAGATTGGCCTCCATCATCAGGCGTGACCCGCCGTGACGTGCCATGGCAACCATCGCCGTTCCAAGCCATTCGATGCGGGGGCCGGGCTTGCGCAGTGTGTTGATCAGCACCAGACCCTCCGCCGCGACCCCGTCACGCCAGGCCTCCGCCGCGAACAGGCCGCCGATGGACAGACCGACCAGAATGGGGCGCGGCGGCTGCAGGTGCGCCATCAGGCGCTTCAGGTCCTCGGCCACCAGCGTCGGGCGCAGGTCGGTGTCCGGTCCGAACTCGGTCTCCACCTGTCCCCGGAAGTTGTAGCAGAGCGTGCCATAGCCGCTGTCGCGCAGCGCTGGGCCGATCTCCGCCTGCCAGGCTGCGGCATTCCCGGTCAGCGCGTTGATGAAGACGAATGTCTGCATGTCGCCGGTCGGCGGATCGTACTCGAAATGGAGGCTCTCGCCTGGTGCGATTTCAAAGCGTGACATGTGATCAACCCCCCGGATGTGCCGTGTTCTGTTTCCACGATCTTCCATGATTCAGATGGCAATGTGCAGTACAGGGACGCACATGGCTGCGCCACCCGATTCACTTACCTTACGTAAAGGTAAATAGGTTGATCCAGCCCTGAAAATCAGCATCTAATGAGCTCATCAGGATTCCGGGGAGTATTGATCATGGATGTCAGCTTTTCTGCCGAGGACATGGCGTTCCGCGAGGAGGTTCGTGCGTTTCTCGACGATGCCTTCGACGATGAACTGAAGGCGGCGATGAAGAAGACGCGCGCCGGTTACATGCCGAAGCATCTGCATGTGCGCTGGCAGAAGGCGCTGCACAAGAAGGGCTGGGCCACCCCGCACTGGCCGGTGGAGCATGGCGGCTGCGGCTGGACCCCGACGCAGAAGTACATCTATGACGCCGAGATGTCGGCGGCTGGCGCCCCGATCGTCATTCCCTTCGGCCCGCGCATGCTGGCGCCGGTGCTTATGAAATTCGGTTCCGACAAGCAGAAGTCCGATTTCCTGCCGAAGATCCAGGCCGCTGACCTGATCATCTGCCAGGGCTATTCGGAGCCGGGTTCCGGTTCGGACCTCGCCAGCGTCAAGATGAAGTGCGAGGACAGGGGTGATCACTGGCTGCTGAACGGTTCCAAGATCTGGACCTCCGTCGCCCAGTACGCCGACTGGATCTTCTGCCTGGTCCGCACCTCCAACGAGGGCAAGCGGCAGGAAGGCATCTCCTTCATCCTGATCGACATGAAGTCGCCGGGCGTGACGGTCGATCCGATCATCACCATGGACATGCCGGAGAAGGAATATCAGGAGGTCAATCAGGTCTTCTTCGAGGACGTGAAGGTGCCGAAGGAGAACATGATCGGTGAGGTCAACAAGGGCTGGACCTACGCCAAGTACCTGCTGGAGTTCGAGCGTGGCGGAACCTACAGCCAGGGCCTGAAGCGCGGCATGGAGAAGGTGCGCCAGATCGCGTCGGAGGAGCAGGAGAACGGTGAACGTGTCGCCGATGATCCTGTCTTCCGCAAGAAGGTGGCGGACGCCGATACCCTGATCACCGCGATGGAATATACCGAGCTGCGTGTTCTGGGTCGACTGGCCGGTGGTCAGAATCCCGGGCCGGAAAGCTCGATGATCAAGTGCCGTGGTTCCGAACTGCAGCAGCTTGTCTCTGAACTGGCCTTCGAGGCAGCGGGCATCAAGCAGACGCCGTTCCAGCCGCTTAAGTGGGGCTCCAACGAGCCGCCGATCGGCCCTGAATGGGCTGCCGGTGTCGGCCCGAAGATGTACAATTATCGCAAGGTGTCGATCTATGCCGGATCCAACGAGATCCAGCGCAACATCATGGCGAAGCTGATCCTGGGTCTCTGACTTCCCCGGTATCGGACTGACGGACAAAGCCCCGGCCATCACGGTCGGGGCTTTTTCGTCGTGGCCTCCCGGATTTCCTTGTAAGTGGCTGATTTCCGGTGCTTGTCGGGTCGTGACGGGTCCGTGACGTGGTCTCTGGCGACGATCTGCCGGATAGGGAACGGGTCACACAGAAAAGAGGCATCACGATGCAGATTCAGGAGCTTCGACAGGAACGTGGCTGGACGCAGGAGGAATTGTCCCTGCATGCCGGGCTGAGTGTCCGCACGATACAGCGGATTGAGTCCGGGCGTCCTGCGACCCTGGAGTCCCTGAAATGTCTGGCTGCCGTCTTCGAGACCAGTGTGGCGGAACTCGCAATGGAGAGACCGGCAATGACCGACATCAACGACAATGAACCAAACGGCCCGGAGCGCGCGCTGGAGCGGACTGCGATCAGATATGTGAAGCGCCTGAAGCGCTTTCACTTCCACTGGATCACCTATGCAGTGACCCTGCCGTGCCTGCTGATGCTGAACCTGTACCTCAATCCGGACCGACTCTGGGTCGTGACCGTCGCACTCGGCTGGGGCTTCGGGCTGATGCTGCACGCTGTATGGCTGTTCGGCATGGCCGGGCTGTTCGGGGCGGAGTGGGAACAGCGCCAGTTCCGCAAGCGCATGGAACAGATCAGCCGACAGTGATCCGAACCGGTCACTCCGGCTGCATGATCTCCTCTACCGTGCCGTCCCGCACGGCGCGGTAGAAGCAGCTTCGGCGGTTGGTGTGGCAGGCCGCGCCGGTCTGGTCCACCAGCAGCAGGATCGTGTCGCCGTCGCAGTCGTAGCGCAGCTCGTGCAGGCGCTGGGTGTGGCCGGAGCTTTCGCCCTTGCGCCAGAAGGCCTGGCGGGAGCGGGACCAGTAGCAGACCTGACCCGTCTGCAGGGTTTCCGCGATGGAAGCCCGGTTCATCCAGGCCATCATCAGCACCTCACCCGTGTCGTGCTGCTGGGCAACGGCGGGAATCAGCCCATCGGCATTGAACAGCAGGTCGTTGTCGAGCTGCGTGGGCAGGGCGGGATTGTCTGTCATGGCCAGGTTCTCTCAGGTGTGCGGGTTTGTGGCGCAGGGTGGCCTTCTTTGCAGTATCGGAAAAGCGTCTATTCTGCAGCGCATGTTTGATCCCTTCTCGCTACAGCCCACCGCCGACGTCCAGCCTCCGGCCTTCCACCTGTTCAACGCGCCGGGGAAGGCAAGGGCACTGCTGATCTGCGACCATGCCTCCAACGCCCTGCCGCGGGGCTATGGCACCCTTGGCATCGACCCGGACAAGATGTTCGAACATATCGCCTGGGATGTCGGGGCCGCCGCCGTCACCCGGCATCTGGCGCAGATACTCGATATTCCGGCCATTCTGGGTGGCACATCCCGCCTGTTCGTCGATCTGAACCGCTACCCGGATGACGAGACGGCCATTGCAGCCTTCTCCGACGGAACGAAGGTCGTCGGCAACGCGGACCTGTCGGACGCCGAGCGGGCGCATCGGCTTTCGTGGCACAGCCAGTACCACAACGAGGTGGAGCGGCAGGTGCATCGGCTGACGGCGGAGACACCGCCGCCGCTGCTGTTCATCCACAGCTTCACACCCATCATCCGCGACACCCGACGTCCGTGGCATCTGGGCGTGCTGCACGATCATCAGAGCCCGGAGAGTGACCGGCTGCTGGCGGTGCTGCGCCGCAACGGTGACGTCACCGTTGGCGACAACCAGCCCTATGCCGTGAACGAGCCGCGATCCTATTCCATCTATCACCACGCGATCAGCGCCGGTCGACCGTATGTCGCGCTGGAGATCCGCCAGGACCTGATCGAGACCGAGGCGCGGGCGGAGGAATGGGCGGTCCTGATCGGAGACGCCTTCAGGGAGATGCTGGAGCCACTGGGAGTCCTGCCATGAGTGACAGCCCGTCCTTCACCATCGGGATCGAGGAAGAATATCTGCTGATCGACCCGGTCACGGGCAATCTGGCTTCGCGTCCGCCTGACAGCATTCTGGAACATGCCCAGTCGCTGGCACCGGACCAGATCGTGACACCGGAATTCCTCAGGGCGCAGATCGAGGTCGGCACGCGTGTCTGTCGTACGGTTTCCGAAGCCAAGACGTCCCTGCTCGAACTGCGCCGGGCTGTGCGGACCGCAGTGACAGAGGAGGGACTGGCCTTCGCCGCCGCATCCTCCCACCCCTTTGCGGAGTGGAAGGAGCAGGAGCCGACACAGAAGGACCGCTATCTCACGCTGGCCCGCGACCTTCAGACAGTCGTCCGTCGCCTGCTGATCTGCGGCATGCATGTTCATGTCTGCATCGAGGATCCGGAACTGCGCATCGATCTGATGAACCAGGTGCGCTATTTCCTGCCGCATCTGCTGGCGCTGACCACTTCCTCGCCGTTCTGGCAGGGTCAGCGTTCCGGGCTGCAGTCCTATCGACTTACCGTGTTCGACGCCCTTCCGCGTACCGGCATGCCGGAGGCTTTCGCGAGCTGGGCCGAGTATGAACGGCTGAAGACCCAGTTCATCCGCGCCGGGGTCATCGAGGATGCGACCAAGCTCTGGTGGGACATCCGTCCCTCCGACCGCTTTCCGACGCTGGAAATGCGGATGACGGACGTCTGTACCCGCGTCGAGGACACGATTGCCGTCGCGGCCATCTATGCCTGCCTGCTGCGCATGCTGTGGCGGCTGAAGAAGCGGAACCAGCGCTGGCGGGTCTACCCGGCTGCCTTGATCCGGGAGAACCGCTGGCTGGCCATGCGGCACGGTGTGACCGGCACGCTGGTGGACTTCGGGCGTGGTGCACAGGTGCCCTATGGCGAACTGCTGGAGGAAATCCTGGAGCTGATCGCGGAGGATGCGGAGGCGCTGGGCTGTAAGGCCGAGGTGCTGCACGCGCGGGAGATCGTGCGTCGCGGCACTTCCGCCGACCGCCAGATCGCCACCTTCGACCGGATGATGAAGGAAGCGGAGAATCCGAAGGCGGCATTTAAGGCCGTGGTGGATGAGATGGTCGCCGACACCGTGCTGGGACTGGACTGAGGCGCCGACTGGCCCACATGATGAGAGGAGTGGGGGAGGAGCGGCCCACTCTGAACCGGATTCTGACACGGAGTGATGATCATGGATGACCAGACACGTACCGAACTCGAAGCCGCCGCGTTCCGCCGCCTTGTCAGCCATTTCAGGGAACGGACGGACGTACAGAACATCGACATGATGAATCTGGCCGGTTTCTGCCGCAACTGCCTGTCGAACTGGTATCGCGAAGCCGCCGACGACAAGGGACTCGACCTGTCGAAGGAAGACGCGCGGGAGATCGTCTACGGCATGCCCTACGCGGAATGGAAGGCGAAGTTCCAGACCGAGGCGACACCGGATCAGCAGCAGGCCTTCAAGGATCAGAATCCGGGACACTGAGGGCTGGTTCTTTGCCGTCCGTCCTGTTCGGCCCATTCGGCTGCGCCGATTCACCCCCATCCCGACCTTCCCCCGTCGAGGGGGAAGGAGAGCTGGTGCGGGAGCATGGGTTCTTCCTCCTCCCCCTCGATGGGGGAGGATCGAGGAGGGGGTGAAGCCCTGAGTTTCCTTATGGGACCCTGAGAGCCGAACCGTCAGATCTTTTCGCGTGCACCTGCCTCCACGACCGCCAGTGCGGTCATGTTGACGATCCCGCGTGCCGTGACGGACGGCGTCAGGATGTGGGCTGGCTTGGCGGCACCGACGAGGATCGGGCCAACGGGCAGCGCGTCGCCCATGTACTTGATCAACTGGTAGGAGATATTGGCGGCATCCAGATTGGGCATGATCAGGATGTTGGCCTGGCCCTGCAGGGCGGCGAGCGGGAAGGCGCGCTTGCGGTAGGCTTCATCCAGGGCGGCATCGCCATGCATTTCCCCCTCGACCTCCAGCCCCGGTGCCCGTTCCCGGATCAGTTGCACCGCGTCACGCATCTTGCGCGAACTCTCGGTCGGGCGACTGCCGAAGGATGAGTGCGAGAGCAGGGCGACCTTCGGCGTGATTCCGAAGCGTTCCACCTGTCCGGCGGCGAGGATCGCCAGTTCGGCCAGTTCGTCCGACGTGGGTTCATAGGACACATAGGTATCGGCCAGGAAATAGGCGCCCTTCGACAGCAGGATCAGGCTGATGGTGGAGAAATCCCGGGCGTTGTCGGCCAGGCCGATCACCGTCCGGATATGGTCCAGATGACGGTCGAACCGTCCCTCCAGCCCGCAGATCATGGCGTCGGCATCGCCGCGCTGTACCGCCAGGGTCGCGATCACCGTCGGACGGGTGCGGACCAGGGTGCGTGCCCTGTCGGCGGTCACGCCCCGCCGCCAGGCCCGCTCCAGGTAGGTATCGACATAGGACCGGTAACGTGGATCGCTCTCCGGGTTCACCAGTTCGAAATCGGTCCCTGGCCGGATCGACAGGCCGAAGCGTTCCAGCCGCTGGTTCACCACTTCCGGACGGCCGATCAGGATCGGTGTTGCGATCCGTTCCTCCAGTGCGACCTGGGCCGCGCGCAGCACACGCTCGTCCTCACCCTCCGCATAGACCACTCGGCGCGGGGCAGCCTTCGCCTGGGCGAAGATTGGTTTCATGATCATGCCGGAGCGGAAGACGAAGCGTTCCAGCCGTTCCTCGTAAGCCTCGTAGTCGGCAATGGGCAGGGTGGCGACACCGCTCGCCTCCGCCGCGCGGGCGACTGCCGGGGCAATCTTCAGGATCAGGCGCGGGTCGAACGGGTTCGGGATCAGCGATCCACGTCCGAACAGCTCGGCCTCACCGCTGTAGGCCTTGGCCGCGACATCGGACGGGGCGGCATGTGCCAGCTCGGCAATGGCCTCGACCGCAGCCAGCTTCATCGCCTCGTTGATGGCGGTCGCGCCGGCGTCCAGGGCGCCGCGGAAGATGTAGGGAAAGCAGAGTACGTTGTTGACCTGATTGGGAAAATCCGAACGCCCGGTGCAGATCATCATGTCCGGTCGCACTTCGCGTGCGACATCGGGCATGATCTCCGGCGTGGGATTCGCCAGTGCCAGAACCAGCGGGTCCTTCGCCATCTTCTTCAGCAGTTCCGGCTTCAGGACACCGGCAGCCGACAGGCCGAGGAAGATATCCGCGCCGTCGATCACGTCTGCCAGGGTCCGTGCGTCGGTTTCCTGCGCGAAGACGGACTTCCAGCGGTCCATCAGCACCTCACGGCCCTTGTAGACCACACCCTCGATATCGGTGACCCAGATGTTCTCCCGTTTCGCGCCGAGGGAGACGAGGATGTTGAGGCAGGCAAGTGCGGCAGCCCCGGCCCCGGACGCAACGATCTTCACGTCTGCCAGGTTCTTGTTGGCGATCTGCATGGCGTTCAGCGCGGCGGCACCGACGATGATGGCCGTGCCGTGCTGGTCGTCGTGAAACACCGGAATGCCCATGCGCTTCTTCAGTTGCTCTTCGATCTCGAAGCATTCCGGGGCCTTGATATCCTCCAGATTGATGCCGCCGAATGTGGGTTCCAGCATGGCGATGGCGTCGATCAGCCGGTCGGGATCGTTGCAGTCCATTTCTATGTCGAAGACGTCGATGCCTGCGAACTTCTTGAACAGGACACCTTTGCCTTCCATCACCGGCTTTGCCGCCAACGGGCCGATGGCACCCAGCCCCAGCACGGCGGTGCCGTTGGAAATGACAGCAACCAGATTGGCGCGGATCGTCATCTGCGCCGCGGCCTTCGGATCGTCGACAATGGCCTCGCAGGCGGCGGCAACACCGGGGCTGTAGGCCAGCGCCAGATCGCGCTGGTTGCCCAGCGGCTTGATCGGATTGACCTCGATCTTTCCGGGACGCGGAGCACTGTGATAGACCAGCGCGCCCGACTTCAGGTCATCGGAAATGTTGCTTGCCATGGTCGTGTTCCCCCTCGGCCTGTCGGCTTATGTGCTTCTGGTTGCGCCCGGCAAGGCAGCGTCCGGCAGGCGGACGGAGGCATTGCCCTCCTGGAAGTTGCGCATTTCCAGCTTCCAGGTCTTGCCGGGCCAGTGCAGGGTCAGTCGCCGTGACCGCCCCTCGTAGACTGCCGTATAGAGTGTGCCGAAACCCTGGTTGAAGGCGACGGAATAAAGTGGTGGCCGCAGGAATGCGGAAACAAAGCGGTTTGCCGACTCGACATGCAGGGTCAGGCGCTGCAGCAGGTAGCGTTCACGCTCCACGGTCGCGGTGAAACGGGCATGACTGGCCCATTCGACCTTTTCCTGATGGTTGGTGGCGACGGCGGCATGGGTGACGATGGCCGGGCGATCAGGTGCCATGTGGACGGTGACGAAGTTCCGCTTCGCATCCACGGCGGTGACGTTGTAGCTCATGTGCGTCGGAATGCGGGCCAGGGCCGCGGCGGCCTCGTCCGCCGTGTTGCAGGTCTGCAGGACGTAACGCAGGATCAGCGGCACACCGAAGCCGTCGCCGACCACCTGCCGACCGCCGAACGTCAGGGACACGGCCAGTCCGGCGTCATTGACGCCATCGACCAGCCCGAACAGCCCGTCCGTCATGCCCATCACGGTCCGGCCCTGCCATTCCGTGCGCATGACCACACTGTCGAAGGCATAGGGGCTGTAGTCGTAGTTGCGCACCAGCACGGGCCGTCCGCCGGGCCAGATCGCCTGACTGCATCCGGAAAGATAGGGGGGAGGGCAGTAGTAGCTGAGGAAGCGGGCCTGATCGTCCTTGCCGCCCGCGACCTCCACCAGTTCCTCGTACAGCGGCACGATTTCCGGCATGTGGGTACGCATGGCATCCAGCCCTTCCAGCCATGTCGGACGCGCAGCCGCACCCGAGCGGGCCCACCACTTGCGGTAGTTCGGCCAGTATTCGCGGAAAAGGCCGCCCCAGACCGGGCCTGGGTCAGCTTCCGCCCGTGCCCGGAACGTCAGCAGCATGCCGTTGCATATCCTCCCGATATACGTGGTGAGAAGGTGGGCGCGGTGTTCGGGACACCGCGCCCATATCGGTCCTACATGATCTTGAAGGCTGGATCGGACAGCTCCGGTGCCGGTTCAGCCGCCGGCAGCGGCTTGGCGGAGAAGCTCGACTTGATGCCGTCGATCCACTGCTTGGACCGGGGTGTCAGCCGGAACCGGTTGTTCATCGACCGGCCACGGGTCACCAGAATGCCCAGATCCGCGCCTTCGTAGCGATAGTCGCCCGGCTTCAGGATGCGCAGGAAGAATGCTTCCCGGTCGCTCTCCACCGCACGGCGATGGTAGTCGAAGCGGTCGAAGACAACGGAACCGTCATCCAGCATCTTGTAGATGCCGGACTCCGGTGCCTCTGTCAGGATGTCCACCGTGTCCTCGGTATGCTTGATGACCATCTGGCTCCAGGAATCGATCATGTCCGGATCGGACCAGCGTGCATTCAGTTCCTCGACATCCAGCTCGAATTCCTTGCCGGAGAACTCCAGCAGGTGGAACAGGAACAGCGGCGCATCGGCATGGGCGAAGGCGGCGTGGTTGGTCATCGACGACGCACCGGTGATGCGCGGGTTCAATTCGCCCAGATAGATCTCGCCGGTGCTCTCCTCGATCAGGAAATCCAGTTCGAAGTAGCCGCGATAGCCTTCCTTCTTGAGCTGTTCACCGAACTGGAAGGTCAACTGACGGGCCTTGTCGCGGATCTCCTGGCTGAAGGCGGTGGAGAAGATCTCGTTGCCGCACCAGCCGCCGCGATAGGGGGTGAGTTCCTTGAAGCCCACGAGCTCGGTCATCAGCGGGCCAACGATTGTGCCCTGGCTGGTGGCACAGGCCTCGATGGCCGAGCCACGGCAGACGATGCGCTTCATCACCTTGATCTCGCCCTGGCCGACGATCTCGTGCTCGTGGCGGCGGAAGTCGGCTTCGGACTTGATGAAGAACGTGGTGTGGCCGGAGTCGCCATAGGCCGACTGCAGCACCCAGTCCGTGCCGAGCTTCGCCTTTTCGGCCACCTTGCACAGGTGGTCCCAGTCCTTGATCACCGACAGGGTGTTGGGCACGGAGGGGACACCGGCCTTGTCGCCGATGCGCACGGTCTCGATCTTGTTGTCGACGCGATTGCGCAGCCTGGCCTTCGGGAACCAGACCTTGGCACCCAGGCGCTTGGCCAGCTTCTCGGTTTCCTCGTCGAACATCAGGAAGACGAAATGCGGCTTGCCCGGACGGTCGCCGACAAAGTCGGTCACCTCCTTGTGCTGCAGCAGGTAGTTGTTGATGTCCTCGATCGACTGGAACTCGGCGTGCGGCTGCTCGGAGGGTACGAGCACGTTCGGGTGTCGCCCGTCAAAGCAGTCGATGTAATTGATGTACTTGAAGTTCTTCACCCATTCGTCGAGGCCGAGCAGGTTGAAGTTGGTCGCCGAGACGAAGTAGATCGGGGTCTCGTTGCGATGGAAGTAGCGACGGATCTCGGAGATGTTCTTGAGTACCTTCTTGGGCATTCCAGCCTCCCTCTTTTTTCAGATTCCGGCGATCGCGCGCTGTCGCGCGGCGTGCCGTTCCAGTGCTTCCTCAGTGAATACGCGCAGGCCGAGATCCGGGCGATAGCCATGGATCTCGCTGACATCCAGCGCGCGCATGAAGGCGAGGATTTCCTTGCTGATGACCTGACCGGGCACAAGGATCGGAAACCCGGGTGGATAGGGGATGATGAAGGACGCGGAAACCACATCGCGCCCGGTCTCCATCGCCGCCTTCACGGAGCCGTCGAGCTCCAGATAGTCGCAATTGTCCTCATCATAGGACAGGAAGAAGGCGGATCGCATGTCACCTTCCGGCGTGCCGTGGCCTTCGTGCGTGCGGAACGCATCGTGGAACCGGCTGAAGTCGGGCAGGGGCGGCAGGTCTTCCATCAGGTTCTTCACGCGCTTCTCGAACCCGCGCCGCTCCATCTTGGAGGCATCGTCCAGCAGATCGTCCAGATCATTCGCGATCTCCACCAGTACCTCGATCAGGTAAGCAACCGAGGATCGGGTGGTGCCGATATTGGTCATGAACAGGACCGTGTTGCGCGACGTCTTGTTGATCTGGATCCCGAACTTGTCCATCAGGATCTTGGTCTTGAAGGTGTCGCCGTCCCAGCCGGTGCCGCCGACAGCCAGCGTCACGCGGGTCGCGTCCAGGGCGAATTCGTCACTGGCCCAGCATTCCCAGATGTCCGTCCAGCCCTGTTCCGGGTCGTAGTAGGAGGTGACGCCGCTCTCGCGGTACTTTTCCGGGATCATGTCGCCTGCGGTCAGCACCTTGAAGTACTTCTGCAGGCGCGGATGGGTGGATATGGCGCGGCGCAGCGACATGGCCGCCTCCACCTGGCGCTGCACGAACTCGAAACCTTCCAGCTCCACCTGCCGCCGCCCGACATCCAGCGATGCGATGATCTGGTAGTTGGGGGAGGTGGATGTGTGGGTCATGTAGGCTTCGTGGAACGCCTGCTCCACCTCGCCCTTGAAGTCCTGATCGTTGATATGGATCATCGATCCCTGCCGCAGCGACGTCAGCGTCTTGTGCGTCGACTGGCAGGCATAGACACGGATGCGGGCGTTGGGTGGCGGCACCAGCCTCGTGTTCAGCAGTGTCTCGTCGTCGGCATCTGCGAGTTCGGCCTGCTGCGCCTCCCACTTCTCCTTCGCCGAGGGGCGGCGCAGGCGGGCGCGCATGTTGTTGGCCGCATTCATGGCCGTGCGCTGGCGGTAGGTGGGGCCGAAACGGGCGAAGGCGAACCAGGCCTCGTCCCACAGGAACACCAGGTCAGGCTTGATCGCCAGACACTCCGACATCACCCGCTCGACGTTGTAGACGATGCCGTCGAAGGTGCAGTTCGTCAGCAGCAGCATGCGCACGCGGTCAAGCTTTCCCGCCGCTTTCAGCTTCAGCAGCTGATGCTTGATCTCCCGCAGCGGTACCGCGCCGTACATGGAGTATTCACTGAGCGGATAGCTGTCGAGATAGACCACCTGCGCCCCCGCCAGCACCATGCCGTAGTGGTGTGACTTGTGGCAGTCGCGGTCGACCAGCACGATATCGCCGGGCTGCACCAGCGCCTGGACGACGACCTTGTTGCAGGTGGACGTGCCGTTGGTGGCGAAGAATGTCTGTTTCGACCCGAAGGCGCGGGAGGCGTATTCCTGTGCCTCCTTGATCGGGCCATGCGGCTCCAGCAGGCTGTCGAGACCACCACTGGTGGCGGATGTCTCGGCCAGGAAGATGTTGGGGCCATAGAATGCCCCCATGTCCTGGATCCAGTGGCTGCGGCTGATGGACTTGCCGCGGCTGATCGGCATGGCGTGAAACACACCGGTCGGCTGCTTGGAATATTCCTTCAGGGCCGTGAAGAACGGTGTCTTGTAGCGCGCGTTGACGCCCCGGATGATGTTCAGGTGCAGTTCCAGGAAGTCTTCCTGATTGTAGAACACCCGACGGCAGGTGCCGAGGTCCAGTCCCGCGATGTTCTCCACCGCACGCTCGGTCACCAGATAGACGTCCAGCTCCGGCCGTACCCGCGCGATCAGGCGGCAGAGTTCCGGGCCGTAGAGTTCAGGTTTCAGCGTGTCGAGATCGACTGAATCGCCAATGCGGTTCAACTGGCGCTTCAGCAGCGGCAGCAGGGCATCGCTCTTCAGTGTCAGTCCGGGGCGCACCACGACAGCCTGGATGTTGTGATTGAACAGGATCGCGACCAGCGCATCCTCCAGCGAGGGCACGACGACAGGTTCATAGGTGAAGGGGTCTTCGGACCGGCGCATCCGCTGCAGGCTGTTGCGCAGCCACTTGTCCTGCTGGTCCGTCAGGCTGTCGACGATCAGCACCTCGAAATAGGGTTTGGTCAGGGCCCGTGCTTCGATGGGCAGAGTGGATTCATCCTCGACATCATCCCAGTCACCGTCTTCGCGCGACAACGGGACATTGCGACGGCGGTAGGCACCGGTAGAGAGTGCGCGGACCACACGTTTCAGGGAAAAGACCAGGTCGTTCAGCGCATCATTGGCGAACATCCGCTGCAACTGCTGGAACGCGGCGGCGCCGGGGAAGGCCCAGTAGCGCTCGATCGGCTCCAGCGCGCTGAACAGTCCCGTGATCTCGCTGTTCAGCTTCTTGCGTTCACGCGCGCTGGTGTCCAGTGCGGCTTCCACAGCGTCGCGCAGGGAAATCCAGCGGTCGCTGCGCAATTGCGCTGCGCTGTAATAGTCGTTGATCGACTGCTGTTTCGCATGGTCGCCGGTGTCAGGCATGGTGCCTCCCTGGTGTTTCACCGTGCCTGCTGCAGTCAGCTTCCGGGGGATGATCCGCCCTGGTGTGACCGTCAGTTTGACACGATGCGTCCCGCAAGCGGGGATACGTTGATTGCATCCGGCATTGTCTGTGCCGTTGTTGGTTCCAGCATGGCGCGCGGGTCAGCCGTGACGCCCGTCGCCGCGTTGCCCCGTTCCTGCCTGGGCATCTCCAGCGGTCCCAATGTGTGCAGGTAGCCATCGGCACCGCTTTCCCGATCATAGACAGGAAAGTCCACGGTCCGGTCACGGAAACTCTTCAGAACCTGGCCCAGGCCCTTCAGCCCCTTCTCCCGCTGCCTCCGGACCTGGTCCAGATCGATCTCGATCGGGAACATGTCCTCCTGCCCCGCCGACTGGTGCAGCACCGTCGCCGACGGGTCGACCACACAAGACCGGCCAACGCCACCGGCACCGAGGCCATTGACGTCGATGACGTAGCACTGGAACTGCGCCGCCGTCGCACGGGCAATGGTCAGTTCCGCCTCCCGGTCCGTGGTGCCGGTCAGCACCGGATGCAGCAGTACCTCCACGCCCTGGCTTGTCAGGTGGCGCGTGGTCTCCGGGAACCAGATATCATAGCAGATGGAAAGGCCGAAACGTCCCACATCAGGCACGTCGAAGATGCAGAATTCGGTTCCGCCCTCGACCTCGGTCTCGTAGGGGCGGAACGGAAACATCTTGCGATAGCGTGCCACCACCTCGCCCTGCGGATTGATGACGGACGATGTGTTGTAGATGCGCCCGTCGGCGGTCTTCTCGAACATGGAACCGGGAATCAGCCAGATGCCATAGGACCGCGCCATCTCCCGGAACCCGTCCTCGACGGCATTGGGGAAGGTCTGGGCAAAGCGGGGCAGGGGGCCGAAAGGTGCCAGTTCACTGAACAGCACCATCTGGGTCCACGGAAAGCGGGCCATCAGGACATCCAGCCGGTGCCGCATACCCTCCACATTGTCCTGCAGGGCAGCGACGTGCATCTGGATACCGGCGATGGCAAACGGGGTCATGGGCAGGGGAACTCCTGAATTCGCTGGCCTGAAACAACTGGCCTGACACTACTGAGTTTTGCCGCAATATACCTCTGTCAGGGTGCTGTCCACAGGCGTCGTCAGCCGGGTCAGCCGCGAACGACCAGCACGCTGACCGGGGAGCGATGCACCACACCCGACGCATTCGACCCGACGAGGAAGTCACGCACGTCGTCCGGCGGATGCGAGGCCATGACAATCACATCCGCCCCCACACCGGATGCCTTTGACAGGATCTGTTCGGTCACGTGACCATGTCCGAGATGACATTCCGATTTCACGTCATCGGGGACATTCGCGGCGACGAAGGCCAGCAGGTCGGCCTGCATCTTCTCCAGTGCTTCCTTCTCGAACCCCCGCGGGAAGAAGGAGCCCACGATGGACATGCCGAAGTCGGGCAGTACCGCCAGCAGGTGCAGCGTCCCCGAGGACTGGCGAACCAGATCCAGGGCAGTCGGCAGGGCCTTCTTCCAGCTGGCGTCGTGGTTCAGGTCGATGGCAAGCAGAACGTTGTTGAACATGGTGCTCTCCCGTTCAGGCTTCGGCTGTTGATGTGGCTGCGGGCATGCGCCTGCGCTGCAGCATGATGACGAGCAACAGCACCAGCATCGCCGGAATGAACATCAGGTACTTGGTCGGCTGCTCCAGCGGCTGAAGCACCTGCAGGACCTCCTGATCCCAGTCGAGACCCGATTCCACGGCCTTGCTGCCGAAGGCGACGTCGTCGATGAACATCTGCCCGTCGCGTTCCGCAAATGCCAGTCCGGCGGCCTGCATCCTCTCCTCACCCGTACCGTCGCTGTCTATGGACACCAGTGCGTCGAAGGTGACCGGATCGCCGATGTCATCCAGACCCTTGACCCGGATGCGCATCTGCGTGCCCACCGGTGTAGCCGCCGCGGCCTCATAGATGGCGGCAGGTTCCCGTTCCAGATACGGCGGGTAGATCATGTCCAGCCAGTAGCCGGGGCGGAACAGGGTGAAGGCGACCAGGATCAGCAGCAGTGATTCCCAGATCTTGTTGCGGGCCAGGAACCAGCCCTGCGTTGCCGCCGCGAACAGCAGCATCGCTGCCGTCGCGACAATGAAGACGAAGATGCCCTGAGCCACGTCGACGCCGATCAGCAGCAGTTCCGTGTTGAAGATGAACAGGAACGGCAGTGCCGCCGTGCGCAGGGAATAGAAGAAGGCAACGACACCGGTGCGTATGGGGTCACCGCCGGAGACTGCCGCCGCCGCGAAGGAGGCGAGACCGACCGGTGGTGTCACGTCGGCCATGATGCCGAAGTAGAAGACGAACAGGTGGACGGCGATCAGCGGCACGATCAGGCCGTTCTGCTGTCCCAGTGTGACGATGACCGGGGCGAGCAGGGCCGAGACCACGATGTAGTTCGCCGTGGTCGGCAGACCCATGCCCAGGATCAGTGACAGCACCGCCGTGAGGAACAGGATCGCGATGATGTTGCCGCCCGACAGGACCTCCACCACATCGGCGAGCGAGGCACCGACGCTGGTCTGACTGACCGCGCCGACGATGACACCGGCGGTCGCCGTGGCGATGCCGATGCCGATCATGTTGCGGGCACCGGAGATCAGGCCCTCGATCAGGTCGGTGAAACCGGCCACGACGTTGGCTCCGAAGGCAGAACCCTCACCACGGAAGATGGCCATCAGCGGACGCTGTGTCACCAGGATGAAGATCATGTAGGCTGCGGCCCAGAAGGCTGACAGGCCCGGCGACAGCCGGTCGACCATCAGCGCCCAGACCAGCACGACAACCGGCAGGATGTAGTGCAGGCCGGACCGGATGGTGGGTCCGGGCACCGGCAGCGTGGTGACCGGTGCGTTCGGATCTTCCATCTTCAGCGGCGGCACGGTGGACGCCAGCTTCAGCAGCCCGACATAGGCGGCGGTCAGCAGACCGAACACGATGTACCCGGCCGCATCGCCGAATGTCGGCCGGATCCAGCCCATGGCGTAATAGACGATCAGCGACAGAGCGCAGATTGCGGCGACCGTGAAACTCATCCCGATCAGCCGCTGCACGATGGGCTTCGGCACGTAGCTGCGCGGCAGACCCTGCATCCCGGCCTTCATGGCCTCCAGGTGAACGATGTAGACCAGCGCGATGTAGGAGATCACCGCAGGCAGGAAGGCGTGGGTCACCACGTCGAAATAGGGAATGCCGACATACTCGACCATCAGGAAGGCCGCGGCACCCATGACAGGCGGCATGATCTGGCCGTTGACCGAAGACGCGACCTCGACCGCTCCGGCTTTCTCGGAGGAGAAACCGACACGTTTCATGAGGGGGATCGTGAAGGTTCCCGTCGTCACCACATTGGCGATGGAGGAGCCGGAGATCAGGCCGGTCATGGCGGAGGAAACGACCGCCGCCTTGGCCGGACCGCCGCGCAGGTGGCCCATCAGCGAGAAGGCGACCTGGATGAAGTAGTTGCCGGCGCCGGCCTTGTCGAGCAGGGAGCCGAACAGCACGAACAGGAAGACGAAGGAGGTCGAGACCCCCAGCGCGATGCCGAACACGCCCTCCGTCGTGATCCACTGGTGGTTCGCGACCTCCGAGAGCGAGAAGCCCGGATGGCTGATGATCGACGGCATGGAACGCCCGAAGAACGTATAGACTAGGAAGACGGTCGCCACGATCATCAGTGCCGGACCCAGCGCGCGGCGGGTCGCCTCCAGCAGCAGGGTCAGGCCGATCACGGCAATGATCATGTCCTGCATGATCGGCGCCGCAGGGCGCTCCGCCAGGTCACGGTAGTAGACGTAGAGATACAGGCCGGCCGCTGCACCGATCAGCGCCAGTGCCCACTCCCAGGACGGAATACGCTCCTTCGGGGAGCCAAGCAGGATGGCGGCACAGACCGCGAGCGCCACGATGGGGAAGACATAGATGGGAACATCACCCTCCGCGCCGTACATGAACGAGAGTCCGACGGCGATGGGAACGATGAAACCAAGCGCCAGTTGCACCGGCGACCTGGTCGCGGGATAGGCGGCGAAGGCCAGGAACATGGCGAAGCCGAGATGGATCGAGCGGGCTTCGGTATCGTTGAAGACGCCGAAGTTGAAAATGAATGGAAGAGGGGAAGCGTACCAGAGCTGGAACAGCGACCAGGCCAGTGCAACACCGAGGATGGTCTTGGCGGCAAAGCCGGTCGGCGACCGCCCGCCGGTATCGGAGGCGGCGACCAGTTCATCGAGTTCGGCCTGGCTGGGGCCGGTCTTCTGAGTATCGGTTGTGTCCGACATCCTGCTTATTCCCCCTCAAGAAACACTGGAGTCCCAAGACCCGGTTCCTGGACCGCAGTCGCCCGGCACCGATGGTGCCGGGCGCTGTCTTGCGGTGCCTGAACTCAGTTCATCAGGCCCTTTTCCTTGTAGTAGCGCGCGGCGCCGTCATGCAGCGGTGCCGAGTTGCCTGCCGTCACCATCTCCTTCATGTCGAGATTGGCGAAGGCCGGGTGCAGGCGCTTGAAGCGGTCGAAGTTGTCCATGACCGCCTTGACGATGCTGTAGATCGTGTCGGCGTCGGTGTTGGTGGACGACACGAAGGTCGCACGCACACCGAAGGTCGGGACATTGGAGTCCGTACCCTTGTACATGCCGCCCGGAATTGCCGCGGCGGAGTAGTAGGGGTTCTCATCGACCAGCTTGTCGATGGCCGGACCCTGCACGGGCACGACAATCGCCTCGCAGGACGTAGTCGCTTCCTGGATCGAACCGTTCGGATGACCGACGGTGAAGATGATCGCATCCACCTTGTTGTCGCACAGTGCCTGCGACTGTTCGGAAGACTTCAGTTCCGACGCCAGGGCAAAGTCATCCAGTGTCCAGCCCACGGCGCCCATGATCACTTCCATGGTGCCACGCTGACCGGAACCGGGGTTGCCGATATTGACGCGCTTGCCCTTCAAGTCGTCGAAGGACTTGATGCCGGAATCGGCACGGGCGATCACGGTGAACGGCTCCGGATGCACGGAGAAGACCGAGCGCAGCGCCGGGAAGGCACCACTGTCGGCGAACTTGGAGGTGCCGTTGAGGCCATGGAACTGCCAGTCCGACTGCGCCACGCCCATGTCCATGTCACCGCCCTTGATGGCGTTGATGTTGGCAATGGAACCGCCCGTCGACGGTGCGGTGCACTTCAGGTTGGTCTTCTTGGAGTCGCGGTTGACCAGCTTGCAGATCGACTGACCCACAACATAGTAGACACCGGTCTGGCCGCCGGTGCCGACGGTGACGAATTTCTCTTCCGCCATTGCTGTCGTGGCACAAACGGCAACTGCCGCAGCAGCCGCCAGGAACTTCATGGATTTCATCGCTTTTCGCTCCCTGTACTTGGATATGCGCGATTTCATGCCCCGCCAATCATTTGCCGATTGCCGTTGAGCTGACTTCATTGTGACGATAATCCGGGCATCCGCAAGACAAGCCTCTGGATGCTGGAAAATGCGGCTATTGAGGCGCAATGTGGCTGCTCTGACCATCAGGTCCGCTTTCCGGAGTGCCAGACATGAGCCATGTTTTCCCGCGCCATACCGCCTTCAGTCCGCCCGTTGCCGTTGCTGGGGACGGCTGCTGGATCATTGACCGGGACGGCAAGCGTTACCTGGACGGGTCAGGCGGGGCGGCGGTTTCATGCCTTGGACATTCAGACGCGAAAGTGATCGAGGCCGTGCGGGCACAGATGAGCGCGCTGCCCTTCGCGCACAGCGGGTTCTTCACCTCCGAAGCGGCGGAGCGGGTGGCCGACCGGCTGGCGGCGGAGGCGCCCGGCGACCTGGATCATGTCTATCTGGTCTCCGGCGGCTCGGAAGCGGTCGAGGCCTCCATCAAGATGGCGCGGCAGTACTTCGTCGAGATCGGACAGCCGCAACGCCACCACATCGTCGCCCGCTGGCAGAGCTATCACGGCAACACGCTGGGCGCGCTTTCCGCCGGGGGCAACCGCTGGCGGCGCGGGCTTTACGAGCCGCTGCTGATCGGCATGTCGCATATCTCGCCCTGCTACGCCTATCGCGGGCAGGAGGCGGGGGAGAGCGAGGCGGACTACGGCCTGCGCGTCGCGGACGAGCTGGAGGCGGAGATCCAGCGGCTCGGACCGGAGACCGTCGCGGCCTTCATCGCGGAGCCGGTGGTCGGCGCAACCATGGGCGCGGTTGCTGCCGTCGATGGCTATTTCCGGCGCATCCGGGAGATCTGTGACCGCCACGGCGTCCTGTTCATCGCCGATGAGGTCATGTGTGGCATGGGGCGTTGCGGGGCACTGTTCACCTCCGATCAGGAGGGGGTGGTGCCGGACATCATCGCCGTCGCCAAGGGACTGGGGGCAGGATACCAGCCGGTGGGCGCGGCCATCGTCAGCGCGCGCGTCTACCAGGCCTTCGTCGACGGGACAGGCTTCTTCCAGCATGGCCACACCTACATGGGCCACCCGGCGGCGTCCGCGGCGGCGGATGCGGTGCTGTCGCGGCTGCTCGACGACGGGCTGGTCGATGGCGTCGCCGCGAAAGGCGAGAAGCTGGCCGACGCGCTGCATCGGGCCTTCGGCCAGCATCCGCACATCGGTGATATCCGGGGGCGGGGCCTGTTCCGTGCCATCGAGATCGTGCGTGACCGGGAAACGAAGGAACCCTTCGACCCCGCACTTGGTCTCAACGGCAGGATCAAGCGGCTGGCGCAGGATGCGGGCCTGATCTGCTACCCCGGCGGCGGAACCATTGACGGGCGCAACGGAGACCACGTGCTGCTCGCACCGCCGTTCATCATTTCGGACACAGAGATCGGGACTCTGGTCGACCGGCTGGCGGCTTCCGTAGAGAAGGCACTGGCCGCAGTCGGTGCCTGACCCTTTTCGCCCTGCGCCCTCATGCTATGCTTCTCCGGCAATCACCTGGGGAGGATGAGCCGCTATGACCAATGTCCATGTTGTCGGTATCGGCATGACGCCGTTCGGGCGTTTTCTCGATACTTCCGTGAAGCAACTCACCGCCATGGCCGTGAACGAGGCCCTTGCCGACTGTGATCTGGTGCCCGGCGACGTGGAGGCCGCCTGGTTCTCCAACACAACGCAGGGGGTGCTGGAGGGGCAGTACCTGGTGCCGGGTGAGATTGCGCTCAGGGAAATGGGCTTTCAGGGCATTCCGATGGCCAATGTGGAGAATGCCTGCGCCAGCGCCTCCACCGCCTTCAACGCGGCCTTCACGGCGATCAGGGCAGGACAGTGCGACATTGCTCTCGCGGTCGGATCGGACAAGATGTACCACGCCGACAAGGCGCGCAGCTTCGAGATCTTCGACGGCGCCATCGACGTGCATGACCGGGAAGCCACGTTCGAACGGCTGAACCAACTGGGGCAGGGGGTGGAGCCGCCCGCCGGTGCCAACCTGCCGAACGGGCAGCGCAGTCCGTTCATGGATGTCTATGCAAGCTGGGCGAAGTTCCACATGAAGACCTTCGGCACCACGCAGCGCCATCTGGCCGCTGTCGCCTCGAAGAACCACCAGCATTCCACCCTGAACCCGAAGTCGCAATACCGCGATGCAGTGAGCATCGAGGAAGTGCTGGCCGCGCGTCCGGTGTCGTGGCCACTGACCCTGCCCATGTGCTCCCCCATCTCCGATGGTGCGGCGGCGGCGATCCTGGTGTCCGATGCGGTGCTTGAGCGTTTCACCCGTTCCCGCGCCGTGCGGGTTGCGGCCTCGGTGCTCGGCACCGGCATCGACCGGGAGCCGGAGGACATGGAGAACCACATCACCCGCCGCACAGCGAACCGTGCCTATGCGCAGGCCGGGTTCGGGCCGGATGTGATCGACGTGGCCGAAGTCCATGACGCCACTGCCATGGGCGAGATCCAGCAGGTCGAGAACCTGGGGCTGGTGCCCTTCGGTGAGGGCGGTCGCGCGGCGGAGCGTGGCGACACGGCCCTCGGCGGCCGTATCCCGGTCAATCCCTCCGGCGGTCTGGAATCAAAGGGCCACCCCATTGGCGCAACCGGCCTCGGCCAGCTCGCCGAACTGGTCGCCCAGTTGCGCGGCGAAGCCGGCCCCCGTCAGGTCGAGGGCGCCCGTCACGCCATCGCCGAGAACGGCGGCGGCGTCTATCGCTTCGAGGAGGCTGTCTGTGCCGTGACCGTGCTGGCGGCACCTGGAGACTAGGATTCAGACTTGATCGCAGAGCGGCATGGTAGTTGAGTGGGCTCACGCACAACGTCGAAGTGTTGTTGAATGCAGATGGATCGAAATACGACGGTCGTGTCCCGTTTCAACGGGTTCATCAATGCGAGAGACATCGAAGGTCTTTCGGCGATGATGACCGACGATCACATCTTCATCGACTCGGCGAACCGGCAGGTGGTCGGCAGGGTTGACTGCATCCGGGCATGGAAGGGGTTCTTTGCGGCGTTTCCCGACTATCAGAACCATTTCGAACATGTTTCGGCGCATGTGGAGTTGATTGTCATCATGGGCCGCACGTCGTGTTCCGATGCGCGACTGGATGGTGCTGCCCTATGGTCTGCCAGGGTTCGCGACGAACAGGTTTCGGAGTGGCGTGTGTTCGAGGACACTGTGTCAAATCGGAAGTTGCTTGGTTTGGCCGGGTCGGATCGCGATTAGGCAGCCGGTTGGTGCGATCGGACAGGTGTAGTCTCGTTTTCTCTAATCCTGCTGCGCCCGGTACTCCGCCGCCAGTTCGGCATAGTGCGCCGCGCCGCCTGCGATCATGGCGCGTTCGCGGTCGGTGAGGGTGCGGATGGGCTTGGCGGGCCAGCCGGCCCAGAGCTCGTCCTTCCGGGCGATCTTGCCGGGCGGCAGGAAGGCACCGGCCGCGACCATGGCGCCGGTCTCCACGACGCATTCGTCCATGATGACGGCGCTCATGCCGACGAAGGACCGGTCCTGGAGCTCGCAGCCATGCAGCATCACCTTGTGGCCGACCAGCACGTCTTCGCCCACAAGCGTGGGGAAGTCGCCGCTGTTCACGTGGATCACCGTGCCGTCCTGGATGTTGGAGCGGGCGCCGATGCGGATGTGGCAGACGTCGCCGCGCAGCACGCAGTTGAACCAGACGCTGGCACGATCTGCGACCTCCACATCGCCGATCAGCCGGGCGCCGGGCGCTATGAAGGCCGTGTCGGCGATCTTCGGGCTCTTGCCCCGAAAGGGATAGCTGCTGCCACGCTCCATCGCGCAAATCCTTCTGTGATCATCGCATGTCCGGTCCCGCAAGCGGGCGCTTGCCACAGGGGTAGTTCACGGGCACACCGGCAGGCAACCGCAAATCTGCGGGGCAGTGGAGAGGTCAGCCATGCATTACCTGTATCTGTTCATCGCCATCGTCGGCGAGGTTGCGGGCACCAGCACCCTGAAGGCGACGGAGGGGTTCACCAGGCTTGGCCCCACGGTGCTGACGCTCGGTTTCTACGGACTGGCGTTCTTCATGCTCAGTCTGGCGCTGGATCGTTTTCCGGTGGGCGTACTCTATGCCGTCTGGTCGGGCCTCGGGATCGTGCTGATTGCCGCCTTCGGCTGGATCGTGCATGGGGAGAGGCTGGATCTGCCTGCACTGCTCGGTCTGGGACTGATCCTGACCGGCGTGCTGACCATTCACCTGTTTTCCGAGACGGCGTCGCACTGAGCGGAGCACCGTGCGCGGAGGCTATTCGATCAGATCGGTGCTGTGGGTAAAGCCGCCCTTGCCGTCCGGCTGGAAATCCACCTGAACGGTCAGGTACTTCGCACAGAGCCGGACCAGCCAGTATTCGCGCCATTTCTGGCTGGCGATGGGCTCCTTGTCTGTGCCATCGAGAAATCCGACGACAACCGTATCGACGATGTCACGCTGACCCGAGGGACACTCCTTGCCCATCCGGGCGTTGGCGATATTGACCACCGGCAGGCTGGCGGCGATCTGCATTTCAACGCTGGCCCGTGTGTTGCCGGGCAGCAGGGATGTCAGTTCAGGGGCGCCATCCGGTCGTGCGGTGACCAGCACGTTGTGGATCACGGGGTCGTCGCACCGCTCGATGCTGATCTGCTCCCGCCACTCGCCCCAGATGGGCCAGAGTGTTCCGGCCTTGAAGACCGGCTTCACGCGCACGCGCAGTTCACGGCGTTTGGCGTTTTTCAGCACCTGGATGCATTCGGGCGCGATCTGCTGTTCGACCAGGTCGATCTGCTCACCCAGCGCGTTCACGTAGTCGGGGTCAGCCAGAAAGACCCGGAAGGGTTCCTGCCATTCCTCGGCGTCCTGCGCCTGATCGCCCTGCGTCTGAGCGACCGCACCGGAAGACAGCACCGCGACCATGATCGCGACAGCAGCGGCGGCGCGGGACAGGGGCTGCATGGCTCAGGCCGCGGACAGGCGACCCAGTGCCGCCTCCAGCTTGGTCTTTGCCGCCTCGGCCTCGGCCTGGCGTTCCCGTTCCTGCTCCACCACATGCTCCGGCGCGCGAGACACGAACTTCTCGTTCGCCAGCTTCTTCGCGATGCGGTCGATCTCCGCATCCAGTTTCCCGATTTCCTTGTTCAGCCGCGTCCTCTCGCCATCGACGTCGATGGCACCCGTCAGCGGCAGCACGACCCGCGCCCCGTCGACGACGATTTCCGACGCGCCCCCCGGCATGGTCTCGCTGATGCCTGACAGGCGCGCGAGGCGGGACACCAGTTCCCAGTTACCGTCGATCCAGCCCCTGCGCGTCGCGTCCAGGTCCGGAAAATGTGCCTCGAGCTGGGCCTTGGGCGGCACGTTGGTCTCCGCACGGGCGGATCGGATCTCGGAGATCAGTTCGATGATGAAACCGAATTCCTTCGCGGCCTCGGCGTTCTGCAGGTCCTGCTGCGGCCAGGCGGTGGCGGAGATGGAGCCTTTGCCGCCCATCTGCTGATACAGCTCCTCCGACACGAATGGCGCGAAGGGGTGCAGCATGGTCAGGATGCGCTGCAGGACCCAGGCGGCGGTTGCACGGGTTTCACCGGCAACGTCAGGGTCGTTGGCGCGCAGCAGCGGCTTGGCGAACTCCAGATACCAGTCGCAGAACAGGTTCCAGGTGAAGCGATAGACACCGTTCGCTGCCTCGTTGAAACGATAGGCTTCCAGTTCCCGGTCGATGGTCGCCGCAGCCTCCGACAGCGCCCCGACGATCCAGCGGTTCACTGGTTGCTGCAGGTTCGACGGATCGAAGTCCGGTGTGACCGCGCATTCGTTCATCTCGCAGAAACGGGCCGCGTTCCAGATCTTGGTGGTGAAGTTCCGGTAGCCCGCAACCCGCTGTTCCGACAGCTTGATGTCGCGCCCCTGTGCCGCCATCGCCGCCAAGGTGAAGCGCAGCGCGTCCGCGCCATATTCCTCGATCAGTTCCAGCGGATCGATGACGTTGCCCTTCGACTTCGACATCTTCTGGCCCTTCTCGTCGCGGACCAGCGCGTGGATATAGACCGTGTGGAACGGCACTTCCTTCATGAAGTGCATGCCGAACATCATCATCCGGGCGACCCAGAAGAAGATGATGTCGAAACCGGTGATCAGCACGTCCGTCGGATAGTGCTTCGCCAGTTCCGGTGTTTCCTCGGGCCAGCCGAGGGTCGAGAACGGCCAGAGCGCGGAACTGAACCAGGTGTCGAGCACATCCTCGTCGCGGGTCAGGTCGACCGTCTTGCCGTAGTGGGCGTCGGCAAGCGTCTGTGCCTCCGCCGCGTCATAGGCGACGAAGACCTCGCCGTCCGGGCCGTACCAGGCCGGAATCTGGTGTCCCCACCAGAGCTGGCGGGAAATGCACCAGGGGCGGATGTTGCGCATCCACTCGAAGTAGGTGTTCTCCCAGTTCTTCGGCACGAACTGGACACGCCCGTCCTCCACCGCCTCGATGGCCGGGCGGGCGAGGGTCTCGGCATCCGCGTACCACTGGTCGGTCAGCCACGGCTCGATGACCACGCCGGAGCGGTCGCCGAAGGGAACGGTATGGGTAATCTCCTCGATCCGTTCCAGCAGGCCCAGCGCGTCCAGATCGGCGATGACCTTCTCCCGCGCCGCGAACCGCTCCATGCCCTGATAGGTCTCCGGCACGTTCTCGTTCAGGTGCGCATGGGCATCCAGGATGTTGATCATCTCCAGATCGCAGCGCTTGCCGACCTCGAAGTCATTGAAGTCATGCGCAGGGGTGATCTTCACCGCGCCGGAGCCCTGTTCGGGATCGGCATATTCATCGGCGACGATGGGAATGCGCCGTCCGACCAGCGGCAGGATGACGAACTTCCCGACGAGATCCTTGTAGCGTTCGTCGTCGGGATGAACCGCGACGCCCGTGTCGCCCAGCATGGTTTCGGGGCGCGTGGTGGCCACGGTGACGAAGGTGCCGTCCTGACCCTCGACCGGATAGCGGAAGTGCCACATGTGACCCTTTTGTTCCGTACTTTCGACCTCCAGGTCGGAGATCGCGGTCAGCAGTTTCGGATCCCAGTTGACCAGCCGCTTGTCGCGATAGATCAGACTGTCGCGGTACAACTCGACAAAGACCTTGGTAACGGCGGCGGACAGCCCTTCATCCATGGTGAAGCGCTCACGGCTCCAGTCGCAGGACGCGCCGAGGCGGCGGAGCTGGTTGGTGATGGTGCCACCGGATTCGGCCTTCCACTCCCAGACCTTGTCGACGAAGGTCTCGCGGCCCAGGTCGTGGCGGCTGATGCCATCGGCGCCCAGCATCCGCTCCACCACCATCTGGGTGGCGATGCCGGCATGGTCGGTGCCCGGCTGCCAGAGCGCGTCGCGGCCCTTCATCCGGTGCCATCGCATCAGGATGTCCTGCAGCGTGTTGTTCAGCGCATGGCCCATGTGCAGGCTGCCGGTCACGTTCGGCGGCGGAATCACGATGGTATAGGGCGCGCCATCGTTGCGTCCTGCCTGGAACAGGCCACCCTGTTCCCAACTCTCGTAGAGCCGCTGCTCGACCTCCTGGGGCCGATATGTCTTGTCCAGCATTGCCGAACCTTATGTCTGAAACGTTGAATCCATTGCCTGCCGGTCCCCGCCGGGAACGCCACGCGCGGGGTAGCTCTAGGCACGGTCGCGGGGCAGGTCAAGCGCAGCCGCTTGCACGTCCCCCTGCAGGCCCGGCGTGGATATAGTCCAGCGATGAGCACGCGCGATTCGGAAATCATGATGCCGGACTGTCCCGCCGTGGCCCTGAGTGGTCGTGGGATCGTGCGCGTCAGTACTGACGGGGAGATCGAGACGCTGGATTCCCGCGCCGCCGGTGCCGCGCTGACCGGTGATGCGCCGATGCTGGTGAACATGCCCGCAGTGGCGCGCAGGCTGGGGGTGGCGAGTTTCGCGGCCTATGACCTGCTGGAGCTGTTCGCCTTCGCCCGGCCCGGGACCTTCTGTCTGCCCACGGCGGACGGGCTGATGCGCGCCCTTGACCTGCCCGCACTCGGGATGCCGCCCGACCCGTCGCAACTGTTCGAGGCGGCGGCGCTGATGCTGCACGACCTCTCCCTGACACCGGATGCGCGCCGCGACACCACGGCGATGCTGGCGCAGGCCATGGCCGACGGCGGCTGGCCGTGGGCGCAGCCGGTGCTGCGCGCGCTGGGCGTCACGGCGGGGAAGGGGCGGTTCCGGGGGCTGGATGCCTGGTCGCGGGTAGCCGACTTCCCTGATCTGGCACCCCTGCCGCCCGCCGGACATGCACCGGTCGAACCCGTCGAGGCGCTGGACCGCCTGCGTCAGATGCTGGATGCGGGGGCGGAGGACCGCCAGGCGCAGCAGCAGTATGCCACCCGTGCCGCCATGGCCTTCGCCCCGCGCGAACGCATCGATGAGCCGCATGTCGTGCTGGCGGAAGCCGGGACAGGCACCGGCAAGACGCTCGGTTACGTGGCCCCGGCGTCGGTCTGGGCCGAGAAGAACGGCGGCACCGTCTGGCTGTCCACCTACACCAAGAACCTGCAGCGGCAACTGGATCAGGAACTTGACCGCCTCTACACCGATCCGAAGCTCAAGGCGGAGAAGGCGGTGATCCGCAAGGGCCGGGAGAACTATCTCTGTCTGCTGAACTTTCAGGAGGCGGTGCAGGGTGGCGCGGTGCGGCGGGCCGACATCGTACCGCTGGCCCTGATGGCGCGCTGGATCGAGGTGACGCGGGACGGCGACCTGGGCGGCGGCGACTTTCCGGCATGGCTGGTCACACTGTTCGGCACCCAGCGCACGGTGGCGCTGGCCGACCGGCGCGGGGAGTGCGTCTTCTCCGCCTGTGACCACTACCGGCGCTGTTTCATCGAGAATTCCCGCAGGCGTTCGGAGCGAGCGGAGATCGTCATCGCCAACCACGCGCTGGTGCTGATCCGTGCCGTGCAGCAGGCGGCGGAGGAGAAAGGGGCGGGGCGGTTTGTCTTCGACGAGGGTCATCACCTGTTCGATGCGGCCGACAGTGCTTTCGCAGCCGAACTCTCGGGGCAGGAGGCGGCTGAACTGCGGCGCTGGATCAGGGGTGCGGAGGATGGCGCACGTGGTCGGGCACGCGGCCTGACCCGCCGTATCCAGGACCTGATCGTCGGCGATGATGCCGCCGTCGCGGCGCTTGACCACGCCACCCACGCCGCACGGATCCTGCCCGCCTTCGACTGGCAGACGCGCCTGCGTGGAGAGAACCCGAGTGGACCTACGGAGCAGTTCCTGTCCGTGGTGCGCCAGCAGGTCAGGGCGCGGTCGGCGCACCCCGATGACGTCTACGGCCTGGAGTGCGAGACCGATCCTCCAGTCGATGGTCTGGTCGAGGCCTCGGCGCGACTGGTGCGGGCGCTGGAGGACCTGCGTGTCCCGCTGAAGGAACTGCGCCAGATCCTGCTCGACCGGCTGGATGACGAGGCGGATGAATTGCCGAGCGGGGAGCGGATGCGGATCGAGGCCGCGGTGAGTGGCCTGGACTATCGTGCGGGCAACCTGCTGACGGCCTGGATTTCCATGTTGCAGGGATTGGGCGGGCCGCGACCGGAGGGCTTCGTCGACTGGTTCGCCCTGCGCCGCATCGCGGGGCGGGAGGCGGATGTGGCCTATCACCGCCACCTGGTTGACCCGATGCAGGCCTTTGCGGAGGTGGTGCTGAAACCCGCCCATGGCGTGGTGATTACCTCCGCCAGCCTGCGCGACCGCTCGGAGGGCGATGACTGGGCCACCGCCGAGGCGCGGACGGGGCTGCGCCATCTGGTGCAACCGGCGGAGCGGATCAGTGTCCCGTCACCCTTCGACTACGCCAACCAGACACGGATCCTGGTGGTGCGCGATGTACGTCGTGACCGGGTGGATGAAATCTCCGCCGCCTATCGGGAGCTGTTTCTGGCGGCGGGCGGCGGGGCGCTGGGCCTGTTCACCGCGATCCGGCGGCTGCGCGCGGTGCATGAGCGGCTGCTGGACCCGCTGGAGGATCAGGGCATCCCGCTCTACGCCCAGCATGTCGACCCCATCGACACGCCGACGCTGGTCGACATCTTTCGCGCCGAACAGGATTCCTGCCTGCTTGGCACCGATGCGGTGCGTGACGGCGTGGATGTTCCCGGCCGGTCGCTGCGCCTGATCGTCTTCGACCGTGTGCCCTGGCCGCGTCCCGACATCATGCACAAGGCCCGGCGGGAAGCTTTCGGCAAGGGCGCGCATGACGACATGCTGACCCGTCTGAAACTGAAGCAGGCGTTCGGGCGGCTGCTGCGTCAGCGTGGCGACCGGGGCGTCTTCGTCATGCTGGACCCGCGCCTGCCGACCCGCCTCTGCGATGCCTTTCCCTCCGATGTGGAGGTATCACGCGTCGGACTGGCGGAGGCGGTGGCTGAAACACGGTCCTTCCTGGCCGCCGAGCGGGAAAGACACGCGCGGACCATGGACGACAGCAGTCTGACCTGACAGATTAACGGCTCAGAACATTCCATGGAGCCTGCAGCCAATGTCCGAAACGATGAGCCCCCACAGCGCCCTGATTCACGTGATGGTGCTGGTGGCCTGCGCCGACAAGGAAATGGCGGAGCAGGAGGTCATCCTGATGAGCGAGATGATCCGTATCCTGCCGATCTTCCGCAACTATGAC